>JALNXE010000023.1 GCA_023230525.1 Desulfobulbaceae bacterium
TAAAAAATCTACGCAACAGCAGGAGAAAAACATGATCAGAGCACTCTTTACTTCCACCACCGGCATGAACGCCCAGGAAATGCAGCTCAACGTCATTTCCAATAATCTGGCCAATGTCAATACCGGTGGCTTTAAAAAAAGCCAGACCCAGTTTGAGGATCTTTTTTATACCTCCCTGCGGGCGGTGGGGGCGGAGACGGTGGGCGGAAACCAGGTACCCACCGGCATACAGGTCGGCATGGGGGTGCGCCCCACCGCTGTCTACAAAATCTTTACCCAGGGCGATTATTCCCAGACCGGCAACGAGCTCGATTGGGCCATTGAAGGCCGGGGCTTTTTTCAGATCGTCCGGGATGGAATTGAGTATTACACCAGGGCCGGGGCATTCAAATTGGACAAGGACGGCTACATTGTCACCAGTAATGGCGACCGCCTGCAGCCGGAATTCGCTGTCCCCCCTGAGACCGTAGCCATCCAGATTGACTCGGGCGGCATGCTCTCCGCCCTGGATGCGGCCCAGCAGACTATCGCTTCGGCTCAGGTGACACTGTTTGATTTTGTCAATCCTGCCGGATTGAAGGCGGTGGGCAGCAACCTTTTTCTGCCCTCTGACGCCTCGGGCGATCCCCGGGAAGAAAATCCCGGCATTAACGGCATGGGGACTATTGCCCAGAGCATGCTGGAGACCTCCAACGTCAATGTTACCGAAGAGATGGTTAATCTCATTATTACCCAGCGCGCCTTTGAGTCCAATTCCAAGGGGGTCACTACGGCTGATCAGCTCCTGGAAATTTCCAACAATCTGGTAAGGTAGTCAGACATGGGCCATTTACAGTTTCTTGTCATCCTTTTCTGTCTTTTCCTGCCGCAGGCCCCGCTGCAGGCAGGCGCCGGCCAGGACACCACCAGTGCCGCGGGAAAGGTTTTGGCCCAAGGCGATCTGCAGGAAATTTTCACGAAAATCATCAAAGAGAATATTCCCCGTCACATCGAGGAATTCCGGGTCAGCGACTTTTCGAGCCAGCCGGATTCCCTCAAGGTGCCGGAGGGGAAACTTTCCTACCACCTCACCAATCAGATCCTTTGCGCCTCGCCCGGCAAAAAATTTATTTCGGTTGTGCTTGCCGTGGACGACAAGGAGTGCGGCAAGGTAAAAATGTATGCCAATCTCCATTTCTGGGGAACGGTGCTGCTGGCCTCCCATTCCCTATCCCGCCGCAGCATTCTCAGCCCCGGGGACATTGAAACCGATTTCCGCGATATCTCCATGCTGGGCGACAACCTGATCAGCAATCCCGATCAGGCCATCGGCAAACAGCTCTACAAGTCTTTACGGGCCGGTGATCTGGTCTTCGCCCATCTGCTCAAAAACCCGCCCCTGGTAAAAAGAGGTGATCTGGTAACCATTATCGCCAAAAACGGGGGGTTGCAGGTATCAGCGCCGGGAGAGGCGAAAAACGCCGGCGGCATCGGCGAAATCGTGCGGGTGAAAAATCTCATGAGCCGCCGCGTCCTGCAGGCCAGGGTTGTTGACGAAGGAGTAGTGGAAGTTGATCTCTAATTTGCGCAAATCCCGCCGCCTTTCTCGACGCTCAACCATGGGTGGGAGATGAAACATTTCAGTTGCTTTGCAAAAAAACGGATGGACCTATGAAAAAAACAAAATCATTGCTGAAAGCCTCTGCCGGCAGCCTGGGCTGTCTGCTCCTGTTTGCCGGGTGTATCTCAACCTCTGATCCCGGCCGCACCACCATGCCGGACCGCTACAGCCTGCCGGAAGTCCGCACCAAACAGCTCGCCCCCCAGGAGGGCTCGCTCTACAGCGAGCAATCCATGGATCTCTACAGGGACAACCGGGCCTGCCGGGTGGGTGATATCGTCACGGTTGACATTGTCGAAACCTCCAACGGCAAGAAATACGCCCGGACCAAAACCGAACGGCAATCCAGCGTAGCCGCAGGCATTACCCAATTTTTCGGCTTTGAAAAATGGCTCAGCGGCAAAAACGCCAATTTTACCCCCTCAGACAAAAGTCTGGAGGTTGACCTGCAGAACGACTTTGAAGGAAAGGGAACCACCGAGAGAACCAGCACGGTGACCGCCACCATTTCCGCCCGGGTCATTGACGTCACCATGGAGGGCAACCTGGTGATTCAGGGCTACCGGGAGATCCGGGTCAACAACGAGACCCAGTTCATCATTCTTTCAGGGCTGGTCCGGCCTCAGGATATCAGCCCCGGCAACTCGATCAAATCCACCAATATTGCCGATGCCCGCATCGAATACAGCGGCACAGGTGTTCTCAACGACAAGCAGCAGCCGGGCTGGCTGGCCAGGGGTGTGGATATTCTCTGGCCGTTTTAAAAAGCGGTCATGAAGGGAAACCGGGCTAGGCAATTTTTTCCCTTCCCCTTGCGCCTCTTCGGAACCGCATCAAGCTCCGCACGCCTATCAGCTTGTTATTATGTATTTTTTTATTTTTGTCAGGTCCTTACCATGGCGGCACACCGTTTGCTCTGAGAGATGATCAACATACTGCGTGATGCTAAAGGAGTACGTATGAAATTCTCACAATTTTCCATCCTGCTGGTCATAATAAGTGTTTTGCTGGCCCCGCTGAACGAGGCCGGGGCGGTCAGGCTGAAAGATATCGCCTCGGTAAAAGGCATCCGTTCCAATCAGCTGGTCGGCTACGGCCTGGTGGTCGGTCTGGACGGCAGCGGCGACGGCAACAAGTCGCCCTTTACCAGCCAGGCCCTGATCAATATGCTGGAAAACATGGGTGTCCATGTGAACAAGGACGATGTGAAGGTCAAAAACGTCGCCGGCGTCATGGTGACCGCCACCCTGCCCGCCTTTGTCAAGACCGGCCAGACCATTGATGTAACGCTGTCCACCCTGGGCGACGCCAAATCGCTGCAGGGGGGAACCCTGATTGCCACCCCCTTGAAAGGCCTGGACGGGAAAGTATATGCCGTCGGCCAGGGACCGGTCAGCATCGGCGGTTTCCAGGTCGACACCGGCACCAATGAACGGGTCCAGGCAAATCATCTCACCGTGGCCCGCATCCCGGACGGCGCCACGGTGGAGCGGGAGGTGCCGGTATCCTTTACCGGCAAACAGGAAATTGTCCTGCACCTCAACACCCCGGACTTCACCACCATGTCCAGGGCGATAAATGCCATTGATGCCCTGCTGGAAGGCTCATACGCCAACGCCAAGGACAGCGGCACGGTCAGTATCTCTGTCCCGGAAAAATTTGCAGGCAGTGAAGTGTCCTTCATGGCGGCCATCGAAAATCTGGAGATTGTGCCGGATAGCGTGGCCCGGGTCGTCATTGATGAGCGAACCGGCACCATTGTCATGGGCAAGGACGTGAAAATCAAGGAGCTTGCCGTTGCCCACGGCAACCTGAGCGTCCAGGTGTCCAACAACAAGACCATACCTTCCCAGGTGGAAAACAGCAATGTCACGGCCCGGGATCAGGAAAACAAGCTTGTCGCCCTGAGTTCAGGGGCCACCCTGGGTGATCTGGTCAGCGCCTTAAACGGCGTCGGCGTCACCCCGCGGGATCTCATAGCCATCCTGCAGTCAATCAAGGCGGCAGGCGCCCTGGATGCTGATCTGGAGATTATTTAAATGGAAAGTATCACCCCGTCATCAATTCAATTTCAGAAATCCCTGCAGTCGGTCGATAATAAAAATGAGAAGCAGTTTGCCGAATCCATCGAGAAAAAGAAGCTGCTGGACGCCTGCAAGGATTTCGAGGCAATCCTGTTAAACAAAATGCTTTCCTCCATGCGCGAAAGTATCCCGGAAGGCGGCCTCTTTGAAAAAAGTTACGGTGAAAAGATATACCAATCCATGCTCGATGAAGAAATGACAAAAGAATGGGCCCATGGCAAGGGAATGGGTATCGGCGAACTTCTCTATAAGCAATTAAGCCGGACAATCAAGCCCTCTGCAGGCGAGGACGGACAAAAATGAATGCACAAACTGCGATGAAAAATGACCAGGCCGAGGATTTCACCGGTTTCCCGCAAAACGGACAGGACTTTCCGCTGCCGCTGATTCTCGATATCCTGAAACGCCAGATTGCCATCTCCGCGGGCTTTCTCGCCATCCTGGAAGAGGAAAAGCACGCCCTGATCAATATGAATGTTGCCTCGCTGATTTCTCTGACCAAAAAGAAAGAGTGCGAGCTTGCCAAGATTGCCCAGCTCGACCACTCCCTGCAGGAGGTGGCCAGACGGATTGTCACCACCAATCCACAGAATAATAAAAAGATGATCAAACTTGCCGAGCTGATCCCTTTTATGACCCGCGAGCAGACTCTGGCCGTCAAAAAATATCGCGATCAGCTGGCGGCACTGCGGGAAAAGATCAGCAGCAATAATCTCATCAACAAGCGTTTCGCCAGTGATACCCTGGGCTATCTCAACGACGCCATCTCGCTTATCTGCGGAGAGGTTGCCGGGGATCGGCTTTACAGTATGCGGGGATGCCAGCAGAGAAAATCCTCTGCTCCTTCCCTGGTAAGCAGAGAGGTCTGACCATGGTCGGTATTTCCCAGATATTAAACACTGCCAAAGAGGCGCTGCTTGCTCACCAGCAGGCGGTTTCCGTGGCAGGCCATAATATCGCCAATGTCGATACCCCCGGCTACACCAGGCAAACCCTGACCCTTACCCCTAACCTGCCTACCCCGGAAGGAGCCGGCTTTTTCGGCAACGGCGTGCGGGGCATGGAGATCAACCGTCATTACGACCAGTTCATGGTAAAAAGACTGATCGGCCAGAACTCCACGCTGAGCAACCTGGAGACACAGCAGCAGTCCATGCGCCTGGTGGAAACCTCCTTCAACGAGGTACCCGGTATGGCGATTAATGAACTGATGAGTGAATTCTGGGCCAGCTGGCAGACCCTGGCCTCCTATCCGGAAAGCCAGTCCACTCGTGATTCAACGGTACAGAAGGCCGAAATCCTCATTGATCAGTTTAACAACATGACCAGCGAACTGACGCAAACCAGATATGATATTGATGCCAGTCTCAGCTCGGCGGTTAACGACGTCAATGCTCTCACCAAACAACTGGCCAAATTGAACGATCAGATCTCTTCATCGGAAACCGATTTGAACAAGCAGAACGACCTGCGCGACCAGCGGGACATCGTGCTTAATGATTTGTCCAAATACGTGGAGGTCAATTATTTCGAGACCGGGACAGGGGCCTACACCATTCTCATGGGCGATGGGCATACCCTGGTGGAAAACAATGAGGCATGGCAGATTGACTGGCAGGATGACAAGCTGCAATGGATCAGCACCAACGCCAACGGCACCCAGACCAAAACCGCCATCGCCACTGGTGCGGAGGTGGGAGGTAATCTCGGCGGCTGGATGGAAATATTCGACCAGGTCAAACCCGGGGTGCCGGAAAATTATCTCGGCCGCCTGGATGCACTGGCCAACGCCCTGATCCGGGAAGTAAACCAGCAGCACAGCCAGGGAGTCGGCCTGACCTCTTTTTCCGAACAGCTTACCAGCGCCGCCCCGGCGGCTAACACCACCCTGCTCACCAGCACCCTGGACCAGGCTCTGGCCACGGAAACCATCCCGGCCGGCAGTCTGACCATCAATGACCGGGTCATCGGCAAAATAGAGGGCGGCACCGCCTCCTTCGGCTTGGCCAAGACCAAGACCTATAATGCCGCTCAGGCCATCAATGAGGCCATTACCGGGATACAGGCCAAGCTGACCACCCAGGTTGCCGGCGATGGGGTAACCGCCATGGCGGCGGGCGAGGACGGCACGGTCATCACTCTGCAGGTCAACGGCATTGATGTCAATTATACGGTTGATGCAACATCCGGCCCGCCGAATGACACGGATCCGGCCACCCTGGCCGCCAACGTGGTCTCGGCCATCAACCAGGCCATCCAGGATTACAACGATCCGGCCAATGTTCCGGAAAACATACCCAAAATTACCATTGAAGCGCTGGTGGGCGACGGCACCAACGGCGGGGCGGCCAATGCCATTATTCTCCGCAACACCAATGCCGGTGACGAGTCCCGCATCATTATCGACGGGCTGGACACCGATCCGCTGTCCACGGAATTCAAACTCGGCCTGACCAGCGGCACCTATGTGGCCGATGCCACCCATAACACCGGCGAACTGTCACTCTTTTCCCATCAGAGCCAGATCGATATCAATGGCGGCACGGACGACCGCTACCTGGAGCAACTGGGTCTCGGCGGCGGCAACATCAGCAGCAGCGATCAAGGCGGTGACGGCCAGCTGACCTTTGACAGTGCGGACAACCAGGTTCTGTTTTCCATGATGGGTTACGACTATGCAAATGAATTGCAGACAGACGGCGGCAGCTTCAAGATGTGGATCTACAACAGTGATGATACCCTGGCCCTGCCGCAACCGGTGGAAGTCCCCCTGGAACGGGCCTACACCCTGCAGGACGTAGCGGACGCCATTAATATCTCCATCGTCAATGCCAGCGGCCAGTCAACCCCCTGGGTTGCGGCAACGGTCCAGGATAACAAACTGGTGCTGACCCCGGACAGCAATCACCAGTTCGCCTTTGGCGGGGATACCTCCAATTTCCTGGCCACGGCAGGAATCAACACCTTTTTCACCGGTTCCAGCGCGGATTCCATCGGCGTCAATGGCGCCATCAGCCAGAACATGGATAATATCGCCGCAGGCACCGTCAGCGCCAACGGCCAGGTCTTCCGGGGTGACCAGTCCAATGCCCTGCTCATCACCAACATCCAGCGCAATGAATATGTGCGTTTCACCGGCGGCGGCAGCGACACCCTCGACGGATTCTACAATACCCTGGTGGGCGACGTCGGCATCAAGGGACGTACTGTCAGCCGGGATTACGATTACAACGTCCTGATTACCGATCAGATGAGCGCCATGAAGGATGCCACTTCCGGCGTATCCCTTGATGAAGAGATGGCGGACCTCATCAGATTTCAACAGGCCTATTCAGCTGCGGCCAAACTGATAACCTCCTCGGATGAAATGATGCAGACCTTACTGCAGGCGGTGTGATATGCGGACAACACTCAACACGATATACAGTATGATCGGCAATAATCTGAACAAGATTACCACCGATATGTGGAAACTCAACAGCCAGATCTCATCCGGGCTGCAGATGTCGAAAATCTCCGACAATCCGGTCAACATGGTCAGCGCCCTGGGCATGCGCTCCACCCTGGCCGAGATCACCCAGTACCAGTCCAATATCACCTTTGGCGGCTCCATGATCTCCGCCTCGGAAGAGGCCCTCACCGGCATCAAAGATCTGGTCACGCAAGCCAAGACGAAAACCCTGACAGGCATCAATGACAGCCAGAACTCCAGCACCAGAACCTATATTGCCGACGAAATCCATGTTTATCTCGAACAATCCGTTACCCTGGCCAACACCCGCTGGGACGGCAAATATGTCTTCGGCGGCTTTCGGACAACCGGTTATACGGAAACGGAGCCGACACCCTTCATGCTCGGTTACATAGACGGCTACCGGATCAACGGCCACAGCTTTCCCATTCTGGACACCATGCTCTCCGGCACCCTGGGCACCACGGATCTGGCCGCCGGGGATCTGCTGATTAACGGTGAAGATGCGGGAGCGGTCGTGCTGAGCGCCGGCACCACCTCAGGCCTCAATATGAGCGGGGCCGACAATCTGAAAACCGCCGTCAACAGCATTGCCTGGCCGGCCGGCACAACCCCGGTCACTGCCACCCTCACCACGCTTTATGCCGGCGGGCCGGAAACGGCCAACAGCAACCCCACGGATGTCAGCATCACCATTAACGGCGTCACCATCGACTACACCACCGCCGGGGTTAGCCCTGCGGACGATGCGGTCACCGCCCTTAATCGGTACACGGATCAGACCGGGGTGCATGCGGAAGTAGGCGACAATCTCAACGGCGGCGCCGTGGGCACCGTGGTCCTGACCAACGCCATGACGGGCGACGAATCGGACATCAATATCAGCGCCCTGAGCGAGACGGCCAACCCTGCCGGCCCAGCGGCCGCAACCTCCGGTCTTGCCGCAGGTGTTCATTCCGTGGGCGCCGGCAGCAACACCGGCCAGATCTCCCTGCAGTCAACCGAGGCCTTTGAGCTGAGCAGCGCCAACTATCCGGACGACACCGTGCTGGATATCCTCGGCCTGGGCGGCGGGGGAGTCGGCTTTGCCGATGCGGCCAGCGACGGCAGCCTGGTCTATGGCACCCCGCTTGAAGCAAACGACCTGATCATAAACGGCATACCGGTGGATACCATCACCTCCGACGGGGTATCGGATGTCTTTTCTTCCTCTTCAGCCGAGGCAAAGGCTGCGGCCATCAACCGCATCAGCCAGGACTGGGTGAACGCGAGCGGCGCGACCGTCCCCGGCACCGGCGTGACGGCGGAAGTAACCCCGGTTTTCCGGCAGGCGCCGGCGACGGTTTCGGCCGGCACCATCGGTGCGGGCGATCTGATCATCAACGGCGTTGATATCTTTGCCGCCTCAGGGCCGACGGCAATTATCGACGGAGATGACGACAATGTACTGCTTAACGCCATCAACGCCCAGCAGGCCAATACCGGCATGGTGGCTACCCGCAACGCCAACGGCCAGCTTGGCCTGAAGGCCATCGACGGCCGCAATCTGCATATCCAGACCACAGCCACCGGCAATTCCATCACCCGCTTAAACGGCGCGGCACCAATAGGCGCCGCGGACAAGGTCTATTCCGGCACCATCCAACTCCTGTCCGAGCGCACCTTCATGCTGGAAAGCGCTCTCTCCACCCCCTATCCCCCGGGTGGTGAAGAGCCTGGATTTGCCGCCATCGGTCTTACCGGCGGTGCGCTGTCAACAGGCGAATCCGCCGACATAGCCAGCGATGGCAAGCTTTCCGTGCTCTCCGTTGCCCAGTTGGCCAACAACGTCCGCTATACCGGCGACCGGGACAATGATGCGGAAATCAAGGTCGGTGCGCAAAGCAAGATAGAAATTGCCAAAAACGGTAAAGATGCCGTTGCCAACACCGGTGTTTTCCAGGCCCTCAAGGAAGTGGAAGATTATCTGCGGGGCAGCAACTACACCTTTGTCACCAGCATTTACGCCCAGGACAACCTCAATGTGACATTGGATTCTTTAAATAATCCCGAAGATCCGCTGGAGGAGAAATTTCAGACCGGCTCATTCACCATTACGGTGACAGACCATGATGTTTATCCCCCGGTTGAGGTGGAGATGAAAATTCCGGTGGACATCACCCTAGACACCCCTGCAACAATCGCCGAGAAGATCAACGGCATCCCGGGTTTGAGCAGCAGCTGGGACAACAGCGGCCATCTGCATATTGACAGCTCCGACCCCGGCCGCTACACCTTTAACATCAGCGATGATAGCAGCAATACCCTCAACGCCTTCGGCATCAATGACCATGAGCTGCAGAACCAGGGACTGACCAAATCCCTGCAAGACCTGGACAACGTAATGTCCTCTCTGTCCACCCAGATTTCCGATTTCGGCGCCAGGGCGAACCGCATCACCATTCAAAACGAGATTTATGCCAACCTGGAGCTGGCCAACAAGGAAAATCTTTCAGAGAAACAGGACACCGATTTGACGGAAGCCATCCTGAATCTGAAGGCCAAGGAAGTGGCGTACCAGGCGGCACTCAGCGCCGCCGCCAAAACCATGCAGCTCAGCCTTGTTGATTATTTGTAGGAAGAAGTGTTAGAGTAACGTTGATTTTTTTGTCATACGGGGAAACAGGTCTTGCCGGTTCCAGGCAGGCTCGGACACTTCTTGAGGAGAACAAATCCATGCTTATCCTTTCCAGAAAGGTTGGCGAGGCGATTATTATTGCCGATAACATCAAAATCAGAGTGCTGGAAAACAAAGGCGGCCTTGTCAAGCTGGGTGTCGAGGCCCCTGATCAGGTCGTTATCCATCGAGAGGAAATCTATCTGCGCATTCTTGAAGAAAATAAAAAGGCAGCAATGGATTCCCCTGATGATTTATCAATGTTGTCCGATGTTTTCCCCTTGCAAAAGATAGAGTAAAGACAATGAATGCATTAAAACAGGATAGTGAGCAGACCGGAGCTGAGAAAAACATCACGGTACAGACCAGCCGCTTCGGTGAAATTAGCGTGGACAGGGAGCGGATCATTTCCCTGCTCAGCCCCATTCTCGGCTTTCCCGAGTCCAGCCGTTTTATTCTGAAAGCGCACAGCCCGAAATCCCCTTTTATGTGGCTGCAGTCGCTGGATAATCCGCAACTGGCCTTCGTGGTTCTTCCCGCAGCGCTTACGGGCCTGGATTACCAGCCGGAAATTCCGCGGCAGATCTTGAAAGAACTCTTGATAACCTCTGACCAGGATGACAGGGATATTCTCTTGATCCTCACCATTCCGAAAAACAAGCCCCAGGAGATGACCGCAAACCTTTTAGGGCCGATCGTCCTGAACTCCAGCAAGCGGCTGGCGGTGCAGATTGTTCTTGATCCGCAGCAATACGACCCCTGCAGCCGGCTCTTTCCCGCCAAATGAACGCGCTTATGTTAGTGAACTGCCGGCAGCAAGGGCATAAAAAAAGCCGGCCATCCGGCCGGCTTTTGCTACAATCACCCTTCGAGGAAGGAGAAAGTTTATTGGGAGGTGGTTTGATTTTCAGAGAGAAGATCATCCATCATTTTGTCAGCAATATCACGGGCATCAACCTGATATGTCCCCTCATCAATCTGTTTTTTCAGGGACTCGATCATTTCCATGCGCATCGCCGGGGTCTGGGCCAGAATCTCTTTCATTTTCTGAACATCCCGGGAACTGCTGGAAAGATCAACTGTATCCGCCGCAGAGGGACCGGCGCCTGCGGCACCTCCTTCCAGCTTGCGGGTTTTTTTTACCTCAACCTTATTGTCTGTCCTGATCTGGGAAATGGCATCGGTTAATTTCATGATCAGCTCCTGTACGCCCTCACGCCCTTGTTAATAGGGGATATAACAACTTTTTCTCATCAGTTACACACGCTCTTCTAATTACCATATCGACTTTTTTTACACAAACTTAAAAAAAAAGTGCGCCCCCACTTTTATTGCCAATTTATTGCCAAAAAAATCCCCGCCTGTTAGAGTGGCGGCCATGAAAAGTCAAGACTCTGTTTACCTTGTTGACGGCAGCGCCTATATTTACCGGGCCTATCACGCCATAGCGCCCCTGTCAAACAGCAAAGGGATGCCGACCCACGCGATTTACGGATTTACCAACATCCTGCTGCGAGTCATCCGCGAAAAAAAACCCACCTATATGGCCATGGCCTTTGACCTCAAAGGCCCGACCTTCCGGCATGCAATCTATGAGGCTTACAAGGCCAACCGGCCGCCCATGCCTGACGACCTCGCCTGCCAGATTCCCTATATCAGAAAAATCGCCCGGGCCTTTAATATCCCCGGCCTGGAGCTGGAAGGTTTTGAGGCGGACGACCTGATCGCCTCCGCGGCCTGGTGGCTTGCGGCAAACGGCCACGACGTCATCATTGTTTCCGGCGACAAGGATCTTCTCCAGCTCGTAGGCCCAGGCATCGTTGTCTGGGACCCCATGTCGGACAAAATGATGGACAGCGAGGCGGTTGCTGCCAAATATAACGTGGGCCCGGAAAAACTCAACGATCTCTTTGCCCTGATCGGCGACAGCTCGGATAATGTGCCGGGTGTTCCCGGCGTGGGCCCGAAAACCGCGGAAAAACTCATTAACGATTTCGGCAGCCTGAACGCTCTCTATCAGAATATCGAGCAGCTCTCCCAGAAAAAACTCAAGGAAAAACTCATCACCTTTCACGACCAGGCATTGCTGTCACAACAGCTGATCGCCCTGAAAAGTGATCTGCCGGTGCCGAAAAGCATTGCGGAATACCGGTTGCCGCAACCGAATCAGCAGGCGCTGCAAGCCCTTTACCGCGAGCTTGAATTTTCCAGGCTGCTGAAAAGCCAGGCCCCGACCGCGCCCACGGATACCAAGGGGTTCAGCCTGGTGCAGTCCCTGCCCCAGCTGCAGGATATCTGTACCATTCTGCACAAGGCCCCGCTGCTGGCCATTGACACCGAAACCACCTCCCTTGACCCGCTTACCGCCGAGCTGGTGGGCATTTCCCTCTGCGCGGACGACAAAGAGGCCTGGTATATCCCCATCGGGCACCGGGATGAGGACGGTAACCACATCTCCGGCCAGCTCAGCCTGGAAGAAGCATTCGCCTGCCTGCGGCCTTTGCTCGAAGATGAAAAGCTGACCAAAATCGGCCACAACCTTAAATATGACCTGCAGATTCTCAAGCAGCACGGGATGCTGCTCAAGGGGCCGCTGCGGGATACCATGATCGCCTCGTACCTGCTTGATCCCACCCGGCGCAGCCATAAACTTGACGACCTGGCCATGGAACATCTCAATGTCAGCATGATCTCCTTTGCCCAGGCCACGGCAGACGACAAACGTCCGGATGCGTTCCGTTTCGTTTCCCTGCCGGCCGCCAAAGATTACTCCTGCGAGGACGCCTACTCCACGTTTCTGCTCTGGCAACTTTTCGAACCGCAACTGCAGAAACTGGAGCTGTGGACCCTTTTCACCGAACTGGAAATGCCCCTTGTGCCCATCCTGGCCAGGATGGAGGAAGTCGGCATCCTGGTCAATCCCGCCATGCTCTCCGGCCTGTCGGCAGAATTTGCCGCCCAGCTGGCCAAACTGTCTGAAAAAATTTTTTCCCTGGCCGGCGAAGAGTTCAACATCAACTCCCCGAAACAACTGGGCACCATTCTCTTTGAAAAATTAAAACTGCCCATGGGCCGCAAGACCAAGACCGGCTATTCCACGGACGTCAAGGTGCTGGAAAAACTCTCCGCCTTTCATGAACTGCCCGCGGCCCTGCTTGAACACCGCACCATCAGCAAACTGAAATCCACTTATATCGATAAACTGGCCGGCCTGATCCACCCGCGCACCGGCCGGGTGCACACCTCATTCAACCAGACGGTCACCGCCACCGGCCGGCTGAGCAGCAGCAATCCGAATCTGCAGAACATTCCCATCCGCACCTCTGAAGGCCAGAGAATCAGGGAGGCCTTCATTGCCGCCCCGGGCCATACGCTGCTGGCGGCTGACTACTCCCAGATCGACCTCCGGGTACTGGCCCATTACTCCGGAGACGAGGCTCTGGTTGCAGCTTTTGTCGCCGGTAAAGATGTCCATAACCAGACGGCAGCAGAAATTTTCCGGGTTCATCCCTCGCTCATCACTCCCCAGATGCGGCGGGTAGCAAAAAGCATCAACTTCGGCATCGTTTACGGCATGAGCGCCTTCGGTCTGGCGAGCCAGCTCAACATCAGCCGCAAGGAGGCCCAGACCTTCATCAACCGGTATTTCGATCTTTACCGGGGGGTGAAAAGGTTCATGGAGGAAATCATCGAGCAGGCCAGGCGGGATGGCTATGTCACCACCCTCTTTCATCGCCGCCGCATCCTGCCGGACATCCAAAGCAGCAATAAGAACGTCAGGGAATTTGCTGAACGTACGGCCCTGAACACCCCGATTCAGGGGACAGCCGCAGATATCATCAAAGTCGCCACCATCCGGGCCGACCGTTTTCTGCGCGAGCGATCCCTGCACAGTGAATTACTGCTGCAGATCCACGATGAACTTATATTTGAAGTGCCCTTGGCTGAACTGGAAACCACCACCACTCTGGTAAAGCAAGCCATGGAAAACGTCAAGGAGTTGGCCGTGCCCCTGGTGGTGAATCTTTCCCTGGGCTCGAATCTGGCGGCAACGAAATAATTGACATTTGCCGGCGCTCGTGGCTAATTTACAGGTTATCGGCAATGCCGTCCTTCAGGTTCGGCGCTTGCCACCACAGTGCATATCTGCTTTAAACATAATACATCTCGACATAAAGGAGCCGTATCCATGCTTGACCTTTTACGCCGGAAAGCACAGTCACCCTATCTGCAGGGTACCGTGCTTGTCATCATCGTTGTTTTTATCTTCTGGGGAGTTGGCAAGCAAAACACCGGTTCTTTTAATGCCGTGGCCACCGTTAATGGAGAATCTATTTCCCTGCAGGAGTTTGACCAGGCGTTTGAACGCACCATGAATAACTACCGGGATCAGTTCGGCGGCAACCTGCCCAAGGGCTTCATTGAGTCATTCAACCTCAAAAAACAGGTGATCCACGAACTGATCCAGAAATCCCTTCTGCTGCAGGGCGGCAAAGAGATGGGCATGTATGTCAGCAATGATGAAATCCAGAACGCCATTAAAGAAATGACCGTCTTCCAGAACAACGGCGTTTTTGACGTGACACGTTACCGCGAGGTCCTGAAGGGTTCCCGCCTGACCCCGACAAAGTTCGAAGCAGGCCTGCAAAGCGATATGCTGCTGACCAAGGTCGGCACCGGTCTTGCTGAATTCGCCCAGGTCACGCCGAAGGAGCTGGATGATCGCTTCCGCTTCGACAACAGTGAAACCAGACTCGATTATGCCGTATTTAAACCGGAAAATTACACCGGCAAGGTGAGCGTAACCGATGAGCTGTTGGCCCAGTATTTTGAAAAAAATAAAGAAAAATACATGACGCAGCCCCAGGTGAAAATCAAATATCTCTCCTTTCTGCTCAAGGACGAAATGAACAAAATCACCGTCCCGGAAGCAGAGGTGGAGCAGTATTACAACAGTCATCAGGAAGAATTCGGTCAGCCGGAAAAACGGCGTGCCCGCCATATCATCTTGAAAGCCACCGAGCAGGACAAGCAGGCACGCCGGGCGGAAATGGAAAAAATTCTGGCCAGGGCCAGAGCAGGGGAAGATTTCGCCGCCCTGGCCCGGCAATATTCCGAGGATGGTTCCGCCGCCCAGGGCGGAGATCTCGGTTTTTTTAGCCGCGGGCAGATGGTGAAACCCTTTGAAGATGCCGTTTTCGGTCTGCAGAAAGGCCAGATCAGCGATATCGTTGAGACCCAGTTCGGCTTTCACATCATGCAGCTTGAAGACATTCAACCGGCCAATATCACCCCTCTGGCCGGCGCGAAAAGCACCATTGAAAACAAATTGAAAAAACAGCAGGCCTTAAACAACGCCTTTGAAAAGGCCAATGAGGCATATGAAAAAATAATCTTTGCCGGCAGTCTGGCAAAATATGCTGAAAATTTTAAGGTGCCCCTCGCCGAAACGGATTTTTTCACCCAGACTGCTCCTCCTGCGGCCCTGGCCAACGAGTCTGCGGTCCTTGATACGGCATTCTCCCTGAAAAAAGGGGAACTGAGCTCCATTATCGACAGCCCGCAAGGCTATACCATTTTATTTATCGCTGACCGGAAGGAACCGGCGATCCCCGCCCTGGCCGAGGTGAAAGAACGCGTTACCAAAGACTTTGTCGCCGCTGAGGCGAAAACCCTGTGCCAGAAGGATGCGGAAGAGACTCTTGCCGCCCTGCGGGGGGGTAAAGATGTTGATTTCTCCCAGAAAATGCAGGAAAAAGGAGTGACGGTGCACGTTTCCGAATACTTTTCCCGCACCACCAGAACGAGCAAGGATCTGCCGCAAGAGGTTATCACGGTTGGCCTCACCCTTAATGCCAGCTCCACCTATCCCGAGAAAGTAGTTGCCGCGGACAACGCCTTTTATCTCTGCCGGTTCAAGGACAAAAAAGACGCCGGCGACAACGACGGCCCGGCCAGAAAGGCTTTTGCAGCCCAGCTGGCTGCGGAAAAAAAGAAGGAACTCATGGATGCCTGGATCGATTATCTCACCAAAAGCGGAAAGATCACGATTAATGAGAAATACCTGAACTGAGATACAGAAGTCAGGAGACGGAATAACTGATTTTCTTACTTCTTTCTTCCCGCTCCCGGCTTCTTTGCGCAAGTCTCTTGTGCCGCGGATGATCGCCCTGGTTCACGGGCCAGCGGAGGACCGCAGCAGACATCAATCCTCCCGCCGCTTCCCCCATAAAGGATCCTGGCCGAAACGGTCCATCCACCAGTCTTCGGCGTCCAGGGTGTCCTGCTGCATCACCAGAGGGAAACGGTAATTCTGGCAATAGGCCAGCAGCACCTGGTAGGCTCCGGTGATTTCATGCATCGCCACCTGCCGTGGTCCCCCCTCCCTGCCTTCCGCCAGGTCAGGGTGATGTTTTTTTGACATCCGGCGGTAAGCCTTCTTTATTTCCGCAAGCGTTGCCTTTTTTTCCAGACCAAGCAAGTCCCTGGCCGCCACTATTTTTTCCCAGTCTTTTTTGGTCATGCCTCAGACCCCTTTTTCTTCTTCCAGCTCTTTTCCTCGCCATGGATCAGCCGGATAATGTTGCTGCTGTGTTTGATCCAGATGAGCAGACTGACAAAAATGGCCAGGTAAAAACAGCTGCCGCTGCCCTGCTGAAAAAAAACCACAGCAGGCATCAGACCTGCGGCAATGAGTGAACCAAGTGAAACAAATCCCGACAGAAATACGGCGGCAAAAAAGGCGGCAGCACAGATGAGCAGGGCCAGCGGGGAAAGATAGAGAAATATCCCCAGGGCGGTGGCCACACCCTTGCCGCCCCGGAACCTGAGATAGAGCGGGAACAGGTGGCCGATAAAGGCCGCCGCCCCGCAGAGCATGACGATATTCTGGGCAAATCCCAGGGTCCCTGCGGCCACCATGGGCAGCAAACCTTTGGCCGCATCAAGCAGCAGAGTGATTGCCCCCACTTTTTTGCCCAGCAGCCGGCTGACATTGGTTGCACCGATATTGCCGCTGCCGTCCTTGCGTACATCGATGCCGGCCAATTTACCGAGCAGGAGGCCAAACGGGATGGAACCGACAAGGTAGGCGATAATGATGAAAAAATAATCCAAGGCTGTGATCTCTTGCTTGTTTTCCTTGCACAGGTCAGGGGCAGCTTGCGCCGCACCATATCTTCCTGAAAATAATACCGCCACCAAGTTAAGCGAGATTTTCCTATAACGCAATCCTCATTCGCGGTATATTTTCTCAGTTAAAGAAAAACAGCGGCGCCCCCGGCATTTTTCAGGAAACGGCTTCCTGTTTCATCCGACCAACTTTTTTTATGAGACGAATTATGGTGAATCCGGACTTCATGCATGAGGCCATCAGGCTTTCCAGAGAAAAATCCTTGCAAGGCGAAGGCGGGCCTTTCGGGGCGGTCATCGTCCGCGGCGGGAAAATCATTGCCCGGGGCTGGAACCAGGTGCTGAAAAATAACGATCCCACCTGCCATGCCGAGATGGTCGCCATCCGCAAGGCCTGCCGCAGATTAAAGAACTACAGCCTTGCCGGCTGCGCCATATACGTCAACTGTGAACCCTGCCCCATGTGCCTCTCCGCTCTTTACTGGGCAGGCATCGACAAAATTTATTTCGCCGCCGGCAGAAAAGACGCAGCGGATCTGGGTTTTGCCGATGACTTTCTCTACCGGGAACTTCTTCGGCAGCCTGCTGGCAGAAAGATCCCCATGGAGCAAGCAATGCGGCCAGAGGCCCTGGCGGTATTCAGCCAATGGGCAAAGCTTGACAACAAAATCATCTATTAGCTTATTGCTTAACCAGACCGGGGAGATGATGCCCCAGCAGCGCGTTTGTCCACGATTATACCTGAAATCATTTGACAAACACTCGGTGCAAAAATTAAGATATTGATTATCCGCCGATTTTTTCCTGCCCGTGATCCCTTTGCCGACCTCAAGCCCGCAGCAACGAAATCGGGAAGAGTTTCACTGTTGATCTCGCTCCTTTTCTAAAAACACAGGAGGACCTTGATGAGCCCCCATTTTGGCCTGATGGATGAAAGCAAAATGAGCAAGGTTGACGCGCTGCAGATGCGTTTCAGACTGCACTGGCGCTGCGGGGTGAAAAGAATACGGGAAAACAAGACCGCGATCGGGCTCGCCATCCTTTATGATGCCCTGCTTTCCGCCATGCGCTGGTACATCCTTACCAATCTGCCCCAGGAACTTGGCGACAATGCCGATGAAAAGCTCGAAAACGAGCGGTTCGTTTTCTTCCTCCTCCGCAGGGCCGGTATGCTGAACAGCTCTTTTGATCTAAAATTCATTGTGGAAATCGTGGACAGGGCGCTCCTGGAGGAAGATGTGAGCTGCGACCAGGAAAAGGTCATGGCCCAGCTGCAGCAGTTTCTGACCCGTATCGGGGCCCTGCCCTTTGCCGAAGCGGAACTGCCTCCCGAGGTTCCGGCAGCCTCGTAACCTTTCCCTGCAAACCGTTCGCCGGTTAGATGGCCTCTTGCCAAAACCCTATCCTTTCAGTAGTTGCGGGCCTGTCGCCCAGCAACATGCAGCGCAAAATTTTTTTTTACAAAAAAAATCACTGTTTGACCTAAGTCAAGGCTGCTCCCTGCTGTTTTTGCTAAGATCTCCTTAAAAGCAGCCAACAAATACTATTCAACCAGGAGGAATATCATGTTTTGTTATCAGTGTGAGCAAACAGCCAAAGGTAAGGCCTGTACGGCAATCGGCGTCTGCGGCAAGACCGGCGAGGTCGCGGCCCTGCAGGATCTTCTCATTCATGCCCTGCAGGGGCTGGCCCTCTATGCCATGGAAGCGCGTCAAGGCGGGGTGGCAACCCCGGATACCGGACTTTTTATCTGCGAAGCAACCTTTTCCACCCTGACCAATGTCAATTTTGATGCCGAACGTTTTGCGGCCTTGATCAACAAGACCGTGCAGCTGCGAAAAGGGTTGCAGGCGAAAATCAAGGCCTCCGGCGGCAAAAGCGATTTCAGCGAGCCGGCAGCGAATTTCACCCCTGCCGCGGATCTGGCCGGGCTCATCCAGCAGGGTGAAGCGGTTGCCTTAAATAAAGAGAGCGGCGAGAACCCGGACATCTTATCCCTCAAGCACATTCTGCTCTTCGGTCTCAAGGGTGTGGCTGCCTATGCCGACCATGCCAGGATTCTCGGCCAGGAAGACGACAAGGTCTATGCCTTTATCGAAGAAGGCCTGGCCTCCATCCTGCGCACCGATCTCAGCCTGGAACAGTGGATCGGTCTTGTGTTGAAATGCGGGGAAATCAACCTGCGGGCCATGGAGCTGCTGGATGCCGGCAACACCGGCACCTACGGCCACCCGGTACCCACCACGGTTCCCCTTGGCGCCAAAAAAGGCAAGGCCATTCTGGTCTCCGGCCATGATCTCAAGGATCTCGCCGCCATCCTCGCCCAGACCGAAGGCAAGGGAATCCATGTCTACACCCATGGCGAAATGCTGCCCTGCCACGGCTACCCGGAGTTGAAGAAATACCCTCACTTCTACGGCCACTATGGCACCGCCTGGCAGAATCAGGGCAAGGAATTTGCCGAATTCCCCGGGGCCATCGTCATGACCACCAACTGTATCCAGCGGCCCAAGGATACTTACAAGGACAATATCTTTACCACCGGCCTGGTGGGCTGGCCCGGGGTCACCCACATTGCCGGCAAGGATTTCAGCACGGCCATTGACAAGTCCCTGGCCATGGAAGGGTTCCCGGCCGACACCGACAAAGGCAGCGTCATGGTGGGCTTTGCCCGCAATGCCGTACTCGGCGTGGCTGACAAGGTGATTGAGGCGGTCAAAAACAAGGCCATCAGGCATTTCTTTCTGGTGGCCGGCTGCGACGGCGCTAAACCGGGCCGCAACTACTACACGGAAATCGTGGAAAAAATCCCGAAAGACTGCGTGGTGCTCACCCTGGCCTGCGGCAAGTTCCGCTTTTTTGACATGCAGCTCGGCGACATTGGCGGCATTCCCCGCCTGCTTGATGTGGGCCAGTGCAACGATGCCTATTCCGCCATCCAGATCGCGGTGGCCCTGGCCGGCGCCTTTGGCTGCGGGGTCAATGATCTGCCGCTTTCCATGATTTTGTCATGGTACGAGCAGAAAGCGGTGGCCATCCTGCTGACCCTGTTTTATCTGGGCATTCAGGATATCCGCTTGGGACCGAGTCTGCCGGCCTTTATTACGCCGAACGTGCTTGATGTGCTGGTGAAAAACTTCAACATCAAACCCATTTCCACCCCGGATGAGGATCTGCGGGCAATACTTGGCTAGAATTTTATCGCGCCAGGGGAAGGGAGCGCCCTTCCCCTTCATTTTCAAAGGAGCAAGGTATGCAATGCCCAGGACAGGACAGCCGCTACTGGGAAAGCGAGGCGATCTTTGAGGTAAAATGCCCCAAGTGCCAGCATCCCGTAGAGTTTTTTAAGGATGATGCCAGCAGAACCTGCAGATCATGCGGGCACCGCCTGCTGAACCCGCGCATCGATTTCGGCTGCGCCGCCTATTGCCCCCATGCCGCCCAATGTCTCGGCTCTTTACCCGAGGGACTCAAGAACACGGCAGCCCAGTCGCTGAAAGACAGGGTGGCGGTGGAGATGAAACGGTATTTCGGCACGGATTTCAAACGCATCGGCCATGCCGGCAAGGTGGCTCATTATGCGGAAGAAATCAATCGCACCGAGCATGGTGATCCGGCCGTGGTCCTCATCTGCGCCTATCTGCATGATATCGGCATCAGGGAGGCGGAGAAAAAATTCAACAGCAGTGCCGCCAGCTATCAGCATCAGGAGGGACCACCGGTGGCCCGCGAGATCTTGACCCGTCTGCAGGCGGATGAGGCCTTGCTTGAAGAGGTATGCGACATTATCGGCCACCACCATCAGCCCCGCCAGAAGGAAACGACCAACTTCAAGGTGCTCTATGATGCCGACCTCATCACCAATCTTGCTGAAGTGCAGAAGGAATCACCGGCACCGCAAGATCATCTGCAGAAAATCATCGACAAGTCCTTTCTCACGGCAACCGGACGGCGGGTTGCCGCAGAGGTACTGTTAAAAAATAAAACGAGCTGACATTATGAAAATAAAACGCAAAATCATAGAAATAGACGACGAACTCTGCAACGGCTGCGGCCAGTGTGTCACCGGCTGCGCCGAAGCAGCCCTGCAGATTATTGACGGCAAGGCCCGGCTGGTGGCGGAGAAATTCTGTGACGGCCTGGGCGCCTGCCTGGGAGAATGCCCCACTGGGGCCTTGCAAATCATTGAGCGGGAAGCGGATGATTTTGATGAAAAGGCGGTGGAAGCGTTTCTCAAGGTAAAGGAAGAGCAAAACAAGGCGGCTGCCGCAATCCCCTGCGGTTGCCCATCCGCCAAGCTGCAGAGCTTTCCGGCCCAGACCCCATGCCAGGCGGCAAATCAGCCACGATCCGTGAGCGGCAAGCCGGCCTCAGCTCTGTGTCACTGGCCGGTGCAGATCCGGCTTGTCCCAGCCAGTGCGCCGTTTCTCGAAAACAGCGACCTGCTCATTGTGGCGGACTGTGCGCCCATTGCCTACCCTGATTTCCATCAGGACTTCATCCAGGGCCGGGTGGTGATGATGGGTTGCCCAAAATTTGATGACCGGGAGAGTTATATCGCGAAATTTACGGAGATTTTCAGCAGCCGGGCCATTAAAAGCATCACCTCGGTCATCATGGAGGTGCCCTGCTGCGCCAGCATGCGCTCCATCATCAGCGAGTCCCTGCAACGGGCCGGCAAGGAGATTGCCCAGCGGGAATTTGTCATCAGCGCCAGAGGGGAGATTCTGCCGTAAGCAGTTTCTCCTCACTCCTCACTCGATGCGGGCCAGGGCCTGCCGGGCCAGTTCTCCGACGGTGGTATCAATAAGCCGGCAGTCTTCATAGAGTCTGACCGGCTGCCTGCTGTCGACAAAGCCGTGGATATGATAGGCCGCCTCCCTGGTACGGAGAATACCGAAATTGCGGCTGGCCAGCCCTAATACCACCTCATCCGGGGATTCCAGGAAGAGTGCCATATACCCGTCCCCGTCATATTTCAGGATAAGTTCCGGACGCACCATGGCCAGCCGGCCGATGCCCCACAGCAGCCCGTGTTGCAGGGCCGGCAGTTCCAGGAAATTCTCCTCCCGCATGTAGGAGACGAGCATATGGGCATACTCTGCGGCCAACTGCCGGTTAACCGCCATGATCTCGCCCAGGGCCTCCGGCATTCCCCAGCCGATGCCGCCTGATTCCTCATTGAGATTCCAGAGGATGCGCCGCATGATCACCCGGGCTGCTTCCATATCGGTCCGGGCAATGGCATCCATCACCTGGCCGATGACGGTCACCGTATGCCATTTCACCCGTTCATCGACCTGGTAAAGACTGGACATCAGCGAGGAAATGACCTGATGCGGCGGGAACTGGCGCACCACTGCAAGAATATGATCAAGATCATCTTCCCGCAGCAGCGGCAGCAGCTTTTTCTTTATGGCCCGTTCTTTCAAAGGTATGCGCGCTTGTCAAGCAACAAGCGCTTCATCTGCTCCGGGAAACCCGGAAGATTGCTCTGCTCTTTCCGTCTTACTTACTTGGCCTTTACCGCCTGGCCCACCTTGACGCCCAGGTCAAAGCATTTCTGATAATCTTCATGGGTGGGAACGTTTTTGACCTTGATGCCTGGGTCAACAATTTCGGTTCCCATTTCCTCAAGAAATCCGTTGATATGCTTTACCGCCTCGCCTGACCAGCCGAATGAACCAAACGCCGCACCGACTTTACGTTTGGGCCGTAAGCCCTTGAGATAGGTCAAAACATCCGCCATGGTGGGCATCATCCCGTTGTTCAAGGTTGGGGAACCGAACAGCATCGCCTTGGCTTCGAGAATTTCAGTGATAATGTCACTGCGGTGGTTCACCTTCAGATCCATCATCTTGACGCTGATGCCTTCCTCCACCAGCCCCTGGCAAATGGCCCTGGCCATTTTTTCCGTACTGTGCCACATGGTATCGTAAACCACCACCGCCTTTTCCTTGGCCTCGTAATTGCTCCAACGGGCATAGGCCTCGATGATCTGCTGCGGATTTTTACGCCAGATCAACCCATGATCAGGGGCGATCATATCGATGTCCAGCTTCATTTTCTGCACAGTCTCCAGCAATTTCTGGACATTGGGGGAAAAAATCATGAGGATGTTGGCATAATATTTGGCCGCATGGCTCAGCAACTCCTCTGGGCTCACCTCGTCATTAAAGCGTTCGGAGGTGGACCAGTGCTGGCCGAAGGCATCGCTTGAGATCAGCAGCTTGTCCTCGGGAATATAGGAGAACATGCTGTCCGGCCAGTGCAGCATGCGGGTTTCGAGAAAATGAACTGTTTTTTTGCCCAGTTTGAGGGTGTCGCCCGATTTCACCACTTCCAGGGGCCAGCCCTTGGGATGGAAATGACTCTGAATCGCCTTTTCCCCCATGGGTGAACAGAAGATCTTCTCCGGCTTGATCAGCTCCACCATTTCCGGCAGACAGCCGGAGTGGTCCATCTCAACGTGGTTGACGATGATATAATCTATTTTAGCAGGGTCGGTCAGCTGACTGATGCGATGCAGCATCTCGCTTTTAAAGGGCTTTTTCACCGTATCAAAGAGGGCAATCTTCTCATCCATTGCCAGAAAGGCGTTATAGGTTGTCCCCTTGTAGGTTGAATACCCATGGAAATCGCGGATATTCCAGTCCACTGCACCAACCCAATGAATTTTTTCCTTTATCTCCACAGCCATACTCGTCCTCCTGTATCACATCATTTATCTTGTTAAATAATACAAAACACTTACCATCTAATCATGGCCTTGGCAATTTCAAAAAAATCCCAGCCCACAAAAAAGGCCACCCTGACACGGGTGTCATGGTGGCCGCAGATTTTTGCTTTTTTTACTGCTGCTACTGGGCGGGCGGGGTGAACACCCTTTTGGCCAGCTCCAGATCAATGGCAAAGAATCCGCTTTTATCCTTGCCGATCAGTTTGAACTTCTCCAGCACGGAACTGGCCGAGGCCTCCTCCTCAACCTGCTCGGAGACGAACCACTGCAAGAAGTTGTTGGTGGCATGGTCCCTCTCATCCAGGGCCAGATTGACCAGGCCATTAATGAGCGCGGTTACCTTCTGCTCATGGGACAGCACCTCTTCAAAAACATGCAGGGGCGTCTTCCACTCGGCTGGCGGCTGGGCAATGGCTGCCAGAACAGCCCTGCCGCCGCGGGCATTGATGTAATCATAAATTTTAATGGCATGAAAGAGTTCTTCCTGGGCCTGAACCCTCATCCAGTTGGCGCAGCCGGCCAGATTGCTTGATGCAAAGTAAGAACTCATGGACAGATAGAAATAAGAAGAATAAAGCTCCCAGTTAACCTGCTCATTGAGAGCTTTTTCCATATTTTTACTCAGCATCGGCTAACTCCTCCACAGTCCATGCAGGTTGCAGTAGGCCCGGGCAGAGACATCCTTTGCCGTGGTTTGAAAACTTGCCTCCGGAGCATCCCCTGGTTGCAGAAACTGCCGGAGCGCCTTGTTGCCGGCAATAAGCTCGATCCATTCAATGTAATGTTTTGCTTCCATGGGATGGGGTATGGATCCCAGTTTCACCCTGTATCCCCCATCAATTTTCTCGATAACGGGAACATGTTTTTCCCTGGCTGCGTCCACCGTATTTTCAACCAAAAGCTTCATAGGCTGGCCGCAGCAGACGAGCTCACCCGCGCCAGTATGCAGAACCTCGACGATGTTTCCGCATAGTTCACATTTGTAGATTTCCAGCTGTTTTGTCATCCCCTTCTCCTTTTCATTTGGCAGCAATTCCACCCCAGCGGCCTGTGCCAGGCACCAACTTCGCTATTACTTATGACGTTGCTTTTTTCTTATGCTGGCAGATCGGGCAGAGACCGGTAAACTCGAGCCGGTGCCGGAAGATCATGAAATCCGTCATTTTCTGGGCCTCTGCCTCAAGATTATACTTTGGCGTCACATCGATGTCGCCAACCCTTCCGCAGTCAATACAGCGGACATGGGAATGAATGGTGATGTCTCCATCGAACCTTTTCTGGGTTCCACCAACATCCAGTTTCTGTATAATACCAGATTCGGATAGGATTTCCAAATTCCGGTAAACAGTCCCCAAACTGATTTTCGGCATCTTCTTCCGCAACATCTGGTACATGTCATCTGCCGTGGGATGGGTTTTAACCTTTCGTAATTCCTCCAGAATTACCTGCCGTTGCTTGGTCATGCGCAGCTTGTTCTTCGCCTCCATTTCAGCCTCCTCCTATTTGATAGAAATAATTACTAATTACATTAATATTTTTTTCAGAATTTTGCAAGCATCTATCTATAATTATTTTCTTTTTTTTGCATTATTTTCTTGTCACCCAATGTGCCTCACAAAAAAACACATTGAAGCACCGCAAGCCGTTGCCTTCTGACTCTGCAACATCGCAAAAAGAGCGGGGCCACAAAAAAGTACTGACAAAAATATTAAAAAACTCTGTAAGATAGAGATTATTCCTCTGGGAGATTTTTATGAACGCGACTGAATTGAAAAAATGTCTTGCCCTGCTGCTTTTTTTGCTCGCCGCTCTGTGCGGCAATCTCACCGCAATCGGTACCGATAAGGCGTCTGCCGCGGACGACAGCGATAACCAATTGAAACTCCTCAACTGGTCTGAGTATTTCGATCCCGAGGTGCTTGCCGAGTTTCAGAAAAGATTCGGCATCACCGTGACGGAAACCTATTATGAAACCGATGAAATGAGAAATGAAATCCTGTTCAGCACCAATGGTACCGGATATGATCTCGTCCTTTCCAACGGTTCATCAATCGCCTCTTACGTCAAGCACGGCTGGCTTGCGCCCATCAGCGGGAGAGATATTGCCAACCTGCAGCATGTGAGCCGCAGGTGGCGCACCTCATTCCCGGATTCGGAACAGTATGGCGTGCCTTTTTTATGGGGCACCCTGGGCATTGCCTACCGCACGGACAAAACGACCAAACCGGTGACAGGCTGGATGGATCTGTTCAGACCCGAGGAGGCGGTGCAGGGCAAAATCATCATGATAAAATATTCCCGCGATCTGGTGGGAATGGCCCTCAAGGCCTTGGGCTATTCCATCAACTCGACGGACAGCAGGGAACTTGAAGAGGCCAAACAGCTGCTCCTGGCCCAGAAGCCCTTTGTCAAAACCTATTCCTATGTGACCCTTGGCGAAAATTCATCCATGGTGAGCGGAGACGCCTTCATGGCCATGATATACAATGGAGACGCCGTGGTGTTGCAACAGCGAGACCAGGCCATTGCCTTTGTTCAGCCCAGGGAAGGCTGCCTGCTCTGGTGTGATTTTTTCGTGATCCCCGCCTCTTCAAAGAATAAGAAGCTGGCCTACAAATTCTTAAATTTTATTCATGAACCGGCCATCATGGCTAAACTGGCCCAGTACGCCTCATACGCCACAACCAACACGGCAGCGGAAAAGCTCCTGCCCCAGGATTTCAGGAACGACCATAATATCTATCCACCCAAGGCGATTCTGGAAAAATCCGAAACCTATACGGATCTCCCGCCCAGAGTTGCAAAAAAATATAATGATATCTTCAATCTCGTCATCCAGTAAGGGCTCTATTTGAGACTCCAATCCAAAATCATCTTTATCACCACCCCGGTGGTTGTCATTTTCATCCTGGCCATCGGGGGCATCTCTTTTTCCCTGCTGCAGGAGGCCACGGTGGAAAAGGCGGTGGGCAATACCCGCTCCTTTCTCAACAGCACCGCCGGCAAGCTTCAGGTCCTCTATGATACGGCGGCAAAGGACATCGAGCTGTTTGCCAATTCCAATCTGCTGGAAAACTATCTGCTCACCACGGATGAGGAAGTGCGCTACACCCTGCTGCAACCCACCATCATCCGGCTCTTCAGCAGCTACCAGAAAGCCAATCCCAACTATTATGAGATACGCCTCCTGCTGCCGGACGGTTATGAAGACACCCGGGTGGTGCTCACCGACCTGCCCAATATCACGGAGGAAGAGGGAGAGACGGAGATTTTTCAAGCCATGCAGGGAGCGGATAATGATCTTTTTACCCGTATCTACCGAAATCCGGACAATGGCAAAATTTCCCTTCTTATCAGCAGGAGAATGCTGCTGCGCGATCCCAACCTCAACCCCGTCAGTTCGCCCAAAACTTTACGCGGCTATCTGGTGGTCACCATCGACCTTGATTTCATAGATAAAAAAATCACGGAAGCCGTGGATGAATACGGGACAACCTTTCTCCTGGCTGACAGAGCCGGCACTATCTTTTTTCACTCGGCCAAAGAGCCGGCTCTTTCTCCCCTGCCGGCCAAATTCCTGCAGCAGGCAATTGCGCACCTGCAGGGTGATGCCACTTTTGCCGTTCGCGACAAAGCGCAGACCTACCTGGTGCTCAGCCGCAACGTTAACGATTCCCTCCTGCTGCTGGCCAGAATCCCCAAAAATCATCTTTACGCGGCAAGCCGCCGCCTGGGGCTGGCCGTCGCCTCGACCACCATCTGTGCCATTGTCATTTTTTCCACCCTGCTCTTTTATCTCGGCAAAAAATTCATCGTCAAACCGGTTATCCAGCTCCGAAACGCCGCCACCGAACTTGGCCACGGCAATCTCAATATCACCATCGACCAGAGCAGCGACGATGAGATCGGCGATCTGGCCCGCTCTTTTATGGAAATGAGCAACAATCTGCAGCAATCCCATGAACAGATCCGGCGCCTGGCCTATCATGATTTTCTCACCGGACTGCCGAACCGGGTCATGTTTCTCGATTTCTTCAAAGAGGTTGTGGCAAACTCTCAGCGCCACCACAGATTATGCGCCCTGATGTTCATCGATCTCGATAATTTCAAACGCATCAACGATACCCTCGGCCATAATCTGGGTGATGACCTTTTAAGACAGCTGGCCCGCCGATTACAGGAAATTATCCGCAAATCCGATTTCATCAGCATCGCCCATGGAGACGATGATCCGAACATGATAGCCAGACTGGGCGGGGATGAATTTACCGTTCTGCTGGCCAATATCCGCGACCAGAATGACGCAGCCACCGTGGCGCGCCGGCTGCTGCTGGCCCTGGCCGAGCCTTTCAAACTTGACAGCCATGAGGTCTTCATCACCATCAGCATCGGCATCACCGTTTTCCCCCATGACGCGACCAGCGAGGAAGATCTGATCAAAAATGCCGATGTCGCCATGTATCATGCCAAAGAAAAAGGAAAAAACAATTTTCAATATTACTCCAATTCCATGAATACCGAAGCACTGGAACGGCTTACGCTGGAAGGAGAGCTGCGCCGGGCCGTGGAACGCAACGAATTCATCGTGCATTACCAGCCCCAGGTGGATGCCAGAACCAGGGAGATTGTCGGGCTTGAGGCCCTGGTCCGCTGGCATCATCCGCAAAAAGGAATGATCCCGCCCAACCACTTTATCCCGGTTGCCGAGGAATCAGGGCTTATCGTGCCGATCGGCTCCTGGGTGATGAAATCCGCGGTGAGACAGATCAGGGACTGGCTGCAGCAGGGGGTTCCCGTGGTGCCGATTTCCATCAACCTGTCCAGCCCCCAGTTCCAGAGCAAGGAGATCTACCACATCATCACCTCGATCTTAAACAGCACCGGTGTTCCCAGAAAATATCTCAAGGTCGAGCTGACGGAAAGCATCCTGCTCAAGGCGGAAGAGGAGGCAATCAACATGCTGCACGACATCAAGAAGACGGGGGTGGAGATCTGCCTTGATGATTTCGGCACAGGCTATTCGTCGCTGAACTATCTCAAACGTTTTCCCATCGATGTCTTAAAAATCGATCGCAGCTTTGTCATGAATATCATGTCCGACCCCAAGGACGCGGAAATCTGTTCGGCGATCATCGCCCTGGCCAAATGCCTCAATCTCTCTGTGGTGGCGGAAGGGGTGGAGAGGCACGATCAGTATGAATTCTTGCGGGATAAAGGCTGTGACAGCATCCAGGGGTTTTATTTCTATCGGCCGATGCCCGCCGGTGATATCGAAAAGCTGCTCCGTGCAGGGAAAATGGCGCAGCCGGCTGAAGGGGGAGAAGGTTGAAATAAAATGAATTTTCTTTTATATTGGGAATTGAAAGGGAATATGTCCAATCCTCCAAGATGGTACTGATTTTCTTTCATAAGGTAGGGCCTTCCCGGCTCTACCTTTTTTTTGTTTTGGCCGGCAATCACCCCTCTTTTCTCTGCCGCAATCCTGACTAAGCCGTTGTACAAAAATAATTCAACTTTCTGAGTTGTGGTAACATGTTGAAATTAAATTGATATCCTCATGGTCCCCGCAGCCTGTTTCCAGAGAATTCAGCAGCCAGAAATCAGGAGCCAGAATAAAACGTAATAAAATCAACCATTCTAAATTCTGCCTCCTGTCTCCTGAATTCCCATGACGGAGATCAGAGCAGCAACTATGTCACAAAAATATCTTTATTTCGACAAAATAGATCAAGTCAGAAAGTTGAGTAAAAAATAACATGGCCGGAGAAGTGCGCGGAAGCACTCTTTTCAGTACCCCCTTGAGGGTATTAGGAGCCGTAACGAAATTGAAAAAATGGCCATGTTATTTCCTAACGGCTCCTTGTAAAAACATTTTCCCCGTGCGCTTCTAAAAACCGGGTTGATTTTCCATACCCGGGTGGCATCGTTTGCAGTCATTTAACGGGAAAGCGATTTTCAGATGGCAGACCCCGCAGAATTTTTTTTCAAGGATGTAATCCATTGCAAAATGCGGGGTGGTCTTTTTTTTGATATTGAAAATATCAGGGTGGCAGTTGCCGCAGTCCAGCAGTTGGATATGCACGTCATGGGGAAAGTATGCCGGGGGGACAAAGTTCCATTCCGCCTGCAACTCCAGCCGGTTGCGGAAATTCATATCCGTTTTTTCGCTCTCCTGATATAAAACGTAGCGGGGCTTTATCAGGCCGAGGGATGCCGCCAGCACCCAGTCCACCTGATTGCCGAAAGGGGTGCGCGGCATATTCTTCGTCAGCTCCGCGAATTTTTCCTTGCCCACGGCCAGGCTGCCGGTGTGGCACTTGTCACAGTTGTCCTTGGTATGGGCAAAGGCCTCCTTGCCATTATGGCAGGCGCCGCAGTACATACCGTTGATATTGTCCTCTTCCGTAATCGGGGTTGCATTCACGGCAAATTCAAATTCAAGTTCGAGATGGCAGACCCGGCACGCGTACTTCACGCGATGGCTCCAGTGGGAAAAGAACACCGGCTTGACCTGGTTGGCTTCAGAGGTGCGATTGATCAGGATGTTGCCGTACTCAAAGGGTGGAGGCAGGGGGGGAAATTTCCATTTTGCCTGCAGTGTTGATGGTTGCCAAAACAGGCCCAGCAATAAACAGATAGATAGGAGAATTCTTTTCATCGCGACCTCCCCGCTTTTCCAGTGCACGGCAAAATGTTGGTCAATTGGTCTTTTAAGTTATTGTGAGAAGTGCAACTCTTCGTTATGGTAAAAAAGGAACACTCAATAAAAGATAGGCCTTGGCACAATATCCGCAGCACGCATGCCACCATCAGCAAGTGAGAAAAAATCATGTCCGGAAAATCATATCAAAATTGTATCATACTTTTTGCTCTGTGTCTTTTTTTCCTCCTTGTCCCCGGCTGCGGAGAGCAGCAGGACAGTAAAACGCACACTGTTCCCGGCAAAACCCACGCCGAGAAATTAAAAATAGGCCTGATCACCGAGCATGACATCTTCTCGCAAAAAAAGAGATACGAACCGCTGGCCGCCTATCTTTCCCGCAAAATAGGCGCGGCAATTGAGCTGTCAATTCTCTCCCGTTACGGTAACGTTATTGACAACTTTGCCTCCAACGGCTTGGATGGGGCATTTTTCGGCAGTTTTACCGGCGCCCTGGCCATCAGGAAACTGGGGGTGCAGCCCCTGGCAAGGCCGGAATACCTTGATGGCACCTCCACTTATTACGGCATGATTTTTGTTCGTAAGGACAGCGGCATCCACCAGGCCGCCGACATGCGCGGCAAAAGGTTTGCCTTTGTGGACAAGGCCACCACCGCGGGCTGGCTCCTGCCCATGCATTATTTCCAGGAAAACGGCATTGGGGATTACCACACCTTTTTCAGTGAAACCTATTTTACCGGCACCCATGAGGACGCCATTTATGACGTGCTGAATGGCAAGGCGGATATCGGCTGCGCCAAGAATACGGTTTTTTCCAGTCTGGCCAAAGCCGACAGCAAGGTGCAGGAGCAACTGCAAATCCTGGCAACCTCCCCGGTGGTGCCGGCCAATGCCCTGGCTGTGAGAAAGGACCTGGCTGATGCGCTGAAAACACAGCTGAAAAATGCCCTGCTGCAGATGGATCAGGATGCGGAAGGCCGGAAGATCCTGCAAGAATTCGGCGCCCGGAGATTTATCCCCACCACGGAAAATGACTATGCTCCCGTATTTGCTTATGCCGATAAAATCGGCCTCGATCTGGCAACGTATGATTATGATAATGACTAGCTCAACTTTCTGACTTGATCTATTTTGTCGAAATAACGATATTTTTTGTAACATAGTTGCTGCTCTGATCTCCGTCATGGGAATTCAGGAGACAGGAGACAGAACTCAGAATGGTTGATTTTATTACGTTTTATTCTGGCTTCTGAATTCTCTGGAAACAAGCTGCGGTGACCATGAAGATATCAATTTAATTTCAACATGTTACCACAACTCAGAAAGTTGAAAATTAATCGAAGCAGGGCCGAACTCGGTTCATACCCCCCACGGGGGGCGTATGATCGAAAACAAAAAATTTATCGCTGCCTGCAGTCAGAGATAAACAGGAAGGACAATTGCCCGGATTAACTGGGTAAGGATTAAAAAAAATTATGCAAACAGGCCATTATCCCCCTTGCCCGCAGATTCTGCCGGCTCACTGATGCCTTTATGAAGAAGAAAGTTTTCATCGCCCTGCTGCTTCTTGTTTTCTGCTTCTCCGGCGGGGGAATATATATTGCCAGATCAATTGCAGAGGTTATCACCAATCTGGAAAATGTCATCACCCTCCATCAGGTTGAATTTCTGCGCAAGGACCTGCAGAATAAAATCAAGGTGGTACAGACCGATCTGCTGCTCAAGGATTCTCCCCATGCCCTGCATATCGATCCCTTTATCGCCCATGTGGAAGAGATGGAAAAGGCGTCCCTCGTCTGCAGCAACTGCCATCATAATGAGGAAGTGCGGCAGCGCCTCAATCACTTTCAGCAACAAATCGATATATACGTAAAAATGCTGAGCCGGGTTTATACCATCAGGGCTAATAAAGAAAGACTGGAGGAGGAAAGAAATGCCGCTTTTTCCAAGGGGGAAGAAACCCTGGCCGAGGTGGAAAAAATCGTCATAACCTCTGCGGAGAAAATTTCCAAAAGAATCACCCTGGCCCGCAACAGCATTGCCGAGACCCAACGGCTGCTGTTCTTCCTCATCACCGCCGGTCCCTTGTTGCTGATCCTCATCGCCTATTTCTTTCTCAAACAGTTCACCAGTTCGGTTGACGCCCTGCTCGATGCCACCAGGAAAATTCAACAGGGAAATCTGCGCTATCGGGTCAAGGAAGAATTACCGGATGAGTTTCAGGTACTTTCCTCGGCTTTTAATGACATGGCCAGTTCCCTCAAAGATCAGTGCCTGCGCATGCAACAGACGGAGAGGCTGGCCGTGGTCGGCGAACTTGCCGCCGGCCTGGCCCATGAAGTAAAAAATCCCCTGGCAGGCATCAAGGTTTCCATTGAGGTGCTGGCCAATGAACTGCCCCTGGAACAGGAGGACAGGGAAGTTTTTCTGCGGATCATCAACGAAATTTACCGCATCGAGACACTGCTCAAAAGCCTGCTCAGCTATGCCCGCCCCCCTGAACCGGAAACCGCGCCCCTTGATCTGCATCAGCTGCTTGACACAACGATCAAATCCGCCGGCTATTCCCTGATCAACCCGGCCAATACCGCAAAGCTGATCAAGGAGATCGAGATTGTCAAAAAGTTCAGCCCCGAATTACCGCCGGTTATCGCTGACCGGGGCCAGATACAGCAGGTATTCCTCAACCTCATGCTCAATGCCATTGATGCCATACCTGCCAAGGGCACCATCACCATTACCACCCAAAAAGAGTCGAACCACACCGTGCAGATCTCCATAACCGATACCGGCAAGGGAATGAGCCCGGAGAACATGAACAAAATATTCAACCCCTTTTTCACCACCAAACCCAAGGGCACCGGCCTGGGGTTGGCGATCTGCAAACGGCTCATTGAACTGCATAACGGCACCATCCATGTCTCCAGCACGCCGGGAGAAGGGACCACCTTCTACATAACCATACCGGAAAAACCACAGCTCCAGGGTATTACACCATGAAAAATCGCGGCAGAATCTTCCTGATCGATGACGAGGAACTCATTATTTCCATGCTGGCCAGGTCCTTAAAAAAAGAAGGGTATGAAACCAAGATCCAGACCAACGCCGATGATGTCATCGATAAAATCGCTTCATGGCATCCGGATCTGATCCTGCTTGATATCCATCTGGAAGAAAACCGGACCGGCCTGGATATCCTGGCCGACATCAAGAAGGAGAAACTTGAGACCGAGGTGGTGATGCTGACCGCCGATGATACCGCCGAATCGGCGATCAAGGCGATGAAGCTGGGCGCTGCCGACTATCTCACCAAACCTTTCAACATCGATGAGGTGAAGATTGTCATCGCCTCAATTCTGGAAAAAACAAAGCTGCGGGAGGAACTGAATTATCTGCGCAAAACCGGCACCGCCTCCCAGGTGCACAGCATGGTGGGCAAATCGCCGCTCATGCAGGCCATTATCGGGAAGTCGCAAAAAATCGCCGAGGCAAAGGCCCAGACAGTGCTGATTACCGGGGAGTCAGGCACCGGCAAAGAGGTGCTGGCCCGCTATATCCATAACTGGCGGCATCTCCGCCAGGGCGATGAAACCGAATTCGCGCCGTTTATTTCGATAAACTGTACCGCCCTGCCGGAAAACCTTATTGAAAGCGAGTTGTTCGGTCACGCCAAAGGGGCCTTTACCGACGCCAAGGCAGACCAGAAAGGCATGTTTGAGCTGGCCGACGGCGGCACCATTCTGCTGGACGAAATCGGCGACATGCGCCATGATCTGCAGAGTAAATTTCTCCGCGTTTTGGAAGAGCGCCAGGTTCGCCGGCTGGGCGGCAGGATTGATCTCCCCATTGATGTGACAGTGATTGCCACCACCAACAAGGACCTCAAGGCAGCGGTGCTCAATAAAGAGTTCCGCGAGGATCTTTTCTTCCGGCTGAACACCTTTGCCCTGCATCTGCCCCCGCTGCGCGAAAGACGTGAAGACATCCCGCCGCTGGCCGAACATTTCCTGTCGCACTTCTCCCATAAATACAACAGGAACATCAAAGGTTTCTCGGCCGATGCCCTGACCGCGCTCAGCGGTTATGACTGGCCGGGCAACATCCGCGAGCTGAAAAATGTCATTGAACGGTGTGTTGTCCTGGAAACCCTGGAAATTATCAACCCCGAGAATCTGCCGGCGGAATTGCTCGGAGGACTTCCTCTTGCTGCAGTCCAGGGATCAACCCATATCAACCTGCCGGAAGAAGGTATCTCCCTTGAAGCGGTGGAAAAGGACCTGATCCGGCAGGCCCTGGAACGGGCCGGCGGCAACCAGACCAAGGCGGCAAAACTGCTCAATATCTCCTATGACACCCTGCGCTATCAGGTGAAAAAATACGACCTGAAATGACCCGGGGCAGAAGCTCAGGCAAATTTGATCCCGGCGCGGTATGTCCCCTCGGCAACCATCGAGCTCCACACCACCACCCCTGACCGGTTGTCAAGCTCTGCCTCAAAACCGATGATCTGCGAGATTTTCAAGGGAAAATCCGTCAGCAAGCCGATTCCTTCCTCGTTGAGATCAAAGGACTTGGCCTGAAAGTTCATGCGTTTGGACTCACCATCAGCGATTAAGGTCATGGAAAAGTTGATGTCATCGGGAAATACTCTTCTTTGGCTTTTCCGTCCGCACCTCGCAAAACCGCTGCCGGTAAACCGGAAACCGGCTTGGCAATCCTCATCCTGGTCCAGCAGTTTTCTCACCACTTCGGTTATCTCGCAGAGGCTGAACGGTTTGGCAATAAGCCGGCAGGCGCCACTGGCGGTTGCCTCCTGGATATTCCCGCAGAGATGGGAGGAGTTGCAAGAGCCGGCGGTCATGATAACGGCCTTGGTGGCTGGGCACATGTCCTTGATGAATTTCAGCAGTTCCAGACCGTTAAAATCCGGCAGATCAATATCCAGCAGACACAGGTCGTACCGGCAGGAGCAGAGTTTTTCCAGGGCTGCGGCCCCCGTGTCAGCGGTCGCCACCTCGAAGGATTCATGACTCAGGGCCTTGGCCAGCCCAAACCGAATAAGCTCGTTATCATCAACTACCAGTATGTTCTTATGCACAATGACCTCTGTCGGGCAATATTTTTATACCTGTTGTCCTCGGCGCTCAGGCAAGTTATGTACCACGGACAAGATGTTTAACCATGAATTTGGCAAAGTTCCATTATTTAAGCTGGTTATCTTGCCCAGCAGCCCTGGTGATTCCTGTCTTCGACTCGGCAGCAGTGGGCGAATTGCCGCTGCTTAACCCATTTCACCGCTTCCGGTTGGGAATATGCCGATCATGGCCCGCTTTTCTTCGCCTCGCATTTTTTGTTCACCGCCCCGCTTCCCGGCCCTGATTTCAGTTAAATTCCCAAACCTCATTCCGCCAAATTCCCATCTCCACCTCTTGCTGTCGGCAATTTGCGTCATGGTCTTTCGTCTAACTATTTGACATTATAAGACTTAAACAAATACCCCATCTGCGGCACGCCCGTTGCAATACCACGATGTGCCATGAACCCCAACCTGAAAAAATACATAACCAGCCTGCTGGTGGCCATCTGCCTGCTGCTGTTGTCCGGCAAACAGGCATTGGCGCAGTTTGCGGAGGGCTATCTTTACAACCTCTCCAATTTTACCGGCGTGGTGCCATACAGCTGGGCCACCCTCTCCGTTGACGAGTGGCAGAATGAAGTCTACGTGGTCTACCAGAATCTGGTCACGGTTTTCAATGATAACGGCATGGAGGTCCATAGCTTCGGCGACAGCCTTGATATCGGCCATATCCTTGATGTGGCGGTTGAAGAGAACGGCGACATCCTCCTGCTTGCTTTCAACGACACGAAATCTTCGGTTTTCCGCAGCAATTACCGGGGCGAACCCAGGGAAGAGATCACTCTCCAGGACCTGCCACCGGAATTTGCAGAGATGCACGCCAACCGCATCGCTTACCGGGAAGGCAATATCTATCTCGCCTCGGAAGCACAGATGAAAATAGTCATCGTCGACGCGCAAGGGCGTTTTATCAAGGGATTCGATCTGATCCGCATCATGGGTATTCCGGAAAAGGACCGGGCGGATGCCGGCTTCAGCGGCTTCAATCTGGATAAAAACGGCAATATGCTGTTCACCGTGCCCGTTCTGTTCACCGCCAGCATCCTGTCGCCTGCAGGTGAAATCGTTTCCTTCGGCAAACCGGGCGGCGCCCCGGGGAAATTCAACATCGTGGTGGGCATGGTGGTCGACAGCCAGGGGAACTACCTGGTGGCCGACAAATTGAAATGCGCCATCATCGTGTTCGACAAGGATCTTAATTTTATCAAAGAGTTCGGCTATAGGGGCGAGAAACCGGGCAACCTGGTTGCCCCGGAGAGCCTGGCCATTGACAGCGAAGACCGTCTGTACGTCTCCCAGGGCAGGAAAAGGGGCGTCAGTGTCTTCAAGCTGACCCACGGATAGGCACACATATTGCCGGCAGAACGGCTGCCGGTAAAGCTAATGACCAAGAGGCGCATGCCTCACAGAGCAAAAGGAGGGCGAAACAGATCGAAAGTTACTAAGGGGAAAAAAGTAAAAAGCTAAGTAATATCTGCCGGTCTTCCGGCAGCAGGTATCCTCCGCAAAGGGTAAACCCATCGTAAGGTGGGGACACAAAGTCAACAGGTCCTGGAAAGGACGGCTGGACCGCCGGAGCTCAAAAACCATCTTGGAGGATGAAATGAGAAATTCAAAGAAACTTTATATCACTGCAGCCTGTGCTGGTCTTCTGACCCTCGGATTTACCGGTTCCGCCTTTGCTTTCCATAGCGGCGGCGTTGCCGAGTGCGGCGGCTGTCACAGCATGCATTCACCCGCGGCAGGCGGAACCTTCCTGCTGGTGGGCACCGACCAGAGCTCGACCTGTCTGAGCTGTCATGAGCATGCCGGTGATACGGGACCGTCAAGCTATCATATCAGTACCGCCGACGCGGACATGCCCGCTGGCGTGGCCCCTCTGCAGAGAACCCCGGGCGGCGACTTCGGCTGGCTGAAAAAAGACTATACCTTTACCGTGCGCGGCACAGCCACCACGGAGCTCGGCGAGACCCATGGCCATAACATCATTGCCGTGGACAAGGGCTATGCCGTTGATACGGAAAACGCCAATGCTCCCGGCGGCACCTTCCCCTCCAACCAGCTGGCCTGTAACAGCTGTCATGATCCCCATGGCAAATACCGCAGGCTTGCCGACGGCACCATCTCCAAAACCGGCGCCCCCATTGTCGGCTCAGGCTCCTATGACAGCAGCGCAGCTCCTGCTGCCGGCTCAGCCGTGGGCGTTTACCGCCTGCTGGCCGGCGCGGGTTACACCAAGGACGGCGTAACCTACAATGGCGTGCCGGCCGCCAAGGTTCCCTCTTCCTATAACCGCAAGGAGGATGCCACCCAGACCCGTACCGCCTACGGTGTTGCTTCTGCCGGCGGCCATTCCACCTGGAGTAACTGGTGCTCCACCTGTCATCCCAACATGCATAGTTCAGGCAACATGGTGCATCCGGTTGACCAGGGACTGGGCTCTACCATTGCCACCCTGTATGGCCAGTATGTTAAATCAGGCGACATGACCGGTACGGCCGCCACGTCGTTCCTGTCCCTGGCCCCGTTTGCCACCAACAGCTCCGACTATACCGCCCTGGCCACCCTGGCCAAAAACGACAACAGCCAGCTCGCCGGCCCGGGCAGCTCGGATCAGGTCATGTGTCTCTCCTGCCACCGCGCCCATGCCTCAGGTTTTGAATACATGCTGCGCTGGAACAACGAAGGGGAGTTCATCACCCAGAACGGCGTCTGGCCCGGAACCGACACCACACCGGCTGCCCCACAGTTCGCCAGAGGCCGCACTGGTGCTGAGATGCAGGCTGCCTACTATGACAGGCCGGCAACCACATTTGCCACCTACCAGAGGGTACTCTGCAACAAGTGCCACGCTCAAGACTAATTCTCTGACCATGTCGAGTTGCATCTTTTCGGCATAAAAAAGGGGGCCGGTATTTTTCCGGCCCCTTTTTTCTTGAGCTGCTTTGCCGGTTATGCGTATGATAGAGATTGTTAGAAGAAAAAAAATGATGTAAAGTGATTCAAAGTTATGCTCCTCGCGGTCCGCGGGAGAAAATGAAAAAGGTCATAACATGCCTGGTATCACGATGAGATCTGCGCCGCACCCATCGCTCTTGCCCTGCCTGATCTCCATTGTTTTCGCTCTGTTCTTGCTTGCCGGATGCCAGCCAGGGGCACATCTTCCATACCGGGAAGCCCTAGAGGAGCAGGGAGAGCTCAGCGTTTACACCCAGCCCTTTCCCCAGGGAACCGAACGGCTCCACTTCAGCCTGGCATCCCTCGCCGCGGTCAAAGACGACGGCACCATGGTGCCCATAAATCTTGCCTTCAGCGACTTCGATAGCGCCGGCATGCAGCGCCAGAGGCTGCTGGGCTCCGGCATTCTGCCCCCTGGAAATTACCGTGGACTCGCTTTTGGGGTCAAGGAAGCCTTTTTGCGCGGCGAAGAGGAAAACTCCGCCCTGCTGGTGTCCAAAACCCCGGATCTGGTTGATTTCCCGTTTCATATCACCAAGGGCAAAGCCGCACTTCTCCGGCTCGTCTTCAACTACTCGCAATCAGTGCGGGGAGGATTCGGTTTTGTCCCCGGTTTCGCCATTTTTATCCCGCAAAAACCGGTAACCGGCCTGATCGGCTATGTGACCAACACCGCCTCCAACAACATCACGGTCATTGATAAAAACGCCCTGGAGGTTGTCGGCCTGATCGCCACGGGCAAAGGTCCCCACGGCATCGTACTGGACCGCAGCCGCAACCGGGCCTACGCCGCCCTTTCCGAAGACGATGCCATAGCCGTCATCGATGTGAGCGGCGGAGAGGTTATTAACGAGATCCGCCTCAGCAGCGGCGACACACCCCGGGAACTGGCCATCACCCCGGCGGGCGATCTGCTGCTTGCGGCAAACACCGGGTCCAGCACGGTCAGCCTGCTGGACCCGCTGTCCATGTTTGAGATCGGCCGCATTGCCGTTGACAACGAACCCCGTTTCATTCTCATGGACCCGGACGGCAAAAGGGCCTTTGTCTTTAACTCCATGTCCGGCACCATCGCGATTATCGATACCGCCCGCCGCGCCCTGGTCACCACCCTCTCGGTGGGGGAGACCCCGGAAAAAGGGGCTTTCAACCGCAATGGCGACCGGCTGTATATCATTAACGAGGCTTCGCCCTATCTCACCGTTCTCGACGCCGGCAATCTCGTTGTCCTGCAGCGGGTATTTGTCGGCAGCGGCATGCGTGACATCATGGTTGATCCCCGCAGCGGCCTGCTCTATCTCGCCAGAAAGCGGGAGACCGCCGTGCAGATTTACGACCCCTTTGCCTTTTTACCAATCGCTACCATCCAGACAGGTGACGAAACAGTATACATGACCATCGACAGTGAGGAAAACACGCTGTTTCTGGTGCATCCACAGACAAAACGGATAGGGGTATTCGGCCTGATAAGCAGAAAAAAAATGACCGAAATCGACGTGGGGGATGATCCCTATTGTCTCACCCTGATGGGCGAGAGGTAGTGGTTTGTGAGCAAACGATGCCAAACAGACAGACAACGATATTACAGGCTCCTGCTTTATCTCTGCTGCTGCCTGCTCGGCGCTGCGCCGCAATCAGCCCTGGCAGACAGCGTCAATGCCCTGCTGGAGTTTGATTACAACAAATTTGATCTGGATAGCATGGACAAAGCCACCGGCGAAAAATCGGAAACCCAGAGCGAAACCTGGGGACAGAACTATCATCTGAATCTGGACAAGACCATCTACCCCAATCTGCGTCTGAATTTCGGGGGGATTTTCCAGAAGGACGAGACGGATTCCACCATCAACGATGAGGACCGCGAAACGACTCTGACCAATACCCGGCCCTTTGCCGATCTGACCCTGAAAACCCCCCTGTACACCGCCGGAGCCGGTTACAGCAAGAGGGATGCCCAGACCAAGATTGACGAGCTGCCCTGGCAGGCAAACATCAACGAGCAGTACAACGCCATTCTGGGCTGGCGGCCTGAAGGTTTGCCCAGTTTTGACATGAGACTCGAAAAGTCGGATTTTTATGACAAGGACCGCCTGGAGCAGGATAGCACCCAGACCACCGCTTCGCTCATCTGCCGTTACGCCAACGACAAACTCGACCTCCAGTACCGGCCCTTCATGGTGGAGACGGAGGACCGGGTCAACAATATCGACACCAAGACCACCATCCATAACGGCAGACTTAATTATTCGGATTTCTTTTTTAACAAACGCAGCTCTTTTTCCACCACCTACAATGTCTCCCGCATGGAAATAGAGACCATTGCCTCCGGCACCGGAGAGGTCAGCGCCCCTCTCTTTCCCATTAACGGCCTTTCCGCCCTGGACGACACCCCGACCCTCGGGGTTCTCGCCGTTAATCCCGGCCTGATCGACGGCAACCTGACGGCCGGCAGCGGCATCAACATCGGCCTGCCCTCCGGGGGGGACAACCGGGCAAAAAACATCGGCCTTGATTTTGCCACGGACACGGAAGTCAACTCGCTGCGCATCTGGGTTGACCAGGAGCTGCGGGGAAACAATAGCGCCATTGCCGATTTCTTCACCTGGGACGTTTATACCAGCTCGGACAACGACACCTGGCATTTTGAGAGAACGGTGGCTCCGGCCCCGTTCGATTCCTTCCAGAACTATTTTGAAATCAATTTTCCCAGCGTGACCACGCGCTATATCAAGGTGGTGGTCAAACCGCTTTCTCCCATCATCCCGAATCCGGGAAATATTACGGACATCTTTGTCACCGAGATCCAGCCTTATGTCACCAGACCGGTGCAGGATGTGGAAGGCACAAACACCACCACCACCCATCTGCTCAACATGGACCTGCGCACCAGGCTCATGCAGAATCATGAGCTGTACCATGAATTTTCCTATTTTCTGATCTCCTCCGATCCCGGCGCCGGGGAGCGCTATACCCTGTCCAACGCCTTTTCCGGGTCGCGCCAGCTCTCTCCGGTTTTTTCCGGCAATTTCCGGGTTGCCAGGGAGGATATCAAGGAAACCACGGGCGATGGCGAGGCCAACGCCTACAGCGCCTCACTGCGTGCCGATCCTCTGCCCACCCTTGACCATACCCTGGTCTTCAGCGGCCGGCGGGAAAAAATCGGGGATGACGAGCTCGACACGGATGCGCTTTTTCTGCAGAACAGAGCGGAACTGTACAAGGGCATTGACGCCTTCCTGCATGGAGGCTTGAGCAGAAAAACCCAGAACACTGGCGAGCAGGATGACAGCACCATCATCAATTTCGGCTCCACCGTCGTCCCCCACCGCACCCTCACCATGACCCTGAGCTATACCGCGACCACCACGGACCAGACGGGCGGAGACCGGGCCGAGGGGACGCTGAAGGATAACAGAATGGATCTGGGGGCTGCCTTCAGGCCGTTCCAGACGGTCTATATCTTTGCCTCCATAGGCAGAGTGGAGCAGGATAACATGACAGATAACCTGACGAATTATGCGCTGAACTGGTCCCCTTTTCCCTATGGCACGCTGCAGCTGCAGTTTTCCTACAGCGAGGATCTACGTTCCGAAGACCAGTCAAAAATAAAAACCATCCGTCCGAGCCTGCGCTGGGAGATCGCCCCGCGCATCTCCCTGGATCTTTCCTACATGGTGACGGAGAGCGACTCGGTCCGCGAAACCACGGACCTGAAATCAATGAATGCGATTGTGAAAATGATTTATTAATTATTCCCCAATGCCTGTGCTACAATGAGAGCAAACTCGAAAAACATGACACCAGCGAATCATCATTGGAGAAGAAAACGTGCGGCTTAAAAAAATTACCCTGGTCATCATCCTTGCTTTCCTCACGGCATGCGCGGCGCCTCTTGCCACCTATCATGACACGGAAATGGATTTCGGATCCGTCCAGACCGTGGCGGTGATGCCTTTTGCCAATCTCACCGGCCACACCCGGGTCGAAGACAGGGTACGGGATGTCTTCATGAATATGCTGCTTGCCACGGCAAGTATCTATGTCATCCCCCCCGGGGAGGTGGCCCGCGGCATCTCCAGGGTGCAGGTGGTTGACAGCACGTCCCCCTCGGCCGAGGAAATCCAGAAGCTGGGGGTCGCGCTCTCGGCTGATGCGGTCATCACCGGGGTGGTCAGGGAGTATGGCGAAGTCCGGTCCGGGACCGCTGCATCCAACGTGATCTCCATCGGCTTGCAGATGATGGAGGTGCAGACCGGCAGGGTAATATGGTCGGGCTCCACCACCAAGGGCGGCATCAACCTGAAAGACCGGCTCCTGGGTGGAGGCGGCCAGCCGATGAACGATATTACTGAAGAGGCGGTGCTTGATCTCATCCATCAGCTTTTTAACAGCTAGGAGCGCCTCCCTTCTCGCAGTCCTGCTTCTCCTGTGCGGCTGCGGAGCTGCCCTGGAAAACCGGCAGGACATGGCTGCCGGAGAGAAAACCGGGCTGCCCCTGGTTGCAGTTTTTCCCGTCCAGAACCTGTGCGGCAATCCGGCGCCGCTGGCGGAGATCCGCGAAACCCTGATCAGCCTTCTGCAGCAACAGGGATTTGCCGTACTGGATAACAAGACCCTGGAGACATTCATGACCGCCCACCGGGTGCGCAATGTGGGCGGCATTGACGGCCCCACGGCCCAGGCCATGAAAAAGGAAACCGGGGCCGAGGCAACACTCATCACCTCCCTGGAGCTTTATGTGGAGCAGTACCCGCCCAAAATCTCCCTGACCTGCCGCCTGGTCACATCAGCGGATCCGCCGCTGATCCGCTGGATCGACAACGTGGGCATGACCGGAGATGAATCGCCTGGTCTGCTCGGCCTGGGCCTGATCAGCCAGGCCGATGCGCTGCGGGACAAGGCCCTGCAAACCCTGATGGCGTCCCTGCAGCAAGAAATGCGAGGAGAGCAGATAATGCCGGCAACAGCAAGAAAATTCCGCCCCAAACTTACCTTTCGCTCCCCGACCCTGGAGCAGGAGAAGCGGAAATATAAAATTGCGGTCCTGCCATTTTTCAATCACAGCACCCGCAAAAACGCCGGCGAAATCCTCGTGCTCCATTTTATCAAGGAACTGTCGAACCTGCCGAATTTCCAGGTTGTGGAACCCGGAGTTGTCTTCCAGGAGCTGCTGCGTTTCCGGATCATCATGGATGACGGGCTATCCATGCCCAACGCTGCAGCCATCTTCAGCGACCTGGACGTGGATCTCATCCTCTCCGGCAAGATTCTCGATTATCAGGATGCCCAGGGCCCATGGGGTTCCCCTTACGTCGATTTCTCCACGGTCATGTTCTTCAATAACAGCCGGGAGATGGTCTGGGCTTCGAAAAGTTACAATACGGGCTCTGACGGCGTCTTCTTTTTTGATGTGGGCAGAGTATCTACGGCAAACGATGTCGCCTCGCAGATGGCACGGTCCGTAGGTGAGATGATGGTTAACTAAACCGCAAAAGGAATCACATGAAACAATTTGCATTATCAATCAGCGCCGCACTCACGCTTTTCCTGGGGAGCACCCTGTGGGCGCAGGCGGCAGACACCCTGCCCGTGATGGACGGCAAGGAAATCGTTGCCACGGTCAACGAGGAACCCATCACCCTGGAAGAATTCAACCAGGCCCTTTATGAACTTCATGGCCGCGGGGATGTAGGGGACGTCAAAAAAACCGCAAAAGTCGATTACGAAGCGCCCCTGACCCGTCTCATCAACACCAAGCTTATCCTGCTTGAGGCAAAAAACATCGGTCTTGATGAACTTCCCATTTACCAACAGCGCATTGGGGAGTTCTCCAGGCAGGGGCTTGGCGCCCTGCTGCTTGAAAAACAGACCAAAGACCTCAAGGCGGATCAGAAACTGGTGGACCAGCTTTACAAAGAGGCGGTCAAAGAATACCACGTCAAATCCATGAAGCTGGAATCGGAAGAGATTGCCAAAAAACTGGCAAAGGATATCGACTCCGGCCAGAATTTTGACACGGTGATCACCAAGGCGATTGCCGATGGTACGGCAAAGGGCACGGCCGAGGCGGAATTTTTCAAGCAGAAGGACATGCTGCCCCAGATTAATCAGGCCCTGGCGAAAATGAAGACCGGCGAGGTAAGCCCGGTCATCCCCATTCCGGGCGGCTTTGTGATCATGAAACTCATCGGTGTCCGTTACCCGGACGACCCCCAGGCCAGGCAACAGGCAGAGGCGTCCGTGCTGAAACGGCAGAAGGAAGAGGCAAAAAGAAACTACATAGAATCCCTGCAGAAAAAATATGCCAAAATAGACAAGGAGCTGCTCAAAAGTGTCGATTATGAGGCCAAGGAGCCCGGCCTGGAGAAAATGCTGCAGGACAAACGCCCCCTGGCCACCATCGAGGGGGAGGAGCCGATTACTGTCGGTGATATTGCCGCCCAGCTCCAAAAGAAATTTTTTCATGGCGTGGAACAGGCCATGGGCAAAGGTAAGGTGAACCAGCAGAAAGAGGATCTGCTCTACAAGATTATCACCACCAGGGTGTTACTGAAGGAGGCCATGCTGCAGGGCATTGACAAGACCGACGTCTTTAAAAATACCGTGGAGGATTACAAGACCTCCCTGCTGTTCGGGGCCTTTGTCGAAAAGGTCATTCTGCCCGATATTCACGTTGATGAAAAGGACATCAAGCAATATTACCAGGAACATATCGCCTCCTATTCATCCCCGCCCATGATCCGCATCCAGAGCCTGGTTTTCGCCGACAAAGACCAGGCCACCCAGGTGCTGCAGAAATTGAAAACCGGTACCGATTTCAAATGGCTTACCGCCCATGCCGAAGGCCTGCTGGACCAGAAAACCGAGGGCCTGCTCAAATTCGATGGCAAGCTGCTGCTCATGACCACCCTGCCGGAAGATCTGCAGAAGGCGCTGGCCGGGAGCAAGGCCGGAGATTTCCAAATCTACACGGATGCCAAGGGGCACTCTTATGTGCTGTCAATCGAGGAAATCATCGCTCCGGTGCCCCAGGAACTGGCTGATGTCAGTGACGACATCAAAGAAAAGGTGTTCAAGGTGAAGCTGCAGCAATCGCTGGACGATTGGGTCGCTAAGCTCAAACAATATTATCCGGTAAAAATTTATATCGAGAATCTCGCCGATCTCGCCAAATAACAAACCGACTATCCAAACGTAGCCGTGGGGTCAAAAATGCTAATGTTTTACTCAAAAGAAAAATGGATTCTTTTATCGCTGTTGCTGTCTGTCATCTGCGGGGTGTTTGTTTTCGACTGTCAGCCCGCCGCTGCCGCCGAAAAGCTGGGGTTCGCGAAAAAAGAGTGCCTCGACTGCCACAAGGATTTCGCCGACAAGTATCTTTCCATGAAGAATGTCCACGCCATGGTCAAAGAAAAAAAATGCGAGGATTGCCATCTCAAGCACGGGATTGTGGCCAAGCTCATCTTGAAGAAACAGGGCAATCAGCTTTGCTTCGACTGCCATGCGGCGAACACCATCGGCATGGACAAGCCCCACGTCCACACCGTGCTGCAGCGGGGCCAGTGTTCCCAGTGCCACAACCCCCATGCGTCCAATGCGAGTCATCTGCTGAACGCCGAAGGCAGCGAGTTCTGTTATCAGTGCCATGACAAAGCGAAATTTGAAAAGGGCAACGTTCATCAAGCCATTAAAGAGAAAGGCTGCCAGACCTGCCATACGTCCCACGGCTCGGATTTTGACAATCTCCTGATCAAGGATGAGGTTCCTCTCTGCCTGAGCTGCCATGATGCGGGCAAAAGTTCCTTCAAAACCGCCCATGGCGACTATCCGGTGGAAACCAAACGCTGTACCCTCTGCCATAATCCCCACTCATCCAGCCAGGCGAAACTCTTGAAATCCAGTGTTCATGAGCCGGTTGCCAAGCATGAGTGCAATTCCTGCCATAATGACCCAACCGCTGCCGATGCCTTCAAGACGGCGCAGCAGGGGGGGGAACTCTGCGCCCAGTGCCACGAGACAGACAGTCTGACGGGAGGCGGCACCGTGGAACATGACCCCTTTAAGGAAGGCAAATGCCTTTCCTGCCACAACCCGCATACCTCGGAAAGCCCGAAGTTGATGGTGCAGCAGGGCAACAAGGTCTGCTTTACCTGCCATACCGACAAGGCGGAAGCCGTAGCCGTCACCCATAAACCGGTGGACAGTGAAAAGGGCTGCCTTTCCTGCCATGCGCCCCATGCCGCCGCCAACAAGGGCCTGCTGCTCAAGGAAGACAAGGAACTCTGCTTCCAGTGCCATGCCAAAACCAAAGCTGCGGAAAAGGCCAAGGATGCCCATGCCGCCTTTACCGATGAATCATGCACGGTCTGCCATAATCCCCATGGTTCCAATTTTGCCGTAATGTTCAATGACCGCATGGACGTGATCTGCTACACCTGCCATTCCGACAAAAAATCGGAGTTCATCAAGTCCTACACCCATCCTCCGGTGAGCAACGGCACATGCAGTGACTGCCATAACGGCCACGGCTCGGACAAGGAAAAACTGCTCAAGGAAACCGGCAAGAAATTGTGCGCCAAGTGCCATGACAAACTCATCAAAGGCGCCGGAGAAGAGACCATCCATGCGCCTTTCGGTGATGGCGAGTGCATGACCTGCCATGATGCCCATGGCAGCAATTTCATCGGCATGACCACCGAAAAACAGGGTACCCTGTGCGGCTCATGCCATGATGAGCTGACGGCAAGTATAGCTGCCGGAAAAAGCAAACACGCCCCGGCGATTTCCGACCAATGCACCCAGTGCCACAATCCGCACCAGTCAAAACTGGCCAAACTGATCCTGGCCGAGACACCGGACCTCTGCCTGGCCTGCCATAAGGAGATGAAGGAAAAAATGGCCAAGGAGCAGGTTCATCCGCCGGCGCAACGCGACTGCCTGGGCTGCCATCAGCCCCATGCCGCGGCCGAGGCCGCCCTGCTTCTGAAACCCATCCAGCCGCTGTGCAGCGAATGCCATGATCTGCAGGATGAGGCCTTTGCCGCCGCCCATATCAACATCGATCCGGCGGTGATTGATTGCCGGAGCTGCCATAATCCACATTCCTCCAAGGATCCCAAGTTTTTCAAGGAAAACGTTCATCCTCCGTTTGCCAGCAGAGACTGCACGGAGTGTCATGAAGTAACGAAAAAATAAAAGGACGAAACATGCGTTGGCGACCAGATTTCATCATCCCATTTCTTGTTCTCATTTTCTGCCTGGGGGGGCAATCACTGACCCATGCAGAGGGCAAGTTCAATCTCAAACCAGGGGCCAGAGGCAAGATCTGCCTGAACTGCCACGACGGTTTTGAGGAAATTCTCAAAAATCCCTTTGTGCATACCCCGGTAAAAACCGGGGACTGCGCGGGATGCCACAATCCCCATGCCTCATCGCACGGGAAATTCCTGGACGCAGACCCGAAGAATATCTGCGTCGGCTGTCATACCAATGTCTTCCCGGACAAACCGGTCAGCACCCACCAGGTGGCCGCCGAGGGCAAATGCGTGAACTGCCATGATCCCCATGCGGCCAAATACAAGTTCAATCTCCTCAAGGAGGGCGTTGCACTCTGCAGTGAATGCCACAAGGCCCTGGGAGAGCGCATTGCCGCGGTCAAATTCAAGCATGCGCCGGTGGAAAAGGGGTGCGCCAACTGCCATGAACCCCACGCCTCGGCCGCAGCCGGCAAACTGCTGAAAAGCAATGTGCCGGCCCTTTGCCTCAAATGCCACGACCCGGCAAAGGGTAATTTCCAGAAACAGCACATGGACTTTCCGGTGGCGGATACCCGCTGCACCGCCTGCCATAACCCGCACGGCTCCAATCAGCGTGGGCTGCTGTACGACAATGTGCACAATCCTTTTGCCAACAAGAAATGCAACCAGTGCCATGAGGGGCCGTCTTCACCCACCCCGCTCAAGGTAAGGGCCGGCGGCTATGAACTATGCCGCGGCTGCCACAGTAATATGATCAATGAGGCCCTGGCCAAGAACCGTCTGCACTGGCCGCTGCTCGACCGCAACGGCTGCCTGAACTGCCACAACCCCCATGCCTCCGACCAGGAGGCACTGCTGGCGGCACCCATGACGGATGTGTGCGGCAGATGCCATAGCGACACGATTACCAAGCAGAAAACTGCGAAAAGCAAGCATCCCCCTGTTGAAGAGGGAACCTGCATGGCCTGCCATTCCGCCCATTCCTCGGATCAGGTCCTGCTGCTGAACAAACCCTCGGTTATTGATGTTTGCGGGGAGTGCCATGACTGGCAGAAGCATTCCACCCATCCCATCGGGGATGCGGCGAAAGACCCGCGGAATCCCAATCTCACGGTGACCTGTCTGAGCTGCCACCGTTCCCACGGTACGGACGCCGATAAAATGCTGCTTTCTCCGACCCAGACGGAAATGTGCACGAAATGCCACAAGGAATTCAGGAGGTAAGCGAATGCCGACAAAATTGCTTTACACACTTCTCTTCATATTGATGTTGTTCGCCCCGGCTGCCTCATTTGCCGAGCAGTCGATACTCTTTCAGCCGGTGGTTTCCGTTTATGCGGATGCTGAGGGCCAGGGCCTGCTGAATCCGGAAGGCGTGGCCTGCTCGGACCATTCCCTGCTGGTCGCGGACACGGGGAATAACCGTCTCCTGCAGTACCAGGTGAAGGTTGACGCCGTGGAGTTTGCTTCGCAGATCAAGATCCCCCAGTTGTCCTATCCCATCAGGGTGCAGGTCAATTCCCAGGGAGAAATTTTTGCACTTGACGGCAAGAACCGCCGCATTGTCCGCCTGAAGAAGGATGGACAGTTTGCCGGCAATCTTGACCTGAAAGGCGTGCCCCCTGACCCCGCTGCCACCATTGTGCCGCGCAGTTTTAAAATTGATCAGCAGGACAATATTTACATAGTCGATATCTTTTCCGGCCGGGTGATCGTCCTCAACCCACAGGGCGCCTTCCTGCGGCAGATTGCCTTTCCAAAGGAGTTCGGATTTTTCTCCGATCTTGTGGTGGATAACGGCGGCACCGTCTATCTGGTCGACAGCGCCAATTCGATGGTCTATTCAGCGGCCAAGGATGCCGCCGGCTTTCTTCCCCTGTCAAAAAACCTGAAGGAGTATATCAACTTCCCCACCTGCATCACCACGGACAACAAGGGGATTCTCTATCTCACCGACCAGAACGGCGGCTGCATCGTGCTTCTTGGGCTGGACGGCTCTTTCCGCGGCAGAAAGGCGTCAATGGGCTGGAATGAAGGACTGCTGAACTATCCGGCGGCGTTGTGCATCAACAGCACAGGCCATGCCTTTATCGCCGACAGGAATAATAACCGGGTGCAGATTTTCCGCTAGCACAGACCAGCAGACCAACAGCAGGGCATGGGCGTTACAGTCACAGGGCTGTAACGCCTTTTCACATTACAAGGGACCGGGTAAGGCGCGCACGATTCCAAGAAGTAACCTGGCGGATTGGAGAGAAAAAAGACGTCTTAAATAATCAGCACAACGGATATCTTACCAAATGAAACGAACTCAACAAGGGACCGAGGACAATCAGGAGCAGTCCCCAAATATTCTCGGGTCAGTTGCAACCCATCCGCCTTCAAAGCCATCGCGTGAAGAGATTGAGCAGTTGGTGACATTGATGAGACAGGGTTGCTACGCGGGGGTAGAAACTCATGCTCGGAAAATTACAGAGCGTTTTCCGAACTTTGGTTATGCCTGGAAGATGCTGGGGACCTCTTTCTTGTTACAGGGACGAAATGAAGAAGCTTTAGCCTCTCTCTATAAAGCGGTAAGCTTATTACCAACAGATCCAGATCTACATTGTAATTTGGGCCTGATTTTCTATGAGTTGGCCTGCTTAGAGACAGCAGAAAACCATTGTCGCCTTGCAGTGAAATTTAGGCCAAATGATGCAATCGGGCATAACAATCTTGGTAACATTCTCCAGGCGCAGGGTCATATAGGCGAAGCCGAATCATGTTTCCGCCGCGCAATCGATATCAATCCGGACGTAGCGGAGGCACACTATAACCTTGGGTATGCACTTCAAATGCTTGGCCGTTTGGATGAAGCAGGAAACTGTTATCTCCGCGCAATAGAAATCAGACCAGCTTCAGACAACCTGAACTCGGGACTTTTCTCTACCGGAGGTCACGGTTGGCAATAGGTTGATTTTGCGTAAGAAAATCATTTTCTAAAGAAATCAGCAGAGCGGGCTTGCCGATGCGGCAGGA
>JALNXE010000024.1 GCA_023230525.1 Desulfobulbaceae bacterium
AAAATGACTCTTGAGGAACTTGGCCAGAAGCTTCGGGACATGGAAATCATTGTTCCCTATGGCATCATGAGAAGCGACAAGAGCTGATTTGAGCAGCTAAGAGTTAAGATATTACAGGGAGAATGCAAAATGAAAATCCTGCATGTATACCGTTCCGTGCCTAATGACGATGTCAAGAAACTGGTTGAGATCGTCTCCGAAGGCCGCGATAATGATACTTTTAATCTGAATGTAGAGTCACCTGACTATGATAAGCTGGTCGATATGGTCTGGGGCGCTGATCAGACCATCTGCTGGTGGTAAACCCCGCCCGCGGCGCATAGTGCTCATTATCAAAAAAACCCGCCAGGCCTAGCTGCCTGGCGGGTTTTTTAGTCTTTCTGGCAATAAGAGATTTTTTTATGCTTTGATCTGTTCCGTCTGCAGCATAGCGTCCACAAAGCCGAGAAGATAGTCCCTTTGGGCCTTGGTTGCATAGCTGATGCAGGAGCAGTGTAAATTGCTCTGGCTCCTGACCAGCAGTTCGATGATAAGTTTTTTTTCCGCCAGTTCCAGACCAAAGAAAAAGGGACCGCATTTTTCGTGGCCCCGCTGCGCCTCAGCCAGCAGGTCATCCGGCACCGACAGCCAGAACATTCCCTCCATGCCCCCCTGTTTGAGGGTTCTCTTCAGATACGTATCCAGGTTGTCCCGCTCTTCCCTGCTGAGTTCATCAATTACCAACTGTCTCATTTACCATTCCTTTTTCGTTTACCATTTTTCCCTGGGGCTCGCGGCCATGGGCTTGACGAGTTCCGGGCGCAACTGTTTCATTTTTACTTCAAAGTCCTGGGCATACTTATCCAACACATCCTCTGATTCAATGACATAGGGGGTAATCAACACGATAAGTTCCGTTTTGTCCTCATGATCCTTCTGATACTTGAACAGGTTGCCCAGGACCGGGATGTCCATGAGAAAAGGGATCCCGCTCTGCGTTGTCGATGTATTCCTGTCGATCAGGCCGCCCATGAGGATGGACTGGCCGTTTTTGACCGCCAGTTTGGTCTGCAGTTCACGCTTTGAGATCACCGGGGAGCTGATATCCGACAGGGTGTTTTCTTCGGCCTTGCTCACTGTCTGGCTTACCTCAAGCAGAATAATGCCGTTATAGTTGATCTGGGGAGTTACCTCCAGAATGACACCGGTGTCCTTGTATTGCACGGTCTTGTCCACCTGGTTGATCGTGTTGGTGTTTTCCGTAACAGTGGTGACAATCGGCACCTGCTTGCCGACATTCACCGAGGCCTTTTCGTTGTTTAACACCAGAATCTGCGGTGAGGAGAGGACGGTTAAATTGTTCCTGGAGGCCAGGGTCTGCAGAAAGCCCTCCACATCGCCGTAATTGAAGGAGTAAGAAAAGCCGCCGGGATAGGAAGTGGAGGTCACGCCGTTCACGGTGGAGGTGGATTTGCCCACCGCGGCAAATGAGGTACCGAAGGCATACTTATTACTGGTGAGAAACCATTCCAGCCCGAGGTCCAGTTCGTTTATCAGCTGTATTTCCGCCACCAGCACCTCAACCAGCACCTGACGGGGCAGATTGTCGAGCCGTTCCAGCAGTTTGACGATACGGATGTAATCCGTCGGCAGGGCCCTGATGAGAATGACGTTGCGGTCATCGTCGGCAAAAACTACAGGCTCCCCCATAAAGCGAAGCGATGTGAGGGTGTTGCCGGTTGGTGTGGTGCTTTTAGAGGAGGTTTTTTTGGAGGAGGAGCTTTTGCTGGCCTTGGTGGCCTTCTGATCCGTGGTGGCCTTCTGATCCTTGGTCTGGCTTGAGGGGGTGGTCTTTTTCTCCGTGGTTTTCTGGGAGGTGGGTTGTTCTTCGGTAAGCAACTGGTTCATGAGCTCAGCGAGGCCTGACGCCACCGAATTGCGCACGTTATAGATATAAATATTATCTCTGTCCTGGGATGGGACAACATCCAGCTCTTTGATCCAGTCAACTCCACTTTGCACCTGACTTTCACTGTTGCTGACCAGCATCAGTGAATTAACACGCTCCAGCGGCACTACGGTGATCCCTTCATAATCCTTGTTGTTGATTTTGAGGGCAGTGAAGATTTCCGTCAATTCATCCCGCAGATCATAGATCGGGGCGTTATCCACCCGGACTAATTTGATATGAAGGGAGGCGAGTGGCGAGATATCTATTCTGGCAATAATGCGCAAAACATCCATGACCTTGCTTTCATAGTCGCTGACCAGCAGGGTGTTCTGCTGGGGGAGATCGTAGAGGGATCCCTGGGCCGAGAGATAGGGTTCAACAAGTTTCAGCACCTCGGTGGAGGAAAGGTGGGAAAGGGGCACTACCTGGATGATGAACTGCGAAGAATCCTTGAGACCGGCAATTTTATCCGGACCGCTGACCAGTTCGTTGCCCAGTTTTTTGGCCACGTAGATATATTGGTAGTCTCCTTCACTGCGGATATCGAGGCCGTTGATATGCAGGATCTTGGTGAAAATTTCATAGAGCTGATTGGTGGGAATTTTGCTGCCGGAGTGGATATTGACCACCCCCTTCACCTGGGGATCAATAATGTAATTGAGGTTTAAGGTGCCGGCAATAACCTGAATTACCTCGAAAATGTCCGCATTATCAAAATTGAGCAGTAATCCCTCGGCCTCTGCCGCCCCTGCGGCAGCCACGTGCGGCTTGCCTTTTTCGCTGGCCGGAGAAACCTGAGCTGCGAGATTATCCCGGCCTTCCTCTGGCGGGGTCATGTCCTTGATTTTGGTGCGCGGCGCATGCTTTTCCTGCTGCTCTTCCGCCTCGAGAACAGCGGATTTTTTTTCATCCCGGATAAGGGCTTTGTTTGCCTTGGCCAAATCGATAGGAGGGAGATCAAGTCTGTTGGAATAGGTGCAGCCACTGCCAAGCAGCATCAGCAGAAATGACAGCACCACCAGCCTGAGGAGCTGCGGGCGGCCTGCAGGTGATGCTTTTTTTGAAACAGGATCCTCGTTGCGGGAAAAGATATTTTTGCTACCGTTCATGGGAGACCTTTTAAGTATGATATCAGCTTGGATTCACTCGGTTGCCGGTGGAACCGGAACCCCCGGTACCTGAATTTTAGGGTTTGGAACCGGGCGGGTGGTGCTTCTTACCGTCCTGGTGGACTGCACGGGGCTGCCGGTTTTCGCCTTATCGAGTTGCACCCGTTTTGTCTGTGCTGTCGCTGCCGTGGGAGTTTTAGCCGGTTCCTTGGGCAGGGGCGGCGCGTCAATACGGGTCTTTTTCGGATCGTTGAGCATTTTTTCTATGGTATCCGCGCCTTTTTGAAAAACAATGCGATTCGGCTCTACCTCAATAACCTCATAGCCGCTGAAATTTTCACCAACCGCCAGTTGGGCATAGTTTCTTTCCCTGGCCGGGGGGGGGGCGGCTTGCCTGGCCGTAACCTTTCTGTTCAGAGCGGCTGCCTGGGGCGCGGGATAAGTGACCAGGCCTTTGCGCACCTCGCCAATGATGATAGACCCGGCATAAAAGACCGTGTCCATGTCGACAGAGAGGGCTGCTGCGGCGCCTTCTTCTTCCTGCCCCACCTCGTTTCCTCCGGCAGCACCCTCGATCATCCGTTCTTCATTAAACAGGTAACCCTTGTCGAAGTCCGGCAGGGTTATGGGAACCGGCGGATAGAAGATCACATTTTTTTCCGCCGGATATGCCGTCTGTGGTTTGGCCACCTGCCTTTCTTCGCTTGCAGGCGGAGTAAGTCTATCCCCCGCGCGCAAAGCGACGATGGACTCTTTAACCAGAAAAATGAGCGACAGGCTGAGCGCTATGGCTGCGATGAGTTTAACCATTTTTTAACGTGTAAAAACCTTTCAGATCAATAAAAATTTTCATCTCTGTTTTTTTATAGGGCTTCAAGGTGAAACTCTCCACCTGAAAGAGTTTGTCTGAGCGGTAAAGCTGGGCGATAAAATCAACAAACTGACTCAGGGTCCCGGACAGACGGATCTTGATGGAAATTTCATGGTAGTCACGGGTGGCGGTTTTGGTTCCCCCGCTGACCATGGGGCGGATGGATTCAGGCTCCAGGCCCGCCTTTGTCACCAGTTCCTGCAGCATAATCTGCATGGCAGATGACACCGCTTCCTCGGATGTTCCGCTGAAAAGATATTTTTCCACCTTAATCGACTTTTGCTCAAGCCGGGCCACTCTTTTTTTCAGGGCAGGAAGCTGATTGACGGTTTCCTGATACCGGGCCAGGAGATTCTGTTTTTCCCCGGCCTCGGCAATCTGGTTACTGTATGCCTGCAGGCTCATGCGGCCGAGGTTGAGCAGCAGCAGCAGTCCGCCCAGGGCCAGAAAGAGAATTTTGCGGTCAAGACCTTTAAGAAGCATGATGAGCTGGTTCATCGGCCGCTGATCTCCACATGGAAGTAAGTTTGATTTTTGCGGCGGCTGGTGGATTTCAGTTTGGCATTGCCCAGGGCATCGAGTTTGGCTGTCAGCGCACCGATATCTTCCGTGTATCCCTGCAACTGGAGATCGCCTGTCTTTTCATCCATGCGTATCTGGTCAAGATAGCTGTTTTCCGGCAATGATTTCGTTGCCTTGTCCAGAAAACGGATGATATCAAAGTTTTCACCGATGGCTTCAATCCGGCCGATGGTATCGGCAAGCTGTTTTTCCTTAATCCGCAGTTGCTCCACCTCTTTGACGTTTGGCTGCAGCGTTTCTATCTCCGCATCAACCCTTTTTAATATGGTCAACACATTATATTCCTTGAGCGCCCCTGCGGCAACAAGGGCCAGCATATTGAGCAGACAAAGGCCGAGGAGGGCATAGCGCAGATAATCCGGCCGGCGATAGGAGGGCGGCAGAAGATTCAGCTCCTTATGCAGTGGTTTTTCAGCCAGAAGCTGATCCGCATCCTGAAACCCGCTCCCCTCCCTGGCGGTCGGTTTATAAATAACTTCAACGTCGTTTGCTGCGGTCAACTCCTCCAGGGTTGGTTCATTGTAGCAGAGGAGGCGGTCTTTGATCTTTTTATCCGAAAAGAGGAGAAGCTTGGGAAAGCGGCCGGGCATCAACAGCGCCCATTGCTTTTTTTTGCAGAGACGGGTAACAAAGCGCTGGCTTTCCGGGAAAAGCCCGGCAAGCTGAAATCCCTGGGCGGCCGCCTCGTCCAGCAGGGGCACCACAGCTTCCTCGGAAGCGACATACAGGCAAACATTGTAACCCTGCTTGTCGCGCACAGCCGTAAAATTGTGCAGCATCTTCCCGTCAAAGGGAGCAAACATCTCGAGTTGATAGCTTATCGCCTCTTTGAGATCGGCGGTTTTCAGGGGCAGAGTGAATTTTTTGAAGAAAAGAAGATCTTCGGCAATATAAAACAGCACATCCAGGCCAGCCGGGCTCTTGGGCGTGCAGTAGCGGACGAGGCGGCTGCCTAACTCGGCAACGGGCTGGACAATGAACTCGGTCTCCTGTTTGAAGGATGAGCTGATATGCACTCCGTCCTGCCGGATGAGTATTTCGACTCTCTCTCTCATGACCAACCTTCTTCCCAGGCAAAATAATTTACCTTGGTGCCCCTCAGTTCAAATAGGGCTCTTACCTCAACTGCCGCCGTCTTCTTATTATTGCCGGCGCTTTCCCGGGCAGCCAGGGCTTCCGCATCCACTCCTGCTTCCCCCCGGGCAATAATTGAGTAATATCTATTGTTGCCGGATGAGTAAGTGAGCCCCGCCGAACACTGGTCGAAGCGTTCATCCCCTAAAATCTGCCGGGCCTGTTCCTGGGTCAGGTTGCCATACAGTACCTGGGCCTCATGGTATGCTTTGATCTTCGCCTCGTCCCCTTCTGTGAGAAAATCGAGCATCATGGGGGGCAGGCTGTTAAAATTGATTAAACCGGTATCGTTATGCACCGTGAAAATCTCATTGGCCTTGAAGCGGCCGGCCAGCGGTGCGGTACCGTAAACGAGAAAAAATTCGGAGGGATCCATGATTTTGCCGTTTCGTGGAATGTAGGGATCATCAAGGGCCTGGTAGGTATCCAGTTCCGCTCCGTTTATCCGGTGCAGATCGTCGCTGTCTTCCCAGTCCAGCAGCGAATCCATGATTACTTCCCTTTGATCGGGTTCAATCTTCATGTATTCCAGAAAGAGTTCCAGTAAAGGTTTGTTCAGTTTGTTCAGATCTAATTTACCAGATTCATTGACCACATAATAGGATAAAAGACCTGTCTCCAAAAAGGTGTTATATTGGTATCCCTCTAAAAACTTTTCATAATCCTCATTAATATATTCAACAGGCTTGTCAAGCAGTCTGAACAGGCCCAGGTTCACTCCGCCCTCAGCCAGGCAGAGCTCGGCGGCTTGGGTTTTGGCATTGAAGGCAACCCGCAGCTCTGTCCGCACGCTTAAGATGAGCTGGGCCGCGAGAAACGAGATGAGAAGCATGATGACAATCACCACGACCAGCGCAAAACCCTGCTGCCCGGAGTTCGCCTTACCTCTTGAAACGATTATCATATGGTTGCCAGCTATCCCTATAAAATGGGTTGCAGTTTGAGGGTTGCCAGCTCGCCGCTGTTGCTCTGCACCACCATCAGCCGGTATTTTTCTCCCTCGATAAAAAGAGTGCCTTCCTCTTCTTTAGCAACTTCCTGATCCACTTCCAGCAGGTTGGCGCCGGTGAATTTAATGTCCTCGCTGAAGCTGAGCAGTTCGGCAAATACTGCTTGGCGGGTTTTGCCGATTTTATCTATATTTTTTAGGGAAATGGAGAAATTTTGCAGTACGGCCACGTAGGCCAGGCCAAGGATCAGCACGGCCACCAGCACCTCAAGCAACGTAAATCCCTGCTGCTCCGCGGGATTGTGCGGTACAATTTTCACTGCCCTAAATTGCATCTGTTCGTGTTTCCACCTGGCACCAGGGGGTAAAATTGAATTCCTTACCATCATAGACCAATGTCACCGAACTGCTGTCCTCCCCATAGGAAAAGGACAAGGGCCGGCAATCTTCCACCAGTACCTGCATATCCTCAAAAGCCGGCAGGTAATCGTCGCCATAATCGATGTTGTAAAAATCCCTTTTTTCCAGATAATAAAGGGTGGCGCTTTCCGGATCAAAACGATACACGGCCAGCACCACCCCGGCGAGGGGATAGAGCAGAGGCGCACGGGTGATAATGCGCAGCATGGTCTCATCCGCGGCAATGGCCACCTCTTTTTTCTGCTCATCATACCAGCCGTTCTTGATCTGGCGCTGCAGGATACCGATCAGGCCCTGCTCCCGCTCAAGCAGCAGGATGGTTTTATCTCCTTTTTCCGAAAACCGGATACTGACATTCAAGATGGAGTAGATCATGGAGGAAACCATAGCCAGCAGGAATACGGCTACCATCACCTCAAACAGGGTAAATCCCTTCTCCCTGGCCATGCTGGCCGGATAAGGCCAATCTCTCTCTCTCTGCCTGCCTCCCTGGATCTTGTTATGCTTAGCCATCTTTTTAGCGTATCACCGGCAGGGCGGTGAGGGGATCCAGGCTGATCGTCCGGTTCCTGCCGTCGCTGGTCAAAGAAATGGTCGCAGGCGTGACGGTTGACTGCGGGGTGAAGATAACCACGCCGGGTTCCAGGGTCAGTTCACTTTCCGGATTGAGATCCAGCTCCTGCACCTCCTGTTCTTCTTGCCCCTGATCCAGCAGGATATTATGGTCTTTAATGCTCATTGTTATCTGCTGGCCCGAAACCACCGCCTGCAGTCGAATTGCCCGCATATGGGCCATGATGTCCCCCACCTGTTTTCTGAAATCAAGCCCTGCCAGGAAATTTCCCACCGATGGGGCGGCAATGCCTGCCAGAATGCCCAGCATGACCAGAACGGTGAGTAGTTCAAAGAGGGAAAATCCGGCACAACCGGTATCTCCCGCCACTCTCTTTTTCATGTGTCCCCGAAATTTCCCTTCTGCATTTGTCAGCCGGCGATGTCATTGATGCTTAAAATAACCGTCAGCATGGAGATCACCACATAACCGGCCACCAGGGCAATGGCGAGAATAAAAACCGGTTCAACCAGGGAGATCAGCCGTTTTATCCGGCTGCGGACCTCCTGGTCATAATGATCGGCAATCTGGCCGCAGACCTCCCCTACCCTGCCCGATTCCTCGCCGATGGAGAGCAGATCCACGGCCAGGGCCGGCAACAGCGCCTCACCTTTGAGTTTGGCGCTGACCCGCTGCCCCTCCTTCAACGCCTCTGTGGCCCGGTGCAGCAGATTCTGGAACTGCTCATTGACGGCGATGCCGGAGCAGATGCGCAAGGCGGTGGCCAGATGCACCCCGTTGTTCACCAACACTTCAAGGGTGCGGAAAATCCGGGTTGTCTCCAGCTCACAGATAAAACTGGAGAGCACCGGTATTTTCAGGGACAGCCGTTGGTAGAGCTTCTTGCCCTCCGGCCGTTTCAGGTACCAGATCAGCAACACAACAGGGCCGAAAAGCAGCAGCAGGACGAGGAAATAGTGATCGGAGACAAAGCCGGACACGCTCATCATGATCGCCACATTGGTGGGGAGCTGCTGCCCCATTCCCTGGAAAAGGACCTGGAACCTGGGCAGGATGGTGGTGATGAGAATAATGATGGCAATGATGCCGACCACCAGCAGGAAAAGCGGATAAACCGAGGCGGAAATGATATACTGCCGCAGTTCCTGAAAGGTCGACTGGTATTCCGTGATTTTCGTCAGCATGGCGGGCAGGATGCCGCCTTCTTCCCCGGCCCTGGCGATGTTGACGTACATGGGGGTGAAATAGGGGAAATCGGTCAGGGCCTGGGAGAATGATTTCCCCTCTTTGAGTTTTCTTTCTATCGCGCCGCAGAATTCCTTGAACGCTGGTTTCTGGCTGTGGTTTTTCATGACTCGCAGGGCGCCGTCAAGGGACAGGCCTGCATTGAGCAGCATGGCGATCTGTTTGGTGAAAAAATTAATTTCCACCCGGCTTATCCTGTCCCGGGTGAAATGCAGGAAATGGGGCAGGCTGAGCTGCATTTTGCTGCCCGGGGTGTATGACCTGATTTCCAGGGGGCGGATGCCCTGCTGCATCAGTTTTTTGGCGGCAGCGGCTTTGTCGGTCTCCTCCACCACCCCTTCCTTCACCGCATTTTCACTGTCCAGCGCCGTGTATTTAAAGAGCGGCATTGGTTGCTCCCCTGCTCACCCGGATCACCTCGGAGAGCGTCGTTTTGCCTTCCTTGATCTTCAGCAATCCATCATGGAACATCTCCTTGAAACCCTCGGCAACGGCAATTCTTTTCAGTTCCCCCAGGTCTTTCCTTTTGGCCACGGCCCGGCACAGGGCATCGCTCATGACGAGAAGCTCGTAGATGCCGATCCGTCCGCTGTAGCCGGTGCCGGAACAGCTGGCACAGCCGGTGCCGGTGTACATTTCAAAGTCGTCGCCTTCCGGCAGATAACCGAGCTGTTCGGAAATGTGTCCCTGCTGGGTGCGGCAATGCTGGCAGATACGGCGGACCAGGCGCTGGGCGAGCACGCCGCGCAGGGCGGAAGAGATCAGGAAATTCTCCACCCCGATATCGATTAAGCGGGTAACGGCGGAAAGCGCATCATTGGTGTGCAGGGTAGAAAATACCAGGTGGCCGGTGAGGGATGACTGGACGGCGATTTCTGCGGTATCCAGATCCCTTATCTCGCCCACCATGATAATATCCGGGTCCTGGCGTACGATGGAGCGCAGTCCCTTGGCAAAGGTGAGGCCGATTTCCGGGCGGACCTGGGTCTGGTTGATCCCTTTGAGCTGGTATTCCACCGGGTCTTCCAGGGTGATGATTTTGTTGCTGCCGCTGTTGATCTGGTTTAAGGCGCAATACAGAGTTGTTGTCTTGCCGCTGCCGGTGGGGCCGGTAACCAGGATGATGCCGTTCGGGTAGGAGATGAGTTCCTTGAACTGCTTTTCGATCTCCTCCCCCATGCCCAGATGGCCCATGTCCAGGATGATGGATCCTTTTTCCAGGATACGGATCACGACCCCTTCCCCATAAATGGTAGGCATGGTCGAGACACGCAGGTCGATTTCCTTGCCGCCGATGCGCATGGAGATCTTGCCGTCCTGGGGGATTCGTCTTTCCGCGATGTCAAGTGCAGCCAGCAGTTTTGTTCGGGAGATGATGGCGGCCTGCATGGACAGCGGCGGCATTTCATAGTCTTGGAGAATGCCGTCGATGCGGAACCGGATAAGCTGCCCCCCCTCATAAGATTCGATATGAATATCGCTGGCCCGCCGGTTTACCGCCGTATCAACCAGATTGTTGACATATTTGATGACCGGGGCCTCGGAAGCCATGTCCTTCAGCTTGTCGACGTCCGCCTCGTCAATGATATATTTTTCGGTTTCCTGTTCCTTGAGGCCGAGATCATAATGCTCGCCCACCATTTTTCTGACATCCGCTTCAAGGGCCAGCTGGATTTCAAAAGGCTCGTTGAGCTGGGTCTCGGTGGTGGAAAGAATATCTCCATCCAGGGGATCATGGCAGATAAGGATATTTTTATCTCCCCGCCTGATCAGGGCGAAGGGATGATCCCGCAGAAAGATCTTGGCGATGTTTAGGGGCAGAAAGACATCTTCCTCCTGCGGGGCATAGATGCTCAGGGAGAGTTGTTCGGCCAGGCCAGCCAGCAGGTCCTCCTCGCTGATGAAACCCAGGGAAATCAGAATTTCTCCCAGCCCCTGGGGGACTGATTCAAGATGGGTGAGTGCTCGCTCAAGCTGGTTTGGCTGCAGTTTGTGCTGGCGGACCAGAAGCTCGCCGATCTTTTCTTTCTTGCTGAAAAATACGGTCATAGGACCTCGTTAAGGCTTTCCCCGGCTTATGATAAAATACGCACGTTGCGTCCTTCTTTCAGGTCTTTTCCTTCTAAATACAGTTTTATGGACTCTGCTGCAACCTTTCCTTGATAGACCGCCTTGGCGGCGGTCTGGGGGCCCAGCACGGAGTCCCCCCCGGAGAAAATCCACGGCACGGAGGTCTGCAGGGTAAGCGGGTCAACCACGTAAGTGCCCCAGCTGGTCAGTTCCACCTTCAGATTGCGGTCGGCAGTGTGGTCCACCTTCTGGCTGATTGCCGGGATGATGGCATCGGCCTCTATCATAAAGTTCGACCCCTCGATAACCACCGGACGGCAGCGTCCTGAGGCATCGCAATCCCCAAGGGTCATCCTCTGGCATTCCACCCTGGCCACCCTGCCGTTTTCGCCATGTATCTTAACCGGGGAAGCCAGAAATTCAATATGCACCCCTTCCTCTTCAAGATGATGGATCTCGGCCAGGGAGGCGGGCATTTCCTTTTTGGTGCGCCGGTAGAGAATAAAAACATCTTTTGAGCCGGTTCGCAGGGCCGTTCTCGCCACGTCGATTGCCACGTTGCCGCCGCCTACCACCACGACCTTGCTGCCAAGATTGATTTTTTCTCCCAGGCAGACCCGGCGCAGATAGTCAACTCCATGGGTGACTCCTTCCAGGTCTTCACCTTCGAGGCCAAGTTTGCGGCTGTTATGGGCTCCCACGCTGACAAATACCGCATCAAAGCCTTTTTCATCCTTCAGCTGCTGCATGGGCAAATCTTTTCCTATAGTAAAATTATTAACCACGGTTACGCCACAATTTTTTAATGAATCAAATTCCGCATTAATGATGTCACGGGGTAGTCGATAGGGGGGAATACCCACGGCCAGCATGCCCCCGAATACGGGCAGACTTTCAAATATCGTGCAGTGATAGCCTTCATGGGCCAGATGGTAGGCCGTTGTCATGCCAGCCGGGCCTGAGCCGATAATCGCCACTTTCTTGTCCTTGGGCAGGGCGCAGGGGACTGCTAAATTTTTCTTATTGCTGACCATCCAATCCACCAGAAACCGCTCCAGCAGTCCGATGGCAACCGGATCTCCTTTCTTCCCGCGGATACAGGAGCCTTCACATTGAAACTCATGGGGGCACACCCTGGAACAGACTGCCGGCAGGGAGCTGGTATCCCGTATCGCCCAGTAGCCTTCTACAAATCTGCCGTTGCGCAGATGCTCTATAAAAACGGGGATATTGTTGTGTATCGGGCATCCTTCCCGGCAGGTGGGTTTTTTGCACTGCAGACAGCGGTTTGCTTCGAGTATGGCGGTTTTCTCATCATATCCCAGGGCAACTTCATCAAAATTTTTTATCCGATAATCGACAGCAAGTTCAGGCGCTTTTTGCCGGGGGATGGCGAGACGCTCTTTCGGCTTCATGGGGAAATTCTCCTTATATAAAAAACATTTTGCTAGGTATTTATACTAGTTTTGCTGCAATTTTAAGTTGTTACATATTTAATATGTTTATAGGATCATTTCAAGTGCGCATAAACGAACTGAGCAAAAAGCCGTTTTTTTTAATGTCATTTTTATTATTATGAGCGTTGAATCTGCAAATTGTTGTGATATAATCTGCAAATACTAAGGATTTTTTCTATTTTTGGCCGGCAAAGTTTCCCCTTGCATTTCAATCAACAGGATACCAGATGAAAGCTGAATTCATAAATCCGTTTTTAAATGCTGCGAAAAATGTCTTGGAAACCATGTGCCAGACCCAGGTCAAACCGAAAAAGCCCACCCTTAAGGATAATTCGCTCACCTATGGGGAAGTCACCGGTATTATCGGCATGGTCTCAGATGAAATTTCCGGATGTATGATACTCAGCTTTTCCGAAAAATGTATTCTGCATGTGGTGGCGAATATGCTGATGGAGGCGCCGAAACAAAAAGTCGATGCTGATATCGTTGACGCGGTGGGCGAGTTGACCAATATGATCTGTGGCGGGGCCAAGGCCCAGCTGGCCAAACTGGATTACAAGTTTAACCTGGCCACCCCGACCATGGTTGTGGGTAAGGATGTTGAGATTTCCTATTATTCCGACGCACCGACCCTGGTGATTCCCTTCAGTACGGAGCATGGGGATTTTGTCATTGAGGCAAATCTTGGCGGAAAACACAAATAGTGCGGTATAATCTTGCTGGAACAATAAAAAAAGCCGCCTTTAGGGCGGCTTTTTTTTATTCTATGAAGCTTTGCTGCTTACTTGGGTTGCTTTTCAGCAACTTTGAGTCGGGCAATTGCCCGCTGCAATGCAGCCTGGGCACGTGTCGTGTTGATTTTTTCAGCCTGGGTTTTCGCTTCGGCCAGACGTTTTTCGGCCCTTTCTTTTGCCCGCAGGGCACGATCTACATCAATCTGTTGCCCTGCCTCGGCTGATTCTACGAGAAAGGTGATTTTATTGTTTGAGACTTCGCAGAAACCGCCACTCACCATAAGGTAATTGTCCCTGCCATCTTTCTTGTAAATCAAGCTGCCAATCTTAATGGTACTCAGAAAAGGGGCATGATTCGCCAGCACGCCAAAATCACCACCGTAACCGGGGGCACTGACTATATCAACATCATCACTGACTATAGGACCTGATGGTGTGACAACCTCTAAATGTATTGATTCAGCCATTGGTCTTTACCTTGACTTGTTGTAGCTCCCTGTGGGGAGCACATTCAATAAAATAACAACTTAATATTAAAAAATAAATTAAGCGGCTTTTTCCTTAGCGGCTTTTTCAAGGGCCTCTTCAATGGTGCCTACCATGTAGAAGGCTGTTTCCGGCAGCTCATCGTGTTTGCCTTCAAGAATTTCCTTGAAGCCGCGTACCGTGTCAGCAACTTTAACATAGGCGCCCTTCATGCCGGTGAAAACCTCGGCAACGGTGAAAGGCTGGGAAAGAAAACGCTGAATCTTACGGGCCCGGCCAACGAGCAGCTGATCATCCTCGGAAAGCTCATCCATACCGAGGATGGCGATGATATCCTGCAGATCTTTATATTTCTGCAGGCTGACCTGAACCTGACGGGAAACCTTATAGTGTTCCTCACCCAGTACATGGGGGTCGAGAATACGTGAGGTTGAGTCAAGGGGGTCAACCGCGGGATAGATACCCAGCTCGGCGATCTGACGGGAAAGAACAACGGTTCCGTCAAGATGGGCAAAGGTGGTTGCTGGCGCGGGGTCGGTCAAGTCGTCCGCGGGTACGTATACGCACTGTACGGCGGTGATGGAGCCTTTTGTTGTAGAGGTAATACGTTCCTGCAGGGCGCCGAGGTCGGTTGCCAGGGTCGGTTGATAACCAACGGCGGAAGGAATACGTCCGAGCAGAGCGGAAACCTCAGCACCGGCCTGGGTGAAACGGAAAATGTTGTCAACAAAGAAAAGTACGTCCTGACCCTCTTCATCACGGAAATACTCGGCCGCGGTCAGTCCGGTCAAGGCAACACGGGAACGGGCTCCCGGCGGCTCGGTCATCTGTCCGTAAACCAGAGCAGCCTTGGGAAGAACGCCTGATTCCTTCATCTCATGGTACAGGTCGTTTCCTTCACGGGTACGCTCACCAACGCCGCAGAATACGGAAATACCACCATGATGCATGGCGATGTTATTTACCATCTCCATCATGATAACGGTCTTACCGCAACCGGCTCCACCGAACAGTCCCATTTTACCACCGCGTGGGAACGGGACGAGAAGATCGATAACCTTGATACCCGTCTCCAGAACGTGTACCTCGGTATCCTGCTCGGTAAAGAGGGGAGCAGGTCTGTGAATCGGCATTTTTTTATCGGAAGAGATCGGTCCGAGACCATCAACCGGACGTCCGACGACGTTCATAATACGTCCAAGGGCGGGAGCCCCTACCGGAATTTCAATCGGCAGTCCGGAGTCCCTGACTTCCAAGCCGCGCTCGAGGCCGTCTGTTTGATCCATAGCAATACAACGGCAAACATTATCGCCGAGATGCTGGGCTACTTCGATAACCAGATTATCCGGCACATCGTTGATGCCCTTGTTGGATACAAAAAGAGCATTCATAATTTTAGGGAGAAATCCCTGTTCAAATTCAACGTCAACACACGGTCCGATAACCTGGACAATTTTTCCTACATTTTTATTACTCATATGGCTAATTGCCTCCTCAGCAGCTTGAAAATTCTCCGTTTAAGAGGTGGGTGCCCTCCACTCCGAAATTTAGTATTATCCTTTCAGTGCTTCAGCACCACCTACAATATCCATGAGCTCGCCGGTAATTGCTGACTGGCGTGCCTTGTTGTATACCATTGTCAGGTTACTGATGATATCTTTACAAGCTTTGGTAGCATTGTCCATGGCCGTCATACGGGCGGCATGTTCACTGGCACCGACCTCAAGCATGGCGTTGTAAACCATAACATTAGTGTACAGAGGAAGAAGCACTTCCATAATTTCCTCTGGGCTAGGCTCATAGATATAGTCACCGGCCTGTTTGGTTTCGACGGCTGCCCCTTCTTCTGCGGCAACAGATTTTACCGGCAGGAAATGCGTTGTTTTTGGTAACTGTCTTGCAATGCTTTTGAAGCTGCCAAAGACAAGCTGTACTTCATCAGATCCGCCTGCGATAAAATTTGCTGCTACATCCTGGGCAATCGCCCGGGCATTGAACATCTGGAAGTTGCCCATGATATCAACGTGTTTTTCACGAACTTTTCCGGTCTTGCGAAAGTACCGGTTTGCCTTTTTACCGACACAGACGAGGGTAACTTTTTTCCCGGCGGCCTCATACTTTTTCATCAGCCTTTCAGCCATTTTGATGATATTCGAGTTGAAGCTGCCGCACAGGCCTCGATCAGATGTAACGATAAGTATCTCGACAGTTTTTACCTCCCGGGACTGCATTAAGGCAAACTCACCGGACTTCATATTGCCGCTGATGGTGCGCAGCGCTTCATCGAATTTCCCGGCATATGGGCGAAAAGCCTCCATCTTCAGCTGGGCGCCCCGCAACCTGGCCGATGAAACCATGTTCATCGCCTTGGTGATCTGGGCTGTCTTCTTGACACCAGCTATCTTCGTTTTGACATCTTTTAGACTCGGCATGACTCGTTACTCCAGATTTATTGAATTCCTTTAGATGCCTTGAACGTCTCAGTGAAGGCCTTGATGGTGCTGTGCATTTTTTCCTCAAGGGCCTTGTCGATGATCTTCTTTTCCTTCAAGGTATCAAATATGGCAGGATCGTTGCTCGCCACGTAGGTGTAAAGATCCTGTTCGTAATCAGCCAGGGTGTCGAGCGGCAGTTTATCAAGATATCCCTTGGTGCCGGCGAAGATAATGGTTACCTGTTTTTCCATGGGCAGTGGCTGGTACTGGGGTTGTTTCAGAATTTCAACCAGACGCGCGCCGCGGGTCAGCTGAGCCTGGGTCGCAGCGTCAAGATCCGAACCGAAGCCGGCAAACGCGGCAAGTTCACGATACTGAGCAAGGTCGAGACGAAGCGTACCGGCAACCTGTTTCATGGCCTTTACCTGAGCAGCACCACCAACCCTTGATACGGAAAGACCAACGTTAATAGCCGGACGGACACCTGAGAAAAACAGGTTCGGTTCCAGATATACCTGGCCGTCGGTAATGGAAATAACGTTGGTGGGAATAAAGGCGGAAACGTCACCGGCCTGGGTCTCGATGATGGGCAGAGCGGTCAGCGATCCTGCGCCAAGGGCGTCGTTAACTTTGGAGGCACGTTCCAGCAGACGTGAATGGTTAAAGAAAATGTCGCCAGGGTACGCCTCACGTCCTGGTGGGCGGCGAAGCAGCAGGGACAACTCACGATAGGATACAGCCTGTTTGGAAAGATCATCGTAAATGATCAGGGCGTGCATGCCGTTGTCCCGGTAATACTCGCCGATGGCGCAACCGGTGAAGGCGGCCACGTACTGCATAGGTGCAGGGTCGGAGGCACAGGCGGCAACCACGGTGGTGTATTCCATGGCGCCATGTTTTCTCAGGGCCTCAACAACCAGAGCCACGGTTGATTTTTTTTGGCCGATGGCCACGTAAATGCAGTGAACATCCGTTTCTTTCTGGGCAATGATTGCATCAACACACAGTGCGGTTTTGCCGATCTGACGGTCACCGATGACCAGCTCGCGCTGTCCGCGGCCAACCGGGGTCATGGCGTCAACCGCCTTGCTGCCGGTATAGCAGGGTTCATGCACACCTTTTCTGGCGATAACACCAGGGGCCAGAACTTCCATTTTTGAGAATTTTTTGGCGTTGATCGGGCCCTGGCCGTCAATGGGTTTACCAACACCATCAATTACCCTGCCTTCAACTTCAGGTCCTACAGGTACCTCGGCGATTCTGCCGGTTCTCTTGACGATATCGCCTTCTTTGATGTACCTGACTTCACCGAATATGGCGCAACCAACATTGTCCTGTTCCAGGTTCAGGGCGAGGCCGAGGATTCCGTTCGGAAACTCCAGAAGCTCCATAGCCATGCATTTTTCAACACCATGGACACGCGCAATACCATCACCAACTGAAATTACGGTTCCAGTTTCACTCAGATCAACTTTCGTTTCGTAGTCTTTGATCTGCCCCTTGATAATCTGACTGATTTCTTCAGCTTTAATTTGCATTGCCTATTCACTCCCTTTAATGGACTCTTTTAAACCCTCAAGCTGCGTTTTGATGCTGCCATCCAAAATGATATCACCGACTTTGGCGATCATACCGCCTATAATGGCTGTATCAATCTGGGTCTTCAAAACAACCTGCTTGCCTGTTATCTTTTCCAATGTTTGCTTTGCCTTATCCAATAGCGCAGGCTCAAGAGCCTTGGCTGTGATCACGATTCCCTGGCAGACGTTTCTTTCCACATCAACCATGCCCTGAAATGACGCAGCTATTTCAGGCAGTACATTGGCCCTGTTTTTCTGGGCCAGTAAATTGAGGAAGTTTCCCATGATCTGGGAGACACCCGCATTTTTTACGATTTCAAACATGACCTTCTCGCGAACGTCGGCCGGATATATCCTGTTTGTCAAACCATCGCGAACCTCGGGTAATGTCGTATAGAGCTCCGCAAATTCTTTCAGTGTCTTGGCATAATCATCCAAGGCATTTTCTTCTTTGCCAACAATAAACAAGGCCTTGGCGTAACGTTTGGCCAGAATATCATTTTTCATTTTTGCAAACCTCCCAACTTGGTCAGGTAATCCTCAACCAGTTTGTTCTGGTCTGTGTCCTGGAGATTCTTTTTGATGATTGCTTCCGCCATGATTGCCGCCTGTTCGGCGATTTCTGTTTTCAGGCGGCGTTTGGCTTCGGCAATTTCATTCTGTACAGCCATTTCAGCCTGGCGTTTAATGCCCTCGGCAGCCCGGTTTGCTTCTTCAATAATCCGCGTTTTTTCCACCTGGCCCTGGGCGATGGCCTTTTCCACCATACTTTTCAGCTCGTCATCAATGCCGGCGAGTCTGGTTTCATATTCTTTGTAGTTCCGTTCCGCATCGGCACGGCGGGTCTCAAGGTCTTCAAACTCTGCCGCAATGCCCTGCTGCCTGCCTTTCAAGGCGTCAGCCAAGGGTTTTTTCACGAATTTTATCAGGATTACCAGCAGAGCGGCAAAGTTCATCACCCTCCAACCGAAATCCTTCAGTTTCGCCGGGGACAGAGCGCCATGCGGACCAGTCATGGATGAGGCGCCATGTGCCTCTCCCGCCGCTTCCGCAGCATGCCCAGCCGCCTCTACCGCATGCGGGTCACCGCCTGATGCGTAAATGATTCCTGCTGTCCCGATAACAGCCGCAAGTGCCAAAGCGGTTAATGCAATCTTTGACCACCTCTTGTTGTTTTTCATTTTAGAGAGCCCTCCCGAGTACCTTACCGGCCATGTCTGTCGCAAAGCTTTCAACCTGTGCCTTCAAAGCCTGTTCAGCAGCTTTCACTTCCGAAGCAACGGTGCCAAGCTGAGCAGCTTTTGCCTTGTCAGATTCGCTTTTAATCTGCTGCAGTTTTTCCGTACCTGCCGCCTGAGCTTCATTTCTTGCCGCATCAAATTCAGCCTTGGCTTTCCGCCTTGCATCCCTGAATTTTTGGTCAAACTGTTCCGCCCTTAATTTGGCATTCTTGTTAAACGTGTCCACATCGGTGTTTAAGTCAGCAATCTTCTGTTTCCGCTCTGCAAGTATTCGTCTCACAGGGCGGTAAAGAACTGCATTGAGAACCACAATCAGAAACAAAATGTTCAGGATGTGGATCGGCATGGTGATGTCAACTGTAATCATTTAGCGCCCCCTTACTATTGAATAACTTAATGATTTATGGTTTCTGCTTTAAAATGAATCGGGCTTCATTTAAACATGGAGTTGTCTACTACATTCTTTTTTGGCTGTCAACTTTTTTTAAGCCAATATTTTGGTATTATCTTCCGCGCAAAATCTTGAATAGTTACTATGTTAGTTTGCAAAAAATGAATTTTGTATCACATTGTTACGCTTTTATTTGCCGGAACCTGACCTTCATGGCAGCAGCTTTTCGATGATGGCGAATACCGCCTGCAGGGCCTGGGGCAGTTTATCGGGCATGGTGCCGCCTGCCTGGGCCATATCCGGGCGCCCCCCTCCCCCGCCGCCAACCAGCTGGGCCACCTCTTTGATGATAGTGCCCGCCTGGATGGTTCCGGTCAGATCCTTGCTGACCATGACCAGAAGCGATACCTTGCCATTGAGCACGCCGCCCAGCACGGCCACGCCGCTGCCCAGTTTGTCGCGCACCCGGTCACCAACCTCTCGCATGGTTTTCGCTGAATCAAGGGGGATCTGCGCGGCCACCACCCTGATATTTTTTACCGTCCTGGCGCCGTCAATAAGTGTATCAAGGTTTGCCAGCGAGAGCCTCGCGTGCAGTTGGCCCACCTCTTTTTCCAGCTCCCTGACCCGGGCCAGGAGTTTTTCGATTCTGCCCGCGGCCTCATCAGGCGCGCAACGCAGCAGCCCGGCCAGGGCGGTCAGCTTTTCATCTTCCTGCTGAAATCGGGCAAATGCCTCCCGGCCGCTTACCGCTTCAATGCGGCGCACGCCGGCGGCGATGCCTGTTTCCGAGACAATCTTCAGCAGTCCGATTTCCCCGGTGGCCTGTACATGGGTGCCGCCGCAGAGTTCCTTGCTGAAGCGGTCAATGGTCACCACCCGCACCGTGTCGCCGTATTTCTCGCCGAACAGGGCGGTGGCGCCGGACTTGATGGCCTCCTCTTTGGTCAGATTGTCGATGCACAACGGGGTGTTGGCGCGAATCGCCCCATTGGCGATGGACTCGATTTCTTGGATTTCTTCCGGGGACAGCGGCGAGAAATGGGTGAAGTCAAAACGGAGCCTGTCCGCCTCAACCAGGGAGCCGGACTGCTTGACATGATCCCCCAGCACCTGTCTCAGGGCTGCCTGCAGGAGATGGGTGGCGGTGTGATTGCAGGCGATGGCCTGTCTCCGGGACTCGTGTACGGCAAGCTCCACCACATCATTGCAGGCCATGGCGCCCTCAATCATTTCCGCCTGGTGCAGAATGAGGCCGTCACCGGCCTGCACCGTGTTGACCACCTTGGCCTGGCCTGATGGTCCGGTGATTTCCCCCTGGTCGCCGATCTGGCCGCCCGACTCGGCGTAAAAGGGCGTTTCGGCGGTGACCAGCAGCACCTTCTCCCCCTTGGCGGCCTGCCCGCTGCTCTCTCCCTGTTCATTGATGATGGCGATCAGGGTTGATTGCCGCCGCCGGGTTGTGTAGCCGACAAAGCGGCTCTTTACCCCGCTGGTGCCGAGCTGGCGCAGCCCTGAGCCGAGTTCCGCCAGTCCGCTTCCTTTCCAGGATTTGCGGGATTGCGCCTTTTGCGCCTCCATGGCTTTATGGTAGCCGGCCTCGTCAATGCCGTATCCCTCTTCAATGGACACGTCCCTGACGATATCCACCGGAAAGCCGAAGGTGTCGTAGAGTTTGAAGATGAATTCACCATCGATGATCTTTATCTTTTCCTTTTTCAGGCGATGGATTTCCTTGCCTAGCATTTCCAGGCCGTTGCCCAGGGTTTCCAGAAACCGTTCCTCCTCTTTGTTGACCACCTGCTCCAGCAGTTTGACCGCGTCATGGAGGTGGGGATAGGCCGGGGACATCTCCGCTACCACCCTGCTGGTGACGGTGCTCAGGAACGGCCTGGTTAAACCGAGGGAACGGCCGAAGCGGATGGCCCGCCGCATGATGCGCCGCAGCACATAGCCCCGGCCTTCATTGGCTGGCAGTACGCCATCCGCCACCAGGAAGGCGGTGGTGCGGCAGTGATCGGCGATGACGCGCAGGGCGGTGTCGGTGCGGTCGTTTGCGCCGTAGCGGGTGCCGGCCACCCCGGCAATGGTATCAATGATCGGGGTGAACAGGTCGGACTCATAGTTGCTGTGCTTGCCCTGAATAACCGCGGCGATGCGCTCCAGCCCCATGCCCGTATCAATGCTTGGTTTGGGCAGCGGGGTCATGGTGCCGTCCTCACTGCGTTCAAACTGCATGAAAACAAGATTCCACAGTTCCAGGAAACGGTCACAGTCGCAGCCCACCGCGCAATCCGGCCGGCCGCAGCCAACCTCCCGGCCCTGGTCGATATGGATTTCGGAACAGGGGCCGCAGGGGCCGGTGTCACCCATGGCCCAGAAATTGTCTTTTGCCCCTAAACGGAGGATACGCCCCTTGGGCAGATCCTCAATTTTTTCCCAGAGCCGGTATGCCTCATCGTCATCCTCATACACGGAAACCCACAGGTTTTCCGGGGACAGGCCGAGCACCCTGGTGAGAAAGTCCCAGCCGTAAAAGATGGCGTCCTTTTTGAAATAGTCGCCAAAGGAAAAATTGCCCAGCATCTCGAAAAAGGTGTGATGCCGGGCCGTATAACCCACATTGTCCAGGTCATTGTGCTTGCCCCCGGCCCTGACGCAGCGCTGGCAGGTGGCGGCCCGGGTGTAGCCGCGTTTTTCCTCGCCGGTGAACAGCCGTTTGAACTGCACCATGCCGGCATTAGTGAACAGCAGGGTGGGGTCTTCATGGGGAACCAGGGCGGAGCTGTCAACTAGGGTATGGCCCTGGTCCGCAAAGTAGGTCAGAAATTTTTGGCGAATGTCGTTTCCAGTCATATCGGTGTGGTGCTTTAGCTATTGTTAATGGATGGTGTCTGGGCGGAACGCGGCGGTGCGCTCCACGATAAAAATCATCGCGCAGGCCGGGGCCGCGGCTCATTTGAAGCAATCAGACGGTTTCCGGCGGAGCGGGTTTTACTTCCGCCTTTGTCTCCCCTGGCACGGGCAGTCCAAAGCCCTGGCGGACCTTGCGGTCTATCTCCGCCATCATCTCCGGGTGTTCCTTCAGGTACTCCTTGGCATTTTCCCGGCCCTGGCCGATCCGTTCGTTGCTGTAAGAGTACCAGGCCCCGCTTTTTTCAATGATGTTCAGGTTCGCGGCCAGATCAAGCAGATCGCCGGCCCTGGAGATGCCTTCGCCGTAGACGATGTCAAACTCTGCCTCTTTAAATGGGGGCGCAACCTTGTTTTTGACGATTTTTACCTTGGTGCGGTTACCGATGACATCCTGGCCATCCTTGATGGCTGCCTGTTTGCGGATGTCAAAACGCATGGTGGAATAGAATTTAAGGGCGGTGCCGCCGGTGGTGGTTTCCGGGTTGCCGAACATGACGCCGATTTTCATGCGGATCTGATTGATAAAGACCATTGCCGTGTTGCTTTTTTTCAGGATGCCGGTCAGTTTGCGCATGGTTTGCGACATGAGCCGGGCCTGCAGTCCCATGTGGGAATCGCCGATGTTGCCGTCTATCTCCGCCTTGGGTACCAGGGCGGCCACCGAGTCAATGACAATCACGTCAACCGAGCCGCTGCGGATCAGGATTTCGGCAATCTCCAGGGCCTGCTCGCCGTAGTCCGGCTGGGAGACCAGCAGGTCGTCCGTGTTGACCCCCAGGCGATCGGCGTAGTGGATATCCAGGGCATGCTCGGCGTCGATAAAGGCCGCGGTGCCCCCCGCCTTCTGGGCCTCGGCAATGAGATGCAGGGCCAGGGTGGTTTTACCCGACGATTCCGGGCCGTAAATTTCCGCGATCCTGCCCCTGGGAAAGCCGCCGACGCCGGTGGCGATATCCAGGCTCAGCGCGCCGGTGGAGATGACCGGGACGGCCTCGGTATCGGCGGAGCCAAGACGCATGATCGACCCTTTGCCGAATTGTTTATGTATCTGCAGAATCGCTGTATCAAGGGTTTTGCTTTTTCCTTCTGAGATGGTCATTGTCTATGCTCCTGCTATAAAATGCCTAAAGTACTTAAAGTATCTAAAGTGCCTAAACTGTCTAAAGGGTAGTAACTCCAAGTGTTCATCTGTTTCATCGTGCCGTTTGCACTCCTTCATTTCCATGCCGGTACGCAAGCCAGCATGAAACATCCATCACTACCAGCCGCTATCGATAAAGTCAAGACCATGCAGATGGCGGCGTAAAAGATCAAGCCCGGTCATGGCGGCTTTGGTTTGCACCGTATTCCGGTTACCGGTGAAGTGAAACCGGAAGGAAAGGGTGGTGCCCCGGTTGGCCACGGCAAAGCAGACCGTGCCCACCGGTTTTTCCGGGGAACCGCCATCAGGCCCGGCAATGCCGGTGATGGCCAGGGCCAGGCCGGCGCCGGTGATTTTTTTTACCCCAAGCGCCATTTCCCTGGCTGTTTCCTGGCTGACGGCGCCATATGTTTCCAGGGTATCCGTTCTGACGTGCAGGATCTCTTCCTTGACTCTGTTGGCGTAGGCGACGATGCCGCCGAGAAAATAATCGGAGCTGCCGGCAATGAGGGTGATATGGTGGGCCAGCAGGCCGCCGGTGCAGGATTCCGCCAGGGCCAGGGTCTTCTTCTGCTCTTTGAGGCTTCGGCCGACAATTGCCTCCAGGGTGTCGCCGTCATCGGTGTAGATGCAGCAGCCGAGGATCTTTCTGATGGCGGATTCCCCCTGGCTGAACTGGGCTTCGGTTTCTTCGTGGGTCCTGCCGCGCACCGTCAGGCTGAGATGCACCTCGGCCGCATTGGGATAGTAGCCGATGCGCAGTTGCTGATTGCTTTTTTCCAGATCGCCCAGCATTTCCTGCAGCATCGGCTCGGGCAGGCCGAAGACCTTGAACACCTTCTGCTTTACCAGGGAGATGTTGTTGCCGCCCCAGCTGGCCAGCCGGGGAATGACCCGGTCCAGCATCAGTTCCCGCATCTGGTGGGGGACGCCGGGCAGGAAAAAGATCGGTTTTTCATGGTAGACCAGCAGATAGCCGGCGATCTTGTCCCCCGGTTTGAGGATTTCCGCGCCTGACGGCAGCCAGGCCAGTTTCTCCAGGGAGGGCATCTCCTTAAACGACTGGGACTGTTTGATTTTGTCAAAAATCTCCGGATAAAGGATGGTGGGCAGGTTCAAGGCGTCGGCCACCGCGGCATTGGTCATGTCGTCGTTGGTGGGGCCGAGCCCGCCGGTGACCACGACAAAATCCGCCCGTTCAACGCTTTCCCGCAGGGCCTTGCCGATCATCTGCGGCTCGTCGCCGATGGTGGCCATGGCGGCGATCTCGTGGCCCGCGGCATAGAGATGGCTGGCCGCAAAATAGCTGGTTGAATTGAGGATCCTGCCGGAAGTCAGTTCATTGCCGATTGCGATAATTTCTCCGATCATACTGTCCGCCCGAAAACAATGCCGTCTTCCAACCGGTCAAGGAAGACGGCAACAATCTGGTTGCTCATGTTCTCCTGTGCCGGGAAGAGAACGGGGATGTAATTTTCCGTAAAACCCCGCATGAGCCGGTAACGGTTGTTTTTATTTTCCGCCAGCACCCGCTGGGTGGTGCCGAGGTGCTGCTGGTAAAATGCTGCTTTTTTCTGGTCGCTGAGCCGGCGCAGCCGCGCCACCCTATCATCCTTTACCGGACCTGCTATCTGATTAATCAGGCCCGCCGCCACGGTCCCCGGCCTTTTCGAGTAAGGAAAGACATGGAGATAGGTCACCGGCAGGCCCTCAAGCAGCGCGTAGGTATTGGCAAAGGCCTCCTCGTCTTCATTGGGAAAGCCGACCAGCACATCCACCCCGATGGCCGCATGGGGGATTTTCTCCCTGACCCGTTTGATCAGCCGGGCAAAATCACCGGCCTGGTAGCGGCGGTTCATTTCCTTGAGGATGCGGTCGTCGCCGCTCTGCAGGGGAATATGCAGATGGGGCATGAAGTTGGGCCGGGCGGCCATGAGGTCAAGGATTTCCTCCTGCACCTCGCCGGGCTCCAGGGAGCTTAGCCGGAAACGGATGGCCGGAAAGCCTGTTGTGGCCAGATCGATGAAATCAACCAGCCGGGTCGGCGGCTCGAGATCAAGGCCATACATGCCCACATGAATGCCGGTGAGCACGATTTCCTTGTAGCCGCCCGCGGCAAACACCCTGATCTGCTCTAAGCAGGCGTCAACCGGCAGGCTGCGGCTGCGGCCCCTGGCATAGGGCACGATGCAGTAGGAGCAGAAGCTGTTGCAGCCGTCCTGGATTTTCAGGAAGGCCCGGGTGCGGTCGTCCGGGAAATGCAGGACGGGCAGGGGGCAGATTTTTTTTCTGCTGCCGATATCCCCCATGTGCATTTCCAGGTCGCAGTGCTTTTCCGCCAAGGCGATGTCCACCAGCCGGTGCTTGTAACCGTTGCCGACAATGCAGAGAGACCAGTCGCCGATCTCCAGCACCTGCTGGGTGGCCACCTGGGCATAACAGCCGGTAACCACCAGCCGCGCCTTGCTGTTGGTCTTCAGCGCCCTGCGGATCATCTGCCGGGACTGGGCCCCGGCCTTGCCGGTCACGGCGCAGGTATTTATGATATAGACGTCCGCCCGGTGGGAAAAGGGCACGATTTCCGCACCCCGCTCCGTAAGGCCTGTGAGAAAGGAGGCGGACTCAAACTGGTTAACCTTGCATCCCAGGGTGGTCAGCGCCACCTTTATGCGCTTCTTTTTTGCTGTCATGCCTTGCCGGCAATCCTCAACTTTCTGGTTACAGCGAGGCGGGAAGTTGTGTCACAATCTCTCCGCCGCCGATGACCTCATCATTCTCATAGAAAACGGCAAACTGTCCCGGGGTGATGGCCCGCTGGGCCTCTGCAAAAACCACCCGGAGCAGCTCCCCTTCCCGGGAGAGTTCCGCCGGGGCAGCCTGATGCCGGTAGCGGATCTTCACCGCCAGGCGCGCGGGCAGCTGTGGGGCAATCCCGGAGATCCAGTTGACGGTCCGCACCAACAGCTCATGGTGCCACAGGTCCGCCTCCTTGCCCACGATGACCTGTTTTTTTGCCGCATCGAGTGCGGTGACATAAAAAGGGGTGCTGTCGCAGACGCCAAGCCCCCGTCGCTGGCCGATGGTGTAGTGAAAAACCCCCTCGTGGCTGCCGACCTTTTTGCCATTTTGCGTGACAATATCACCTTTTGCGCAATCTGTCTTTCTTTTCAGCAGATCGCCGGGGCCCATGTTTTTTAAAAAACAGACATCCTGGCTTTCCGCACTGGGGCGGTGGTCAAAACCAAATTCGCCGGCCAGGCGGTAGACCTCATCCTTGCTAAGTGCGCCCAGGGGAAAAACCAGGTGCTGCAGCTGCTTCCGGCTGAGGCCGCAGAGAAAATAGGACTGGTCTTTTCTGTGGTCCAGGCCTTGCCGCAGATGACTGCCCTTGTGGTCATGGGTGACGCGCACATAATGGCCGGTGGCCATGTGGTCGATGCCCCGGGCGCGTACCGCTTCCAGCAGTCTGCCGAACTTGATGCGGGGATTGCAGACCACGCAGGGATTGGGCGTGATGCCCGCCCCATAGCTCCGGCAGAAATAGTCGATGATCTCTTTGGCGAAGACCTCGGCCAGGTCAACCACCTCCAGGCGGATGGCCAGCCGCTCGGCCACCCGGCCCACCCGGGCGATCTGTTCCTCCTGGTCCGGCAGGCCGAGGTTCATGAAAAACCCGTGCACTTCATGGTGTTTCGCAAGCAGTGCCGCGCATACCGTGCTGTCGACCCCGCCGCTCATGGCAACGGCAATTTTTTCAGCCATTGAAGCATCAGAAGAAAAAGGTTAATCTGGTTCGGAAAAGACTCCATTCAACCAGTTTAGGCTTGAACCAGTCAACATTTTTTTAACGGAGCAGGTCTCTTTACGGACCTCTTGCCCTTTTAAACCGGACCAAAGATAATCGTGAACCTATCCATAGATAAGCATAACAGGCCCCGCTGCGAGCTGCTTGCCCCGGCCGGCAGTCTCGAGAAACTGCGCACGGTCATCCATTATGGGGCCGATGCCGTTTATCTGGGCGGCAAGGAGTTCAGCCTGCGGGCCCATGCCACCAATTTTTCCGAAGACGACCTGCAGCAGGCCGTGGTTTTTGCCCATGCCCGGCAGGTGCGGGTTTTTGTCACGGTCAACATCTTTGCCCATAACCGGGATCTGGTGAGACTTCCCGCATATCTCGCGCGCCTGGCGGAAATCGGGGTGGACGGGCTGATCATCTCAGACCCCGGGGTGCTGCGGGTGGCCAGGAAGGTGGTGCCGGACCTGTCCATCCATCTTTCCACCCAGGCCAATGTGACCAATGCGGCAAGCGCCCTTTTTTGGCAGGAGCAGGGGGTTTCCCGGCTCAATCTGGCCCGGGAGCTGACCCTGGCCGAGATCCGGGAGATCAGGGAAGGGGTAGCGGCCAAGATAGAGGTCTTTGTCCACGGGGCGCTGTGCATTTCCTATTCCGGCCGCTGCCTGCTCAGCCTCTATCTCACCGGCCGGGATGCCAATCAGGGCAATTGCGCCCATCCCTGCCGCTATGATTACCATTTGCAGGAGGAAAAAAGACCGGGCCAGTTTTTCCCGGTGGAAGAGGATGGCCGCGGCACCTATATCTTCAACAGCAAGGATCTCTGCCTGCTCAACCGCTTGCCGGAAATCGTCGCGGCCGGGGTGGATTCGATCAAGATTGAAGGCAGGATGAAGGGCATCTATTATGCCGGCGGCATTGTCCGCATTTACCGGGCGGCCCTGGATCATGTTTATCGCTGCTTGGAAGAAGCCCCCGGCGCCCCGGTGGCCATGCCCCAGGTTTTTATGGAAGAGATCACCAAGCTCGGCACCAGGGGCTACACGGAGAATTTTATTGACGGCGCGCCGCAGGAGGATGACATGTGTTACAGCGGGGCGGTGGTGGATCAGACCTATGTGCCGGCGGCCATTGTGCTGGAACCGGGGGGCCGTCCCCTGGTTGAGGTGCGCAACCGGATCAGGCCCGGCGAGCGGCTGGAATATATGGCGGCCGGCTTAAAGAATGTGCCCTTTGAGCTGCTGGAGGTTACCACAGCAGACGGCCGTCCCCTGGCCCAGGCCAATTCCGGCAGCCGGGTACTGCTTGCCACCAGCCCGGAGATAACGTGGCATGCCTATGGCCTGATCAGAAGAATCCAGGGCGGGACAGGGGGCAGTGGCGGTGGAAACGGTGACTCCCGCGAATTCAGCCTGCCGGGGTCGGAAGGCAGCCAATAAAAGGTAAAAAAGATTACAGCGGCTTATTGACTCCTGACCCCTGCAGGCCAACGGCGGAGAGCGGGGAGGCAGCTATGCACCACATACCGTTATCTCGGTAAAATAGACCAAGGCGGGTTCTTAAATCTCGACTTTCTGACTTAATCTATTTTGTCGAAATAACGATATTTTTGTGACATAGTTGCTGCTCTGATCTCCGTCATGGGAATTCAGGAGATAGGAGACAGAATTCAGAATGGTTGATTTTATTACGTTTTATTCTGGCTTCTGAATTCTCTGGAAACAAGCTGCGGGGACCATGAGGATATCATTTAATTTCAACATCTTACCACAACTCAAAAAGTTGAATTAAATGTTTTTCACCAGTTTGGTGAAGTTTGTAAGCCTGAAGACGTCGCTGCCTGGTCTGCGCGGGATGATTATCTCCACGAAGTGGGTGGTGTTGCGCTTGAGCCACCGGCTCGTTTCCGTGCCTTGCAAATGCATGGGGATCCATTGTTCGGCCCCGGTCTTTTCCCGCTCAAAATAGTTGATATTCTTGCCGGGTGAAGCCGCCGAGATGGACATGAACAACGTCGGATCTGTTTTATTCGGCAGGAGGGCGTAGTAGCCTTCATAAAGGTCCGTGCGATCAAAATACAGGTTACGCAAGGCTTCACTGATGCTGTTCTTCTTCACGTCCTCTATGACGTTCGCATGCAGATAGGCGTTGGCATCGTCGTGCCTCTTGGAGATGTTGGAAAAAAACTCAAGGAAATAGTCATTAACGTGGATGCCGTAATCATCCACAACATGAGAGTTGATCTGCAGGTATTGATGGTAGTACTCGGCCCTTGCCCCCTCCGGGGGTGCGTTGCGCAGGGTTGCCGTTTGTTCGGTGAGCTGCTGCCATTTCCCCTGGATGGCCTGGTACTCCTTGAAATCAACACAACCCAGCGCCTCGAGAATCAAGTTGCCAAGAACCGCTTGTTCTTCCGGAGATTCGACGATGTTTTCTTTGTTGTCCCCGTCTTGACGGTCCGGATCGATGATTGAACTGTGAGTGCGGGTCGGCAGCACGGCCAGCGGCACCTCACATTCCAGTCGCGAACCCCACTCGGTGAACAGCTTTTCGGGGTTATTTTCCCGAAAGTCGATGGTTACGCCGCGGGCGTTGAGGTTGGCGGCACAGACCCTGACGGTTCCGTCGCTGCCGTCTTCGTTAACGATCTGTCTGAGGAGGTTGGCGTAGGGGTGGGTGCCGGCGATCACGAACGGCCAGACCAGGTTCTCACCGTAATAGCGGGCTGAATTGCCACCCGGAGCGATGAGAATGTCCCGCCGGGCAAGCTCCCACTGGTACCCACTGGCAAGCTCCAGATCATTAAGCATCGCTTGACCGGACTGGAACCAGTTGTCGTAACCTTTGACGATCCGGCCCAGGAAGCTCTTCCCTGCGGCGGCAAGCTTGGAGCCATAGTTGGCCGGCCCCAGCATGACCAGCCGCTTGAGGGGGCAGAGATCGGCTGCGCCTCGATACCAGGAGGTCAGCCAGGCGCGGACGACCAGGCCGCCGGTGCTGTGCACGACCATATCAAACGATTTGTCGAGCTCACCGGACTTAATCATAGCGTCAATGACTTCTCCCATGCGTTTTGCTACATCCTCGATCCGCACATCGTCATCCTTGGAAATGTAGTCACCGAACCTGAGAAGCTTTGGTTCATAGCCATGCTTACTGAGAAAGCCGGCTAATGGGAGAAAGGACTTTGAGGTATCGCTCCAGCCGTGGATTATCAGAACTTGTTTTGCCATATTCACCTCATCTTGCTTGGTATCTGTAACCCGGAAAATTCCGGAGGAATTGCATTTCCGCTTTTAATCCGGCAAAATTACCCAGGGACAAGTGCCCGGCGCTAACGGGCATCAGCGATTTCGCTTGAGTGCCCGGTATTGCCTGCCCGCGCTGATCAGTAAGCCGGTGGTATGCTTTACCCAGTCGATCCGGGTTTTCTGCCAGCTCTCCCAGCCGTCGGGCAGGCGCTTGTCCACAAACATGGCCGTGAGGTCAGGTACACTGACCGCGGGTTCGCCGTCGATTTCCCGGGCGCCCGGCCTGTGGGCCAGAAACGCAAAGAGCAGGCCAAACTCCCCGGCGGATCCCACCAGATTGTCCTCCCCGAGGAGCCTGGTGAGTTTTTCCTCCAGATTCCGGTGGTCCGTGCGCGCCTCCGCACCGGAACCGCAGAGTTTGCTCAGCAGGGCCGGGCCAATGGTTTCCGCAAATCCAGCCAGATCACCCGCCAGCAGAGCGCTTGTTTTTTTGCCGAACACCTTTGCCTTTGGGTCCCTGCGCAGATTTTCCGCAATGAAGCCCCCAACCTCCGAGCGTGTGATCCACCCCTGCCTTGCCCGGCTTGTCAGCCGGACAAAATCCGTCTCGCTCAGGCGGCCTGAACCAGGGATGGCCGGATCTCCCTGGAGGATCCCGCTGTGCCCCGGATGGGAACCCTGCGAACCGGGGAATTCCAGCGAAAACAGGCCGTCCGGCACAAGCTGGTCCAGCCTTGCGGAGTTTCCCCGCATGAACCGATGATTGCCGGCCGCAAACAGGGCGAGCAGGTCCCCGAGATCACCCCCGCCGCTGTTGCCCAATTTTCTCACCTCCTCGATACTGGCCAGCGGGTCCATGATATCGTTTCGCACGGCAAGCAGGCCCTGGGCAACGGCGCTGCCGATAAACGGGCAGGTAGCTTTTCTCTCAACCAGCACGGCTTTTTCAACGCCGCTCAGTTCAATTCGTTGGTCTGGGTGGTCACTCATTCGGAAGGCCTCCATGATTGATCGGTGAAACTAGCACGATAGCAGTAATTCCGGTGTGCCGCCTCGGGGCGTGAAGAGCGGTTAAGCCCCTGATCAATCCTTGCCGAGCAGACGGTTGATATGTTTCCTCGCCAGCTGCTGTATCAGATCATTATCGATGCTGGAGAGGGCCTCCTTGTATGCTTCGGTTTGCGCGGTGAGCTTTTCGAGCAGATCGCTTTTCATTTGACCCTGGGCGACCGCCTGTTTGGAGAACAGCAGATAGCGATCCATCAGATCGGTGATCGAGAGATCAACCTTGATCTTTTCCAGCGAGACCTCCTTATGTGCCGGAAGGCGGATGCTTTCCTGCCAGAGAGCTTCAAAATCCTGCCGAGTTGATTCTGCCATTTCAGTGCTCCTTTCCGAATGTTACATTGCAATTTCGCCGATATCCACAGTTTGCAATACCATGTTTTTCAAGTTGATTCCGCGTATAGTGACAGGCAGCTGGATGTCTTGCACCTGTAACTTACTGGCAGTTGCCGCCAGGACGACGTCCTGGATGGTCATGGTGCCGACATCCATATGCACGATGGGAGTCACGATCAGCTTGATCGCGAGAATGCCCAGATCCGCCCCGATACTCCGGGAAGAGGCCTGGGCCATAAAATTAAATCCCCCGGTGTTGACGTTGTCCACCCGTGCCGAAGGAATTTGCACATTCGCCAATTCCACCCCAGGCAAAACCACCGCGGCATTGGGGGTAAATTCCTCGATGCTCACGGCCTCGGTGGCGGTCTTCGGCACCGACAGATTTTTTATACTGGCACTGCCGATGCCGATGCCGCTGAGTCCGAAAGCCTCCGCGGGAATCTCCGTCTCCCTGGCGGAAATTTTTTTGATCCTGGCGCCCGCCAGATCGAGATTGTTGATGGGACTGAGCTGGGCCTTGACATTGTCAACCGACATGCTTGGAATGTTCATGTCGATGTTGGCAAGTGATGGAATACTGATATTCCCCAGATCCATGCCGAACGGCAATGAGCCGAGATCGTTGGTGCCGTCCCAACTCCCGAGCCAGCCCAGATCGACTTTCCACTGCAGGGTGAATTTAAGCTGCAGCACCATTCTCACGTTTTGCAAAAAAGCCTGAGCCCCTTTGAGCTTGGCCGATGTTCCGGTGAGAATGATTTTATTGATGGTGGCATCTCCCAGTATCACCTTGTCGACATCAAGATCCGCAATGCTGCCTGATTCCGCCCTGACTTGATTAATTTTTATTTTTTTAAAGAGCTGCGCAAGAATCGGCCCAACGCTCTTTTGCAAAGCGGCCGTCAATTCCTGCGCAGCGGGCTGCGACTCGGTTGTTTTGATATTTTCTGTACCCATGCCCATCTCCTTTTTTCTGGTAAAAACCGTTTGCAGAATCTGTTGACTATACCGCAAGGGTATAAGTTTCGTTTGAGCAGACAAGCTGCTCAACTCAGCTTTATCTCTTGTTATCCCAGGCATCGGCTCATCATTATTGTTGAGCGTGGCCGCGGTTACTGTTTATATCTCCGCGCTCTGGCCGTCGGGGTTGACGATCTTCACCGCAACAGTATCGGCATCTGTGAGAGTTATGATGGCCGGAGTGACAATCAGTTCCGTGACGAATTCCGGGTCCGGGCGCGCCGCGGGAACGGCGGAAACCTCTTCCGTCTGCAGCAGCGTACCGTTTATCGTTACCTGGGCCTTGGGTGACAAATTTTCACCCAGAATGCGTAAGGTCATGGGGGCTGCGGCATCGGCGGTCTTGACTACCCGGCTGATATTCGGCCCCGGCTTTCTGGTGACCTTTCCCGCCAGGTAACCCACCGAGCTGACTCCCATAAGCGGGATAAAGCTGTCCGGGATGCGGGGCAGCTCGGTTACCGAGGCCGGATCCTGGGCCAGGGTTGCGCTGATGAAGCCGAAGACGCCGATCACGGTCCAGAGGAAAAATTGGAGCCGTTCGGGCGCGAACACGCCTCCCGAGGAAATAAAGTCTCCCCATTCCGGGTGGAGCGGCCCGGAGCCCTTGCTGCCCCGAAAACCCGTGGCGCCGAGGGACAGGACGGTTGTCCCGGCGCTGATGCCGAGCAGCAGGGGCAGGTTCTCGGGCACCTCGCAAAGCCGCCAGTCCCACTGCACCAGGGCCCGTGACGCCGCCAGATACGTGTATGCCACCACGGCCGCCGCCAACCAGAGTATCAGCTGCAGCTGCGACAGACTGAAGGTGTTGGTCTTGGGCTCGATGAAAAGAAATGCCATGGCGCGGTACGGCTGGCCGTTTACCTGGTGGAGGGAGGCCTTGCGCCGAAACATGAGGTACACCAGCAGGGTGAGAATCCCGAGGGCGGCAAAGGCTATGATGCCGGGCATTGCGCGGTCGACAGGGGAGAGGATAATCGTCTTTTTATCGGATTCTATGCCGTCTACGGCAATGCTTGCGGCCATTGGCCGGATAATCTGCCGCCCGGTGAGGGAAAGGCCGCGGACGCTGAGTTTTTTCCAGCCCCAGACCAGGCAGGAGCCCCCCTCTTTGCAGTCCTTTTCCGATGTTGCGCCGCCGTGTCTCTGCAGGGTGTTATCGAAGGTAATGGCGGTGTCGTTAATCAGGATTTTGATGCCCCGGACATCGTCTCCGAAATTTTCACCGATGATATCAAAGCCGTATCTGCCGTGCAGCGGATAACTGGCGCTGGGGACGATCTTGGTGATAACGGGTTTATCCTCCGCTTTATCCGAAGCCGCTATTTTCAATCCGGACCCGTAAATACCCAGATCCCTGCCGTCCTGGTCAACGAGAGAGGTTTCATATTTCCCGGCGTTTATGGCCGCCGGTATCCTGACCTCGATAATCCGCCTGTTTATCTGGTCGCTGTTCAGTGGAAAATCCCTGACCGCGGTGCGGCCGGAAAGTCGTAAAAACATTGTTGTCGCGGTATTGACCTCCGGTCCGAGCTTTATGGTCACGCTGCGGCCGGGGCGCACCCATTTGGGGATAATTTCAAATCCACTCTCCGCGCCAAAAGCGGGTGGCGGACCCAGGCCCAGCAGCGGCAGCAGGAGCATCAGCATCAGCATGAGCCCTGCCGTTGCCGCCGTAAATGATCTCTCGCCTTGCATGACTGTTTCCTCCCTGTTGTTTTAGACAAAGACCTCATCCCCGGTCGGTTCCAGGTGGGTTGTTTTATTCATTTCCTGGCGGAAATTGGATAACTCGTAATACATGCGCAGGCGGGCCCGGCTCTGATTGCCCAGGGGGCGATGTTCCGGCAGGCAATGCCAGGGATTCATCTTGAGCCGTCTGGCAAAGGCAAACTGGGCCTCGGAATCGAATTTCTGCCGGGGAATATGCACGGTGGCGGCCGGGATGAAGGGCGACAGCTTTTCCGGCCAGCGCACCGCGGCGTTTTCAATGGGCATGCGATGGGGATCGGTTTGGATTTGTACCATGAGATCAAATTCCACATCCTTTTCACCGAGGGTTTTGCTCATGTTTTCGCGCAGATAATTAAATGAGGGCGAGCCGAAGGGCAGCCCGGCTATTTTGGTGTCCACCTCGGTTTTCGGCACAAAGGAGTACATCATGGCCTGGCCTTCGCCGAGCAGGTAGGGAACGCAGCTCCAGTAACGCTGGCCCAGCGGGTTGTACTGGGTTTCATTCCACAGGCCCTGCATGAGAAAATCGAGGATATGCGGGTCCTTGGGATTGAGAAAGTAATAGAGCGGCATCTCCAGCAGGCTCCAGTACTGGAGCTTAGCGTTTTCCCGGGTGTTGGGCGTGACAAAGGTCGGCGTGCAGACCGTGATGAAATCCTGGGTAAATTTTTCCTCGGCCATCATTTTTTCCCTTGGCACACCCATGAGCTTGACCGCCATACTGGCAAAGCCGACGTCACGGATATCGGCCGGCACATCCGGACCGGGACCGGAGAAGCGCACGTAAGCCGGATAGCTGCGGGCAACGGCGAAGATGCCCTTGCGGCAGTGGGCCGGCAGATCGTCGCGGATGGTGACCGTGGCCCGCACAATGCCGTGGGTTTTGGTGTTGCCGCCCCGCTCGTAGGCCCCTGGTTTGAAATGCCCCCGCATCTGGTCGGCCATGAGATCGATGATTTCATCCAGACTTTCCTTCTCGGCCGGGGCTGTTTTCTCCTCGGCCAGGCGCATGTTTTCGTTGCTGCGCTGCAGGTTGATGAAAAACTGGATGACTGCAGCCAGGGGTTCCCGAAGAATCCGGTTCAGCTGGGGACGGAACCAGGGTTCGAGCCGGCGTTCGATATGCAGCAGCTCAAGGGCGACGCGGTGGATGAACCCCAGTATCCTGTGTTTGTTATTCATGGTCTTTCTCGCTTCCCGTAGCAGGTAAAGTCGCAAGGTAGCGGAGGGCCCGCAGTCCCGGCATAAAGAAATAGCCCCCGCCCAGCACCGTGACAAATTGCGGCAGTTGGCAGGTTTTCCGCACCGGGCCGGTGGGATCCGGGCGTCTGAAGGTATCCGTCGGCTCGCCATTGGCCAGCGGTTCCCGCGTGCCCAGCAGGGGGTCCCTTTCCTGTTGCACACCGCCGAATTTGCCGCTCATCAGCCAGGCATTCTGGACAAATTCAAATTGCCGGGAAATGCTGGCGCCCAGGACGATGAACTGCAGGCCCCGTTCAGCGGCCGGCGCCTCCGGTTTGACGGCATCTTCCGGCGCCAGCAGGGGGCCATAGCTGCGGCCGCGCCGCAGCAGACGATGGAATCGCGAGGAGGCGACAAGGTCTTCATCCGCCCGTTTCCGGCCGAAGCCGAGAATTTTCAGCAGGCGGGAAAGAAAGCCGGTGACCCCCGGCGGCAAATCGCCGCTACGGGGGTTGGCCCGGCGAATATGGGCGCTGATCGGGCAATGATGCCCCTGTACGTCAAGGTCGTAAGTGAAATGGTTGGATGGCGCATCAGGCGGGATGCCGGGGATGTCCTCGCCCACCGGCGGCGTAAGCGGCGCGCCGTCACGCTGTCTGCCCACCATCTTTGCCGCCAGTTCTTCGCGTTTTTCCGGCACCGAACCGGCCGCCTTATCAAGAAATTGCCAGAAGCCGGGAACATCCTGATGCAGCTGCCGGATGACCAGATACGACCCGTTGCGCCCGAAATCCTTGAGCGCCGGGGCATCCTCGGCATCGGGCAGTCCTGCCGCCAGTCCGTCCTCCCGGGGATCGATGAGCGGCCGCGAGGTATACAGCCCGTACTCATTGGGGTAGCCGAGCACCACTTCGCCGGCGGACAGCAGGTTGGAGTAGCGGTCGCGCTCATGCAGGTCCGTGCTTTGCCGGCGTTCCCAGTCGATCACCGGCTGACTGATGCCATCGGCAAAGCCGAAGGGTTCGAGGGCGCCGATATAGTTGGTCGGCAGGATGACGCGGACCCGGAAGGCAGCTCTAAACCCTTCGCTTTCCACGCTTTTTCGCCAGGCCTCCATCTCCCCCGGACGGGCATAGAGCAGGAGCATGATATCGGGCATCTGCTCCTGGTTCCCTCCCCACTGCCAGTGTGGCGGGGCATTGCCGAGGATGTCTCCCAGGCGGCGGGAGCGGCTTTCGTCTCCGGCCATGCCGGTGATGAACTCATCGGAAAAACCGTCAAGCAGCGATTGCCTGAGTCCCATGGTCTGCAACCCCGTTGCCGAAAAGGCTATCTGCAGGGCCGTCGCCGGTGGCGGGCTTGCGGCCACGGCATTAGTGACCGGAGCTGTCGCCAGCCACCGCCTGGCCACCGCCGCGTCGCTGATATCGAGCAGCATGAAACAGGATTCGGTCAATTTGCCGTAGCCGAAGCGCAACAGCCCCTGCAGGTCGTCAAATTCAAAGCCGGTTGACTTTTCCATCGCCATTCTCCCCTTCAGATCAGGCTCAGCCATTCGCGGATTGCCGACTCGCTGGACTGGCGCACCTCCACCCCCTGCCGGATCAGGCTGTTGCGCCATAAATCAAAGGCGGTCAGCCCAGGGTAGGCCTTGTACCAGACCTCGGAGGGCAACTGATGCCGCCGCAGGACGTATTTGAAGTGCTGCTCCTGTTCGGCCCCCTTTTTCAGCAGCCACCGGGTGGCGGGATACCCCACGCCGTTGCTGAAGACCAGGTTCAGCCCCCAGGCAACCTTGTTAATAAAATCGTCCATATAGCTCTCAAGGCTGCCGTCATAGTTGCTGGCGAAGAACAAACTCCGGTTGTGGTCGACCAGTACCCAGCGGGCAAAGTGGATGCTCTTTACCCGGGTGAGATAGCCTCGGTTGTAAATATGCCTGGTGGAATAGTCGAGCAGCAGCAGCGCCGTCTTGAGCAGCAGCAAGCGGAATAGCCCCGGTTTCACATCACCCAGCACGTTGAACTGGTTGGTCACGTCATGATCTTCCAGCACGGAGAGCTGGCGGATATGCTCACGTTCCGGCCGGATGACGATTTCCGGGTCCGAGCGTTCCAGCATACGTAAACGCCAGGCCAGAAAAGGCGCGGCAACCAGCAGCAGGGGAGACAGCAGCAGTAAAAGCAGCGGTACGCCGATCTTGTGCAGCCAGTTGTTGATCAGCCAGCCGAGCGGGGTCGGTTCCGGCGGGGTGAGGGTCAGCCGCTTCTCCGCCTTTTCAATTTCCACATGAGTGAGCAGCTTCTGGCGGATGGCCCGGTAATTGTCCCGGCCCACCTCGGTGACGATTTTTTCTAAACAGGCCGCCAGACTCTGATGCAGGGCCGCCTCTTCACGCACCTGTTTGACCGTGCGGCCAAGCCAGTTGACGTAATTCGCCCGGGGCCGGATACTGTGGGCCTGCATCCAGACCCGCAGGTCGTTTTCCCCGCTAAACCCTGCGCAGAAGGAAAATATCTTTTTCAGCCCCGGCCCGGCATGGGCGGCGAGTTCCGCTAAGAAACTCCGGCCGTCACCGTCGAAATCGCCCAGAAAGGCCAGGGAGGGAACCCACTCGTGGGGCGGCAGTCCGTATTCTCCGATATCATCTGCGGTATGCAATTCCAGGATGACAAAGCGGGCCACGTGCAGCCGGTCGAACCGGCCGAAGGGGACCAGGCTGTTTGCCGGATCGACCTGGCCGGGGGCCTTATTCATCGAGCGCAGCAGGGTGCGCAGGCCTTCAATGTGCCCGTCACGAATGGGAGCGATAATGAGAAAGGTGGACTGAGGAGTCATGGGTTCGGTTCCACTCCTAGAGCATTTGCCTGGTCAGGGCAAAATCGAGGATGCGTTTTTTCCCCCACCACACCTTGCCCAGGTAGACGCCTGGTTCCACCTCGCGGATCTCATCGCGGATAGCCTTGGCAACAAAGGAGGTTCTGGAATAATCGATGACAATGGTTTCCTTGCCGTCGAGCCAGCTTTTGTCCAGATAGACCTTGGCGACAATGGAGCGCAGGCCGAACGGGGATATTTTATTGAGCAGAATGCCTGCCTGGTGATCCGGGCAGAACAGATCGAAAACCTTCCCTTTCCAGGCAAAAATCCGGGAAAACCAGGCCACAAATTTTGCAAACACCGAGCCCGCCAGAATGGCGGTGCCGTAAGTATTGCCGGTGGGAATCGTGCCGGCTTCGCTGTTGCTATAGATTTCGTCGAGTTCTCTGCGGGACTTGTTCAGCCAGGTTCGGATAGTGGGGTGCATGGTGGTTACTCCTTGTTTCGCAGTTGGGCGGCACGGACATAAACCAGCCGCCGGACCTCGTTCATCCTGCCCAGTGGGGCATGGGCCGCCAGGCACTGCCAGGGATTGAAACTGCTGCGCTCGCAGTCTGCCAGGGATTGCGGATCAGCAAAATCCTGATTGGCAATGGTGATGGTTGCCACCGTCTGAAACGGCGTTTGGCCTTCATCCCAGATAACCGAGGCGTCCTCAATGGGCATGGTGTTTGGATCCGTCTGACGCTGCACGCCGAAATGAAAAGAGGCCTCGCCCTGCTGCAGATGCGCCCTGATGGCGGCGCGCAACTGGTTTTCTCCGGCCTCCACCACCTGGGTGGTCGTGTAGGTCGAGCAGGGGGTCACCGAGTATTTGACCGCCAGGCCGCCTGTTTCGCCCAGACGAAAGGGGACGGTGCTCCAGTAGCGGATATCCAGCGGACTCAGATGCTTTTGCTGGGCCTTGAGGACGATGGCAAGTGATTGCAGGTGGGGGTTGAAGGGATTGAGGAAAAAACCGAGTTCCTTGCCCGCCTTTCTGGCGCGGATAAAGGCCAGAAAGTCCTCGGGCGTGGCGACAAAAAGCGCGGGGTAACTGTTTAATAGGAAATCCTGGACCCCGGGCTCCCCCCAGAGAACCGGGCCAGGGACATTCATTACCCGGATCGACAGGCCGCGGATATCCTTTTTCGAGTCATCCCGGTTGCTGGCGCTGGCAAAGCGCAGCATGGCGGGATAACTGGCCGCTTGGGCGAAAAGTCCGTGCCGCAGTTGGGCGGGGATATTGTTATGCACCGTAAATTCCGCGTGCAGGCAGGCAATGGTTTTCGCCTGATTGAACCTGGGGATGACGCCGTTTTCCTTTTCGGCCAGGGTGACGGCCTCGATGCCCTCAATCATCTGGGCAACCAGTTCGTCAATGGTTTGCTGCTTCGCCGGCATTGTCGTTACCTCCTGCTCGTCCGTCCGATTTTTACTTTGTATCGCTGAATGCCGTATCCGTCTCGGCGGCGGGCAATGGTTTCCATTGCAGCGAATAGTACTCGCCCCGGTCCCTGGCCCAGGGGTCGAAGACGTTGACCACCTGCGCCAGCTGGGGCGCAAGTTCGGGCATGGTGCGCAGCAGCACCCGCTTCAGGGGCGAGACCTCCACCGCGTGGCCGTTGGATTTCTCCTTTTCCATCACCTTGCCGTCCGGGCCGTTGTCGATGACCCACTGGAGGCCAAGGGTGGTGTAGAACTCGGGCCGGAAGCTGGAGGTGAAGAAGCGGTCGCTGAAGAGCCGCCGGGAGGCATTGAGGATGAAGACCTGGAACTGGGTCTCGGAGATGGCAAAGCCGTGGGGCCTGGTGAATTCCGACAGCCAGCCGACCACGGTGTCGAGGTCCTCGATGTTGTCCACCATGCTGTGGTCGGGGTGTCCGAGGCAGTCGTTGATGGGGGAGCCGTCATCGTTTTCCTGGGCCGAGGTGATGACCTTGGAGGCGTCGCATTGATGCTGGCCATAGACCTGGCGCAGCAGCCCCGCCAGCCGTTGCTGTTCGGCCCGCTCGGGGGAGTCTGCGGGCAGATGCCGGTCGATGAAGTCATCAAAACCCGTGAGGGTCTTGAGTCCATACTGCCGCCGGAATTCGTTGAAGCGGGGAACTCCTTGCTCACGGCTGCGGATCAGGTCAAGGGCGGGGATGTCCATCTTGTTGGTGGCCGACTGCAGGCGCGGCAGGGTCAGGTTCTGCAGAAACAGCGGGTGGTTTTGCAGGGTCAGCAGCCCCAGCCGTTGCCGGCCCATGGAGAGCGCCCAGTTGGCCAGGCCCCGATCCTCCATCTCCGGGGTGGCTTTGCCGCGGAAGGTATCCACCACGGGAATTTTGTAGCGGATTACATTGGGGTCGGCGGTCCACTCCCGGTACTCGATGAGGTCGGGAACCAGGGCGTGCAGCCGGTAGACGTTGACGAATTCTTCCGGGAAGTTGAAAGGCGAGCCGAAATGGTTGGTGCCGCCATTGACGTGATCGGGGTTTTTCAGATCCCAGATATCGGTTTTCTTGGGGTCATACAGGGCAAAGATGGCGTCGTCCCTGTACACCCGGCTCCCCAGGCCGATGATGCCGGGGCCTGACGCCAGGACGGAATACCACTGGTTCTTTTTCCTGGCATCCTCGGATTTGCCGAAGTTGTTGACCACGATCTTTTCCAGGGCCGCCGAAGCCAGGTCCTTACCATGGAAGAACCCGTTCCAGTTGGCATTCATCGCCAGGTACAGGGGCTCGTCGTAAAGAAGTTGCGGGGTCCATTCGGTGGTATGAATCTTGGCGATTTCCGCCGAGACGACCAGGCGCGCCGCTTCGAATAGCTCGTCGGCCGAGACGTCCTGGTAGCGGATCACCTGATCGGCATGGGCGGGGTTGCGCAGGCCCGAGTCGGCGGTCGGGGTCAAAGCCGCCTGTTTGCGGAAGGCGTCCACGAAAAGGTTATGCTCGCGGGAGAAGAGGTTGTGATAGAAACTCATGCCGATGGACCAGTTATCCGGGAAGGCCGTGGCTTCCTGGCCGGTCCATTGCGGGTTGATCGGATCGCCGGGCTGGAACAGCGGCAGATACCCCTGCTTTTCGCCTTCGCCCGGCCGCTGGCCGAGGGGTTTGAGCAGCAGCTTGGCCGGGTCGGCCGGGTCGCGCTTGACCCGCTGGCGGGAAGTATCATCGAAGCCGTAGAGCTGCGAGGCGTCCCACCAGGCGGTGACGTTGTTGCTGGTGGTTTTGTAGGCGCGGGTCAGGTGCTCTTTGCCCTGGGAAGTGAAAGTGGCCGGCTCCGTGTCTTGGGCGATGTAGGCCCTGTCCATCCGGTCGCCGGGGCGGCAGCCCAGCCGGTCGATCTCTTCCTGGCTCAGGGGGTGCTCCGGCGTGCCGCAGCCCACCGGCATCATCTCGGGGCGATTGTGCCCTTCCTGGAGATGGTAGAACCAGTCGTGGGTCATGAACTGGATCCAGAAGGCGGCCAAGACATTGAAGAAGGGCGCTTTTTTATAGTCGCAGTTGGCCTCGGGCAAGTAGCCGGGCAGGCCCTGCCCCTCGTTACACTTGTCGGGCTCGGTTTGCTGCCGGGTGAAGAGAAGGCGGCTGATCACCTGGGGATCGGGTTTCAGCAGTCCGAGACGGTCTCCGTGGCGGTTGCGGGCCAGCTCGTCTTTGCCCAGGTCCGGAAAGGTGGCTTCAAACTGCACGTTGCGGGCAAAGGGCTGGCCGGTGGAGCCCATGAGGGGATTTTTGATGTCATTGCAGATGCCGGTCAGCGCGCGGCCGCGGATCAGTTCCCCCTGGCAGAGTTGGGGACCGTCGCCGCCCACCGCCTGATAATAGGGGTTGTCTTTCGGCAGGCGCATGGTGTCCCAGACGGTGAGGGCGGGTCCGTTCACGCCGTTGCGTCCCTCCACGTAATCTTTGTAGGTGCCGCTGTTGTCGAACAGGTTGAACTTGATCAGCTCCATGCGCTGGTACTCGAGATCGAGCAGCGCGCCGTCGATCCCTCGGCCGTTGGGACGCAGGTGTCCGCCGATGGCATCGGTGCCGGGATAAAAGCTGACGGCGTCGGCCGTGGCCCAGTAGTTGGCCCAGTCCACATAGGGTGTGCGGCGAAAGGCCAGGGCGCGGTCGCCGCCGCGGCACTCGGCGGTATCCTCCTGGACCTTGCCGAGGAACCTCTCGGTGCGTTCATTGGCAACCGGCCGGAAACCGCTGTTCACCAGCTCGGCGCAGGCCTTCAGTTCCTTATGTGAGCTGGTGCAGCCAGCCAGCAAAAGCAGTGCTCCCATTCCAGCATATACTGTTTTTCGTTTCATAGGATCTCTCCTTCCGGTTCTCTTGTCATGCCGCGTAATCACGCTGGCCTTCATTTTGACCAATCCGCAGGATATCATGGGGAGCAGCAGAGACCACATGCGCCCTTGGTGTTTTGTCCTCGTCAAGGCCTCTGTCAAGCTCCTGGCCGGGTACCCCCTGCTCAAAAAACAAGCCTGGTTTAATAGCTTAAACGGCCATAACAATTAGATACCTTTTTTCCGGATTACCTGTCAATTTATATCTGTCAGCTTAAAAAAAATATTTTTGCGGCAGGCAGGAAGCACTGGCCTGGTTAATTCCGGTGCCCGGCTGCCGTTGACCACCCGCCCGCAAATATCATGGCGTGCCTATGGCCTGGTCGGGAGAATCCGGAACGGAACATGGCAGGGGGATGGTGGTGAAAAGAGCGGATGATGGGGGCTTGGGGTGGAGCAGTGATATTGGGGGCACCCACGCCGGAGCGTTTTGCACTTTTGTCTACACGGCTTCAAGAAATCTGCCCCGGTCGCAGGTTGGCTGAATATTTGAATTGAGCTTGATCTCAAAGCGAAAGGCCGGATCAGGAGGTTTTGCCGGCGGGCTGACCACCCGCAAGTTCGCCGGTCTTGCCCATGTCAGCCGCGCCACCGCCTACCGCGAAATTACCGATTTACTCGCCAAAGGAAATCTCCGGCAGAATCCCGGCGGCGGCCGCAGCGCCAGTTATGAGCTGGCTTGGGAATGAGAATTATGAGGGCCAGGGACGGTTTTCGGCCCGAATCTGGTGGCGCAAATGTTATACACTTTCTTTGAGTATTTTAAGAATATGCTTCGCTTGAATCTTTGATTTCGTTATGTCGGGGAACTGGTTGCGATATTTTCGTTTCCAGATTCTGATACCAGTCATGTCTGCCGCCATGCCGAATAAAGACGCACCCCATTCCCTCAATTGCGCGGATTAAATCTATGCGCTTCATGCGACACGAAGCTCCCCGACATGAACAACGTTCGGTATGCTTCCGCTGGTTAATTCTTCATATATGTCCTTCAAATTTTCCTTTAATTCATCAAGGGTTGCCCCTTGAGTTTTATAATTGGGATAAGCATCCAACCACCCAATAAACATATCATCTTCTTGATAATACAGAAATTTTTTTGTTTCCATGAAGATCACCTTTATTTCTGAATGCTTGTCATCTTGGCATAGAACCTTGCTGCGAAGATAACGCTTCAGTTATTACAGTCTGAATTTTAATAAAATGCCGGGCCAGTGCTTCTTTTTTTCGCGCACGGGCCTCATCGCCAGCCTGCTTTATTAATTCGGCGAGTTGATCTTCTTCAGCTTCTCGATTTTTGTCGTTTGAATCGACTCCTTGTTTCATTTTGTTACCCCGTGATATTTAATAGATTGGTTAAGCTCATTTCGCTATTACGAGAACAACAGAAGGCTCAGAAAGGCGAACAAGGCCAGTTAATTCAGTTTTAGCGCCAAAATTGCACCTTGCAACAGGCCTATTGTGTATTCAGCCTTCAGAGCATAACCCACATTTTAAGGCAAAGAACCTTTTCAGTCTGGCATGCAGCTTGCTGAATACCTCTTCACCGGCACGGTCTCGACTTCTCCGTCCACTCAAGCGCCTGGTTAGGCGATTTTTATGATTTTATGGACGTCCCTTCTCTGTCACGAATTCAACGCGGTCTCAGATGATGTTCGGCAATTAACGACCGGATTGATAACTTTTTTAAAAATTCTTCTTCAATATCTAAAATATCTTTTCTTGACCTAGATGCATTGAAATATAATATTGTAATTAGTATTATATTTATTGTTATCCATACCCAATTTATTGTTATCCATAACAAATTAATTTTGATATGGAAATACGAACAGCTAATTAACCATCCAAATATAATACCAATAATTGAATTGATATTAATTGAAACTATTGACCATCTTCTAACAATCCAATCTCTCATGCTATTTGTTATAATATTGTCATCGTTTTGTAATACAAGATATGCATTCTTATGAAATTCAGAAAAATTATTAAAATAATATTGTTTCCAATTCTTAAAATAAAAACTATTTTTCATTTTTAGCTTAATTTTTAGCTTATCTGTCAAATGTATTAAAGATGTTGATGTTGAGCCAATAATATAACCAAAAGTATAGGTACTAATAAAAAAAATTAAAATTGAAGGTGTAATTCCTAGGCATTTAATAGATAATACAACCCCATAAAATCCATAAGAGATAATAGAGTTTATTAAAATTACAATAATTAGAAAAAAAGGTGGAATTAGAAATCTCTGAGCTCTTAATAAATCCACAAAAATATACCTTTAAATTCTATTTAAGGACAGTATATCATTATAAATTGCGCGATATGCAGAAAGCTGCCAGCAAATTCGCTGGCAAAAATGATCGCTGCGGTATTGACGGGTTCCCTTTTTCTTCTGCTTTTTCTTATAGAAATCCCCTCATTACAGCCAGGCAGAAAAACGAAAAAATATGCCATGGGGCTACATCATTTTCTATTTCCTACTCCATTCATATGCGCTCGGCAAGATGATTAACTGTCGTCAGGAGCAGAGGAGAGGGCCAGGTCTTGAAAAGTTACTTTCTTATATTGCAAGACCCGAGTTTCTCCGCGTTTCTTCACCGCGAAACGCCGCCACCTTTCTCGGCGTCAGCTTGACTCTGAGGCTCTCCCAGAAGTGAGTTACGCTGCCAATTCCTGCAACACCTCAGGATGCCGTGAAGCTACTTTCAGCAAGGTTGCGGCGGCGCCGGAAGGTATTTTCCGCCCCTGCTCCCATTCCTGAAGTGTTCGCACTGAAACTCCTAGGAGTTTAGCAAAAGCGGCTTGCGACAATCCGGTCGCCGCCCTTGCCGCCGCGACCTGTGCCCTTTCCGCCGGGATAATTTCATCTTTCTCAATTATTCCGTTACGCCTGGTGATAACGCGACGAACTGATCCGTCTTCTTGCATAATAAACTCAGTCTTACGTGCCCATTTATCGCGTTTTATCTCTTGAACGGCCTGCGACAGCTCGGCATTCAAGTCACGCGTTTTCTCCCATGCAACCAGTTCTTTTTCTGATAACTTAGCCATTTTCAAATACCTCCTTTAGGCGTCTAAGCAGTTTAGGATCGATGTTCTCTTGTACGTTCTTCGCGTACATTGTCACCAATACTATCTGCCCTGGGTCGAGTCGTAGAAAATATATCACCCGTACGCCGCCGCGCTTGCCTCGTCCTCTGACCGCCCACCTCAGTTTCCGGCACCCGCCGGAGTGAGGAATAACATCACCATCCTCAGGGTGTTCCGTCAAATAGAGCTGCAGCGCCACGAATTCATCGTCACTTAAGTATTTGTCACGAACTGCGGCGAAGGGATTTAACTCAACAAATACAAACATGATACAATCATACGCCCGAGACGTATATCAGTCAAGTGAGATTATTCACATGACGCCTCGATTGCGGCGGCAATCTCCTCGCTCAGCTGGCTGATGTTGTGCTGCTGGGCGTTCACCCAGGCGCCGAAGCCGGCATCAGCCGGCTGTTCGCTCAGATCGCTGCGCCGGATGACCGGCGCCATCCTGCCTTGCGGATCAACCAGCGACCAGCGCACCACGAGCTTCGCCTCCCGGCCCGGTTCGCCGCCCATGGACAGCACATCGAGCAGCACCCGGAAGGTCGGCTGCAGATGCTGATCCCAGGGGAAGACGGCCACCTGTTCGGTGCCGAGCCGAGCCGCCAGTTGTTCGGCCACGGCCCTGGCCAATTCCCGGTCGACTTCCCCGACCCAGCGGTGAAACTCGCTGAGCTGGTAACGGCCATCCGTCCCGCCGGTGGCAATCTGCGACTTTTTGAGCACATCGGGAATCACCACCGGGCCGACACTGAGCACGAGCTTTTCGTGCCGGGCGGCCGCAATCTGCGGGGCAGTATTGGTGGCGAGCAGGCTGTAGTAGGTAACCTGGGGAGAAGCGGCGCTGCAGGCGGCAGCGGCTATTGCCGCCAGGCCGAGCAGCGCCGGCAAACGCAGGGATTGGAAAAATCTATTCACGGGTTTCTTTCTCCTTCTCCTTGCCGAAGACGATCGACTGCGGCTGCTGCTCCAAGGTGGAGGTCAGTTCCCGTAATGAGCGCAGCGTCAGCGACAGTTCCTCAAGGGTTTTCTGGGCGTTATAGTTTAACGGCGAATCCTTGCCCACGGATTTCTGCAGTTCCACCAGGGTCTTCTGCAGCTCGACGCCCACGGTGCCCTGCAGGGTCTCCAGGGTCTGCTGCAACTTGACCAGCGTCGTCTGCAGCTCAGGAGCGGTTTCGCTGGTGAGGGTGCCGGCAACGCCGCCGATCTGTTTCAGGGTGGTTCGGGCCTCCTGCAGCACCAGCTGGAGTTCTGCGCTGATCTCGTCGAACGGCACCTTTTCCAGGCGGCTGATGATTTTGGTCAGGCTCTCCTGCAGCAGTTCCAGCGATCCGGGCATGGTCGGCACCAGGGGGTAGCCATCGCGATGGGCAAGCTGCACTTTCGCTTCCGCGGGATGGAACTCGAGATTCACCATGAGCTGGCCGGTCAGCAGGTTGCCGGTTTTGAGCTGGGCGCGCAGGCCTCGTTCTTCGACCAGCCACTTGATCATTAATTCGGATTTATCGGCAGTGGGCAACATGGGGTCATTGCCGTTGCTGACGCGGATACGTTCCGGTTCGATGGCAATGACCACGGGAACATAAAAATTCTTCATGGCGGCATCGTATTCCAGGTCGAGGCTGACCACCTCGCCGATCTGGATGCCATGGAGCTCCACCGGTGCGCCGACGCTCAGTCCGCGCACTGACTGGTCAAACAGCAGCATCCAGGAGCGGCGGACAGTGTAAATCTTCTCCTGAATACTGGCGCGATCGGGATAGAGGCTGAAAACCGTGTTGTCTTCCGCTTCCTTACCCGGCTGGGTGCCGTTCGGCACGTCAAAGGCAATGCCGCCGCTGACGATGGAGACCATCGATTGGGTATTGACCTTGAGCCCCTGGGCGTTAAGGGAGACATCGATCCCGCTGGCATTCCAGAAGCGGGTGTTTTCCGTCACCCAGGCATGATAGGGCGCTTCGATGAACAGCTGGATGTCGACCTCCTTGCCTTCCGCCCCGAAGCCGTAGCCCACCACCTGGCCCACCTGGATCTGCCGGTAGTAGACCGGAGCGCCGATGTCCAGGGAGCCGAGATTGTCGGTGTTGAGCCTGAAGTGACGTCCCGGCTGACCAAGGGTAATTACCGGCGGCACTTCCAGTCCGGTGAAGGTTCTGGTCGATTTGCCCGTCTTGTCCGGATCTATGGAGATGTAGGCCCCGGAGAGCACGGTGCCGAGGCCGGAGACGGAGCCGCCCCTGATCCTGGCGCGGACCACCCAGAACTTGGTCTTGTCGGTCAGGTACTTTTCACTGCCCTTGACCAGCTTGGCAATGACCACCACCCGCGAGATATCCTCGTTCAGGGTGATCCGCTCGATCTCACCCACCTCCACGTCCCGGTACTTGATCTTGGTTTTGCCTGCCTCCAGCCCCTCGCCGCTGACAAAGGTGATGGTGATGGTCGGTCCCTTTTCGCTGATCGCCTTAACGGCCAGCCAACCCCCGATCAACAGCGCCACGATCGGCACGGCCCAGATAATGGAAAAGGCGCGCTTGTTCTGGGTTCTGGCGGTTGCTGCCTGTTGGGCAGCCTGATTCAGGTCGGTCATACATCCTCCTCGATGACATCCCAGATGAGACGGGGATCAAAACTCTCCGCGGCGAACATGGTGATGACCACCACCGCGGCAAAATAAACGGCGGCCGGACCGGCCTCAATGGTGGCTATGGCCCCGAGTTTTACCAGCGCCACCAGGATGGTGACCACGTAGATGTCCACCATGGACCAGCGGCCGACCATCTCGGTAATGCGGTAAAGCACGGTACGGTCCTTGGGCCGCCACGCCGAGCGGAAGTGCACGCTCAGCAGTATGCAGATGAGAATCACCAGCTTGGCAAAGGGCACAAAAACGCTGGCGATAAAAATCACCGCCGCAATCTCCCACGATCCGCTTTTCATGAAATAGATGACGCCGCTCAGGATGGTGTCGGCCTGTCTGGTGCCGAGCGCCGAGGTGATGGTGATCGGCAGGACATTGGCCGGGATGTAGAGGATAATGGCGGCACAGACCAGGGCCCAGGTGCGGTGCAGGCTGTTCGGCTTGCGCAGGTGCAGGGGGGCGCCGCAGCGCGGACAGCTGGAGTGCGCCTGGGGATGCGGCTGATCGACCAGCAGATGGCAGTCGTGACAGCTGAGCAGGCCGAGCTTGCGGGCGGTGGCGGGTTGTTTATTCATCGGCGCAGATCCAGGCGGTCCCACAGCAGCGGCGGGTCGAGGGTTGCAAAGGCCGCGGCCATGACGAAGATCAGGACGCCGAAGGAAAAAACCGAGATGCCGGGAATGATGGTCGCCATCTTGCCCAGTTTCACCAGGGCGACCAGGATGCCGAGCATGAACACCTCCATCATCCCCCAGGGGGCGACGTCCTGCACCAGGCGGAAAACACGGACTGCCTGGGGGGCGGGCCCTGCGTCCCACCTCAGCGGGGCCAGGATATACAGCAGGCCGGTAATCTGCGCCAGAGGCACCAGCACGCAGGTGAGCAGGACCAAAGACGAAAGCCCGTAGAGTTCCTGTTTCCACAGTTCGTGAACGCCGGTCAGCAGGGTGGTTTCCTGGATAAAACCGCCGCTTTTCATGGCCAGGAAGGGGAAGCTGTTGGAGACGATGAAGAGAATCAGGGCCGCCAGGGTCAGGGCCAGGGAGCGGTCAATGCTGTTCGTCCGGTGCTTGCGCAAAACAGCGCCGCAGCGCGCGCAGACCAGGTTGGCATCAACCCCTTCCGGCAAGCGATTGAGCAGATCACAGTCAGGGCAGGCCACGACAATCTGCCTGCCCGTCCCGCCGGAGGCGGCAGCAGCTTTATCATCCGGCAGGGGCAGGGGGCGGCGGTCCTCAGCCGTTGAACAGAGTATTTGCAGAATAGGGAAGAAAGCCATAGTTGCTTGCCAACAGGTCATAAGGGATGCGGGTTATAAAGGTACCGTTCAACCGCCTTGCCCCCCTGGCAAGGGGAGCCGCCATTTCCCGGGGTGATGGAAAAAAAATTGGGCGGAACAGCGGGCCGCAAATGCTGCCTGACGTTACCTTTAACTTGACTTACCTAAAAAAAGACCCGCAGACAATACTTTCTTTTCATTTGCCGGATTTTCTTTTGCCGCGGGAAACCGCTGGGGCAGGGGGGATATCGTTGCCGTCTGCCCGGATTCCGCCATTTTCCCCATTGCGGTCTGCTGCGCCGCCGCCGGTGAGCACGGCAAGTTCCGCCTCACCCACCCCTTCTTCCCTTTTTTTGTCGTTACTCTGCCGCCTGAGCCGCAGTCTGCTGAGCTTGCCCATGGGCTATGCCGAGTTTGTGGCCGGCGGTCTCGATCAGCGCGGCGTTGATGATCTGCTGGTTGCAGCTTAAGGCCTCAAGAAAGCCGTTATAGAGCAGGCGGTTGATCTCCCGGGGGATGCCGCCGCTCAGGCGGTGC
>JALNXE010000025.1 GCA_023230525.1 Desulfobulbaceae bacterium
AATCTTTCCGAGGCAACCAGCCGGAAGGTGAAATAAGCTTCTCCTGCTGCCGCGTTGCTGGTTTTTGTCTGTCGAATGAACATGAATGATCATTGACAGATTTCTGTGAAAAAGTCAATACGTCTTATAAATTTTATGGCACTACAAATCGTCTCTAACAAAGTCCCCATTGATATTATTAGATTTTTTGAGAGCAAATGGAGCAAAAATCGCTAAATTAGCTTCGCTTGTGTTAAACTTGGGTTAAGCGCGGAAATGACCCGTTTTCTCGGACAACAAGAAGTTCCCTTGTGCCGAAGCCCGACTCACCCCCCTCCCATCTTCTCCAGCTCTTCTGCCAGCAAGCCTTGAAAGAGGTGGATCTTGTAGCCGTTTTTGCTTAAAGGGCTGGCCTTGGCCACCCCGGCGGCGGCAGCCTCGCGGATCACCTCCGGGGTAAGCGTGGAGCCGTCGATGATTTTTTCCACCTCCACGGCCCGCCAGGGGATGGGGGCCGCGCCGCTCAGCACCACCCGGCTCTTGTTCACCCGGCCCCCTGCCAGCTCAAGGGCCAGGGCCACCCCGGCCAGGGCGAAATCCCAGGCCTGCCTGGCCCGCACCTTGCGGTAGGAACTGCGCAGGGTTGCAGAGGCCGGCGGCAGCAGGATCTCGGTGACGATCTCTTCCGGTTCCAGCACGGTTTCCCGGGTTACGTCCCGGGACGGCGGCACAAAAAAATCCTCCAGGCCGACGGTGCGGCTGCCCCGGGGTCCGGCGATGTGGAGGCCGGCGCCAAAGGCCAACAGGGCCGGCGCGGTATCCGAGGGATGGACAATGAAACAATTCTTGCCGCCGAGAATGCAATGGTACTGGTTCTCGCCGTTTACCGCATAGCAGTATTCTCCCCCCTTGCGCAGGCAGTGAAATTCGCCCCGGTAGTACCAGCAGCGCGGCTTCTGGCAGAGATTGCCGCCCAGGGTGCCCTGGTTGCGGATCTGGGGGCTGGCCACCGCAGCCGCCCCTTGGGCCAGGGCCGCATATTTCTCCCGGATCAGGGGATGGGCCGCCACCTCGGCAATGGTGGTCAGGGCGCCGATAGACAGCCCGCCGTCCGCGGTCTTGCTGATGCCCTGCAGACTCCCGAGCCGGCTGAGGCTGACAATCTTTGCCGCCGGGAAAACCTCATCGCGCAGACAGCCCAAAAGGTCGGTGCCGCCGGCATGGATCCGGGCATTGTCACTGCCCAGCTGGCCCATGGCATCCTGCAGGGAAGCCGGCCTGACATAACTGAAATGAACGGTCATGATCGCACCTCCTGGCCCTGTTCGGCCAGTAAACGGTTCATGGTCAGGGGATCGGCGGGGGACTGCCGCACCCGCACGCCGACGGCGTCATAGATGGCATTGGCAATGGCCGCCGCCGTGGGGATGGTCACCGGTTCCCCCAGCCCCTTGGCCCCGGTGTTGTTGGCCTCGCTATCCGGCAGGTCCACGGGCAGCGAGACCATGTCGACAGGCACATCGAGGGCCGTGGGCAGCTTATAGTCGTGCAGGTTGCGGTTGACCATCTTACCGGTCCGGTTTTCATCAAGGATGCGGGTCTCTGTCATAGCCAGGCCGATTCCCATGGTAATGCCGCCGAAGACCTGGTTGTCAAAGGTGAGCCGGTCCATCACCCGGCCGCTCTCATGGGCGCCGAGAAAACGCAGGATGCGCACCTCGCCGGTCCGGGTGTTGACCTCCACCTCGCAGAACTGGGCGGCAAAGGGATTGACCACCTTGCCCTCTGGATTGGGCCCCCGGTAGCCGATGCCCACCACCACCCCCTGTTTTTTCAGGGCCGCGATATCGGTTATCTTCACCTTCCTGCCGCTGTCCACGGCCTCAATGAACTCGCCGGTATAGCGGAGATTCTCCACCGGGCTGCCCAGTTCCCCGGCCGCCATTTTCAGCAGCTGCTGCTTGACGGCAATGGCCGCCGAGCGCACGGCCGGCGACTCGGTGGGCACCGTCTTGCTGCCGCCGCTGGGGGTGGCGTACTGGGTGGAGCCGGTATCGGCATGCTCGATCTGGATGGTGGCAGGCCTTACCCCCAGCTCCTCGGCCAGCACCATGGACATGACGGTTTTGGTGCCGGTGCCGATATCGCTGGCCCCCATGTTGAGATTGACGCTGCCGTCGGCAAAAAGCTTGACGATCACCGTGGCGGGGGGCCCGCCGCCCCCGACAAACCAGAGGCAGCTGCCCATGCCCACCCCCCGTTTGAGGTGGCCTTTGTCCTTTCTGCCTGCCGCCGTGCGCCGGCGCGCCTCGCGCCAGCCGAAGGCCTCGGCCCCCTGCCTGATGCACTCGGAAAGCCCGGTGGTGGTATAGGGCGGTTTTCCCTGCCGTGCCTGGCTGACCAGGGGAATATTCTTGAGGCGAAGATCAATGGGGTCCATACCGATTGCCTCGGCCAGGGAATCCATCATCTGCTCCAGGGCCCAGGCGCACTGGGGATGGCCCGGCGCGCGGAAAGGCCTGGCCGGCCCGGCATTGATGGCCACATCCGTCATCTCGCTCTGTACATGAGGGCAGACATAGAGATCGCGGACCAGCCAGTCCAGCAGCGAGGTGCCGCCGGCCGGATAGGCCCCGCCGCTGCCCAAGCCGCTGAACTGCAAAGCGGTCAGGGTGCCGTCCTTTTTCACCCCGGCCTTGATGGTCATAGCGGCCGGCGGCCGATTGCCGGCGGCGAGCAGGGTCTCCTCCCGGCTGAGGAAAATCTTTACCGGCCGGCCGGTTTTCCTGGCCAAAAGGGCGGCACAGACGGTGTATTTGCCCGGCTGCAGCTTGCTGCCGAAGCCGCCGCCCATATAGTGGCCGATGACCCGCACCCTGGACAGCGGCAGCCCGAGAATATCGGCGATTTTCGCCTGCACGGCATAGACCCCCTGGGTCGATTCCCAGATGGTCAGACTGTCCCCTTCCCAGTTGGCCACACAGCCGTGCAGCTCCATGGGGGCCTGAATCTCGCAGGCGGTGCGGAACTTCTCTTCCAGGACCACATCCGCCTCGGCAAAGCCTTGGCCCACATCGCCCCGCGCATAGGTTTCGGACTTGATCATGTTGCCGTTCACATGAATCTGCGCGGCCCCTGGCGCCAGGGATTTGCGCTCATCCGCCACAAAGGGCAGCACCTCATACTCCACCGCAATCGCCCGCAGGGCATCCCGGGCCACATAGGGCGTTGCCGCGGCCACCGCAGCCACCGCCTCCCCTTCAAACCGGCACCGGGTATCGAACAGATCGGTGACAACCTCCTCGTTATAGGGCCATTTCACCTTGCCGTCCAGGGTGGCGCCGGTCAGCACCGCATGGACGCCCTCCATCTTTTCCGCGGCCGAGGCGTCCACCTTCTTCACCCGGGCATGGGCATGGGGACAGCGGAGCAAGGCGCCGTAAAGCATATTGGGCAGCACCACATCCGAGGGATAGACCGCGGTGCCGCTCACCCGCTCATAGGCGTCAACCCGCGGCTGCCTCCGGCCGATGACCGCCGTCTTCCCCCAGGCCGCCGGCTCCTCGCCGGGCAGCGGCGTTTGGGGTACGGCAATCCCCTCGACAAAATAAAGATCCTTTTCATCATCTTTCATCATCTCACCTCTTTGCCTTCAAGTCAGCCGCCCTGGCCGCCGCCTTGAAGATATGGGGATAGGTGCCGCAGCGGCAGATATTGCCGCTCACCGCCTGCCGGATCTCCGCCTGGTTCGGTTGCGGCCGGGCCCGCAGCAGCCCCTCCACGGACATGATCTGGCCGGGGATGCAGTAGCCGCACTGCATGGCATCCTCTTCCACAAAGGCCTGCTGCACCGGGCCCAGCTCCTCGCCCTGCATCAGCCCCTCCAGGGTGGTGATGCGCCGGCCTTCCGCCTCCACGGCCAGGGTGAGACAGGCATAACGGGGCAGATCATCGATGAGCACCGTGCAGGCGCCGCATTCACCCCGCTCACAGCCGACCTTGGTGCCGGTCAGGCCGAGATGTTCCCGCAGCACATAAAGCAGCGACCAGCGCGGCTCCACCAACAGCTGGTGGGACCGCTCATTGACCGTGAGGGTGATGACCACCGCCTGCTCGGCGGCAATTTCTGCGCTTGAGGCCTCCTTAGCCGAGGAAAGCTTGCCGGTGGTGGCAAGGGCAGCCATGGCCCCCACTCCCACCGAGGTCAGAAAGCCGCGCCGGGTGAAGCCGCGCCGGCATTGGCATTGACCGGTTTTCTCTTCATCTTCTTTATTCCTCATTTTTTCTCTCCCAGCTGGTTGAGTTTCATGAAAATTGAGTAACTGTGAAGAAAAACAAACCTTGCATTTGTTATTTTTGCAAGAAAAAAACTGCTATAAAATGGCAGGGGAAATGTTGATTCATTCCTAAAAAGTCTCTTTCCCCTCAGAGATCATCGAGATCACCAATAAATATTATTTATTACAATAAGTTAGCCATATTGACTTGGTGAGATCTGTGCTCTTTGTGATAAATTCCTCGATTTTGCGAATTTTTTTAACTTGACAGAAACGAACAAATTTGACTTTCCCTTCGAGGTTATCACAAAGCCGCGCCACGAATACCAGAGCCTGGCCTACGCCGACCTCGGCCTGCCCAAGGCCCCGGCCATCATGATCGGCGGCGAGGTCATTATCCAGGGCCGGGATATTGACGAACAGGAGCTTGAAAAGATTCTCAGCCAGCGCCTGGCGGGAAAATGAACGAATCAGGATAAATTCGTCAACACTGAGAATTAACCACGGAGTGCACAGAGCCCATAGAGATAACTAACAGTAATTAAAGAAATCTCTGTGACCCCTGTGTGCTCTGTGGTGAAAATAATGGAGGATATCATGCTGAAAGTACGATTTTTCTTAAACGAGCCCAACGGCGGCCCGTGAAAACATTTCAACAAGATGATGCCCAGGCTGGGCACTAAGTACGACATTGAAATTGAAGTGAATTCCAGGCCCAAGGCCGAATATCTGACCGACGAATACTTCACGCTCGACCTGCCGGTTGCCCCGGCCGTCATGGTAGGAGAGGAAATCCTCACCGAAGGCAAGGACGTGGACGACCATACGGTCGAGACGGCCATCTGCCGCCAGTTGGGCCTGCCGGCCCCGGAGGAAAAGAAAGGCGTATTGGGCCGGCTGTTTGGCCGCTGATCAGCCGGCCAGGCGGTCACCAACCATACCAGGAAAGGGTTGCCGGCAGAGATCGCCGGAACGGCTCTAGCCCATGGCCGCCATGGCCGCCATCATCTGCTGAAACTGCGGGTTGGCCTTTTCCAGCGGTGCATCGCCTGGGGAGGCATTGCTCGCATAAATCGGCTCCTGCAACACCAGGCTGGCATGGGATACCCCCAGGGCTGCGGGGATGCGGAAAAAGGTGAACTGCTCGGCAACCGAGACCTTCCGCAGGTCTTCAATGCCGGTGATATTTGCCGTGGTATCGCTTTCGGAATGGGCGGCAAAAACCGGTTTGGCAAATGGCTCCCGCTGATTGAACTCTTCCATGAGTGCGTCGGTTTCCTTGATCAGCCGGGAGAGTTCCCGGGCGCCGTCCATATCCATGCGGGAGTAGCGGTAGGGGTTGACGCCGATCAGGGGTTGGTCATTGTCCAGCACATCGGCCATGAAGGTGCGCAGCAGGCGCTCTTTGAGCTCACCCACCAGGCCGCCGATGCCGCCGGCCAGATCCAGGGCTGCTGAAAAGAGATAGAGGCTGCCATTGATTTTCCGGTTTTTCACCGAGGTATAAAAACTCAGGGTGCCGCCCGTGGATAATCCGCCGATGCTGACCCCGGCGGATTTTGCCGCAGCGCTTTCCACCGCGAAGTCCACATTGGCCTTCCACTCCTCCAGGCTAACCCCTTCCATCCCCTGCGGCTCCTTCAGGCCATGACCATGCAGCAGAGGCAGATAGACGTTATAGCCGAGATTATGAAAAAAATAATCCCCGATGGCGGTGAGGAAATAGGGCGAGTCGGTGAGGCCATGCACCAGGACAATCGACTTTGCCGCCAGCCCCTGATGCTCCATGATGCGTGGATAACAGCCATCCCGCACCGCCCCTGCGGAGAAATAGCGGAATTTTTCATAGTAATCCAGCCATTCATCCTTGCGGCCTTGGCGCGCTGAGTGATCCATGGTTATTTCTCCTTCTGATCGATTGATCAATGAGTGAAAGCAGGAATAGTTATGCCTGGCCCGGTCCAGCAGACGCCTTTTTTAAAGCTTCTATGTCAATTTTCTTCATTTGCAGCATGGCCTGCATAACCCTGCCCGACCTTTTAGGATCAGGATCAGCCAACAGCTCGCCCAATACCTTGGGAACGATCTGCCAGGAGAGGCCGTATCTGTCTTTCAACCAGCCGCATTGCTGGGCCTTTCCGTCTCCGCCCTCGGAGAGTTTATCCCAGTAATGGTCCACTTCATCCTGTGACTCGCAATTGACCACAAAAGATATTGCCTCGGTGAATCTGAAATAAGGTCCGCCGTTTAACGCGACAAATTCCTGGCCGGCAAGCTGGAAGGCCACAGTCATTACCGTCCCAGGCGGTCTGCCGGACACCTCCGCCCCTTCTTCCCCATAATGCGTCACGCTCAGGATTCTGGCATTGGCAAAGATCGAGACGTAAAAGTTCACCGCCTCTTCCGCTTGATTGTCGAACCACAGGAACGGGGTGATTTTTTGCATGCCGGCTTGCATGATGATTCTCCTCCATCAGCCCTCTCCTAACTGGATGGGCTATGCCTGTCTGGGAAAGGACGAAAACCAGCCCATGATTTCCGTCCGCTTTTTTCAGCGGAGAAAGACCGCGGGGCTATGAGATGGCCAGTTTCAACAGGTCGACAATGGAAACAAGGCCGACCCGGTCATCCTCGCCGGAAACCAGCAGATGATGGACACCGGCCAGATTCAATACGCCAAGGGCGGTTTTCACGGTCTGGGTTGAATCAATCTGCACACAGGGCGATTTCGAGCGTTCGTTGGTGATTATTTCACAGGGGGTCATGCAGCGGGAGGCCTTGGTGTTATCCAGGTCCTCTTTGCGGTCAACACACATCATTAAATCCGTATCCGTCAGCACGCCAACCACCTCATCGCCCATCTTCACGGCCAGGGCCGCTGTTTTACTGGCGCTCATCTTGCCAATGGCAACCCGGAGACTGTCCTCCAGGTCCACACTCACGGTATCCCAATTTACTGCCTTATTTATTTCATCGTTTAATCCCATGGTTCATCACTCCTTTTTCCTTAGTTTTTTGTCGGGGTATTATGCCGCCCAGGTCAGGCCTCTCCGCTCTATTGCGGCTGGCTCCGGCAAAGTCCGCCCGAGCGCTTTTCGTCACAGCCCATCCGGCAGGACGGCTTATCAGGCAACCTGCATACCGCTGTTGTTCGCCACAAATATATTTCAATTTTCAAGCCAAAGAGCCCGTTGCGCCACGCGCTGCCTGCTTTGCGGGCAACGCCGCGATTACCCTTGTTTTTTTTGCGGCAACCAGGCCGGGGTGGACACAAACAGGCGGCTATTGAAGGGAGATGGAATCCACTTTCACAAGACAATCCTGCCAGGCAGGACATTTTTGGCCTGGCCCTTCAAGACTTGCGAGAGGAGAAGTGCTGCGCGGGAGGGATAAGGGGGCAGAGATCTGCCCCCTTATCCCGGATGGGCCTTCGCTTAGAAACCGTAGCGGACCGTCAGATAGGCGATGTTTGCTTCATAGTCATAATCGGCATAGGCGCCGGTCAGGTAGGTGGAAGCGTTGGGGGTATAGTCATAGCCCTCGTACTGGAGGTCTTTATAGGTATATTTTTCAAAGACATAACCCAGGTTGATATCGAGCTGCTTGCTGAAGGCGTAAACAATTTTTGCCTCCAGCCGTTTTTTACTGTAGTCGTCATATGCATCGAGATCGAGCAGAGGCGTGGCCCCCTGGCTGGAAAAGGTGCTCTTGCCGTTGGATTTCTGATATTCCCAGGAGAGGACGAGTTTCAAGGCGTCTTCCAGCAGCCGGATCTGGGAGGACAGGCCGTAGGTCCAGAAGTTATCCTCAATCTCCTGGTTCCAGAGGTAGGATGATGGGTTGCCGTCATCCACGGTGGGGTCCGCGAGCTGGGGCGGCACCCCGGAGCCTGCGGCGAAATTGTAATGATCCGCATCCGCGTCCGTGGTTTCATAACCGGCAAAACCGCCCAGGTTCAGGAAGTTGAAGTGATGCCAGAGAAAATCCAGATAAACATGATGCCGGGTATCCTCGGTCCTGCCAAGCACGACCTCATCATAATCGTTCATGATATAACTATAGTCCAGGCCGAGATCAAGGGTATCCAGGGGGTAGAATTCCAGGGAGAGCTTGATCTCATCCCTGCTTTTATCCGTGGCATCATAACGCTGGACAAACTGGGCGATATACTCGGCATCGGTATCGGTTACCCCGGTCAGGTCAAAATCGGTGTCCGTATCCCGCTCCAGATGCGAATACTTCAGTTTGGCGGTGACATATTCGGACAGGGAATTCTTGAGCTGCAGGAAAACGGTATTATCCGTATTGTTTGCCGCATCCGGCCGGTTGTGCCGGTCAACATACTGATATTCGTAACCGATTTCCGCCTTGCTTTGCCAGGGCAGCTTGTAGCCGAGATCAATTCCCGCATCGTCCTTGCTGTAATCAAAGAGATCCGTGGCATTGCTTTCAATGGTGCCGAGGCCGTTATCATAGGAGATGATATCGGAGTTGTTTTCCTTATCCGCATACCGGTAATAGAGCCGCGAGTCGAGTTCCCTGGTTGGTTGGCTGACCAGCACCGCTGCCAGATTAGTGTAGATGACCTCGCCGTCAAAGGTCGATTGGTTCAGCGCTAGCGGCGCCGTGAGAGTGAGGTCGGAGATGGAAAAATCATCCTCCAGCTTGGCATAGCTGCCGTTCAGCGAAAAAGTTGACATGAAGGGCAGCTCGCGCATGGTCAGATTCGCACCGATCTTGCCGTAATCATTTTCCGGCGGCAGGATGCTGGTCTCCGTGGCCAAGGCAAACGGATTCTCCCAGTTGAGATAGAGGTTGTTGTTGTCAAAGGAGCTGAGTAGACCCGTCAGGGTGAAATTCATGGTCTTGGAGCGGTAGCCGGCCATCAGGTTAAGATCATTGGTCTGGTAATCAACCGGTTCCGGCATCTCCACCGTGCCGCCGAAATCACCGCCAGCCAGGGGTTTCACTCCCTCGGTCTCAAGCCGGCTTGCCCCGATCTTCACAAAAAACGGGGTGCCCAGGGATACCTCCAGTTCACCACCGTACTTTTTTCTTTCTATGGAATAATCAAAGGAGTTCCAGTTCGCTTCCGGTGCCGGAGCCGCGCCGGAAAAGCTCAGGGTATCGGTGCCCACCCCAGAATAAAAGGTTTTGGCATCAAAAGAGTAATTATGCGGGGTTTCATCATAGTTCAGCTTGTATTTAAACTTGCCGTATTGACCACCTTTCAACCAGTAGTCCTGATCATCCAGACCGATATTGTCCCCCTGCAGTTCAAAATAGTAGGGCCCCTTGTAAGCATCCAGCAGAAAATTGCCGATAAGTCCATCATCAAGGTCGCGGTACTCCTGGAATTTCGCACTGTTATCCTGGTCATCCACGCCCCTGACCCCGAGTTCCACCGAACCGTTCACCGCCGCCTCGTCGGCTGCCATGGCGTAAGCGGGGGTGATCAGTAATGCTGCTGCAATAAGTGATATATATCTTCTTTTCATCTCCGCTCCTCCTATTGTCTCAAGGTATGGTTAAAGTTGGCGCTCCCATGGATGGCACCATGGCAGTTCAGGCAGGAGCGGGCGAAGAATCTGTTGTTGGGGCTGCTGCCGTTGAAACCTCTGCTGGCATCATACGGGGTACCGGGGTGCTGGGACCAGTCATGGCAGTCCTGGCAGATATTGGGAATTTTTTCGGCCAGCAGTTTGGCGTGTCTGCTGCCATGGGGAGAATGACAGATAAGGCAGTTCTCCTCAACCGGCGGATGCTCCCAGATAAAGGGGCCTCTTTTTTCCGCATGACACTGGTAACACAGCTGATTGACGGTATCTTCCTTGATCATGTGCTGGGTGGCGGTGCCATGGGTATTGTGGCAGTCAGTGCACATGATCTTGTTCTCGATGATGGGATGATGGGACTGTTTGTTTACCGCGACTTTGATTTCCCGGTGGCAGGTAAAACATTTGGTGGGCTGATCCACCGCGCCACGGGTGGCGTGCATGGTATGACAGTTAAAACAGGAAACATCGTTTCTGCTGTGCTGGCTCATCTTCCACATGGACATGTGGGTGTCACTGTCATGACATGCCAGGCATTTGGCGCTCAGTTCATCGACTGCGCTGCCCCCTTTTGCCTGGTAAGCCAGGACGTTCTGCATAGTGGGATCGGCAACGTGGGCATCCGTATCCCCGTGGCAGGCCTGGCAGCCGTGCTGTTCCCCCATGCCCTTCCAGATCTTCGCATGAAACGTGGTGTCAAAGCTGTTGACCATTTGCTGATGGCAATCGGCACAGCCTTCCCCGGCTGTTGCTGCCAGAGCAGTCGAGGCTGGCAGCAGCCCCATGCCCCCCCCTCCGGAAACCGATATGGCAACACACCATAGCGACAAGGCGAACCTCTGCAGATAACTCGAACTCATACTCTCCTCCCGGGACCATCGCAAACAGGCATGGCATTGCCGCCTTCCGTCCTCAGCTCACCCTCGATCGCAACATTCTTGAATGATCTTTGCCGGTTCCGCGGCTTTTCGTTGCTCGAAGATTTAAAATGAGCTCCAGGAAAACGCCTGGCATGTCAGCCTTATTCCTTAGCTGGTCCCCTGATTAATTGGCATTGATCAATTAACCGCTCCCATGAACCGGCCTTTGCGTCATTACTGTTTTGTAGTATGTATCAGTTAGGGCAAGGAAGTCAAGTGGCTACTTGTTTGTGGTAGGAAAAAATGATAGACGCCTCCTGTGCCGCAGGTTGGGAGGGTCAGGATGTCCAGGTTATATCGCAACGGCTTCTAAAGGCCGGATAAGCTAAAGGTGAGGCAAAGATGGATGAGGCAAAAAAAGGGGCGGGTTTATTGTTTAAGATCGTCGAAATCCCTGCGAATTACTTCTATTTTCCCCCGGTAGCCGTCGCCGTCGCCGAACTCGAGAAAATTTTTATACCTGCTGTGCATGGCGGCGATTCTCCTGGCATGTTTGATCGGACACCAGTACTGTTCGGTGCGGGCCGCAATTTCCTGCACATAGGCAATCAGCCCGTTGAAATAACCACAGTAGGTGCAGTTTATCCTTTCAATTACATTCAGGTACCGCAGAGAATGGCGGTCAAGGATAAAATATTGGCCGCGTTTGACCTTTGGTATGCCGTAGACGGGAAAACAGATGAATTGATAGAGGGTGACCACCGCATCCATGAACAGGGCCGGAATGATGCAGGCCCAGATAAACGGCGCAGTGAAAATATTCAGCAGGGCGGCATCGGCAAAATAAAGAGTAACGGCCTTGGCCAGCAGCTGGTGTTTCTTGTTTATATCTTCTTGAAAGAATATTTTTTTCTCATGGATCTTATAGGAGAAGCGGGCTTCTTTTTTTTGAATCTCTTCAGCAAGTTCATTCTCGAGTTTATTTATTTTTTCGATAATCGCCTGGATGTTGTTTCCCATTGCCTGGCCTGATGTATGACATCTCCCCGGGGCCGCGCCATGCCGCATGGAAGCGCGGCAAACCTGTGGCGCCGGAGAGCGCAGCAACGCTCAAGCCGCAGGTCCGTTTCCCCTTTAAATCAACTTTGCTGCGTGCGGCACAATCGCTATGAAGAACGGGCGTCCTTGGCGATGGCATCCACCAGATCGGGGATGGTATAGGTCTGCGGCTGGATGTCGACATGAAGGCCGTGTTCCTCAATGGTCTTGCCGGTGACCGGGCCAATGGCGGCAATCCTGATGCCCCTCATCAGCTCCTGCAGTTCCTGTTTGTCTTTCACGCCGATCATGTCGATAAAGTTGTTCACTGTGGATGAACTGGTGAAGGTGACGATATCCACATCCTTGTTGGCCAGTTTGGCCCGCAGCGTCTCATGCATGCCCTCCGGCCGCTTGTTCTGATAAACCGTCACCACGCAGACGCTGGCGCCGGCCTTCTCCAGCCTGGCCGGCAGGATCTCCCTGGCCTTGAGCGCCCTGGGGATGAGAATGGCCTGGCCGCTGACACCCATTTTTTCAAAGGCCTGGGCCAGTCCCTCGGCGGTGAATTTTTCCGGCAGCAGATCGCTGATCAGCCCGTAAGCGCGCAGGCAGTCATCCGTCACCTTACCCACCGCGGCGATCTTGCAGGTAGCCAGGGCCCGGGTGTCCAGGCCCCGGGCATAGAGACGGCCGAAAAAGGCATGGATGGCGTTGATGCTGGAAAAGACAACCCACTGGAAGTCGCCGAGCCGCTGCAGGGCATTATCCAGCTCTTCCCAGGAATCCGGGGGATGGATGGAGATGGTGGCGAATTCCAGGCAGTTGGCGCCGTTCTCCTCCAGCAGGGCCACCAGATCGCTGGCCTGCTCCCGGGTGCGGGTGACGACGATGCGTTTGCCGAATAGCGGCCGCTGCTCATACCAGTTGATGGTATCCCGCAGCTTGACCACCTCGCCGACAATGGTCAGGGCCGGCGGCTTGATGTCATTGGCCCTGACGATTTCGGCAATGGTGTCCAGGGTGCCGACCACGGATTTCTGATTGGGGCGGGAGGCCCAGCGCACCACCGCCACCGGGGTCTTGGGGTCACGGCCGTGCTTCATCAGGTTGGCGGTGATTGACTCCAGGTTTTTGATGCCCATGTAAAAAACCAGGGTGCCGACGCCGGTGGAGATTTTGTCCCAGGCGATATTGGAGCTTTCCTTGTCCGGATCTTCATGGCCGGTGATAAAGGCCACGGACGAGGTGTAGCGGCGGTGGGTGATGGGCACCCCGGCAAAGGTGGCGGCGGCGGAGGCGGAGGTGACGCCGGGCACCGCCTCAAAGGACAGGCCGGCCTTGACCAGCTCCTCCAGTTCCTCGCCGCCCCGGCCGAAGATAAAAGGGTCGCCGCCTTTGAGCCGGACCACCCTCTTGCCGCTTTTCACCCGGTCAACCAGCATGGCATTGATCTCTTCCTGGGTATGGGTATGCTTGACCCCGCCCTTTTTGCCGGCATAGATGAACTCCGCATCCACCGGCACGTATTTGAGCAGTTTTTCCCCGGCCAGATAATCATAGATGATGACTTCCGCTTTTTTGAGAATCTCCAGACCGCGCACGGTGATCAGGCCCGGATCACCGGGGCCGGCGCCGACCAGATAGGCCTTGCCTCTGTTCGGTTTTGCTGTATCAGTCAATTTCTTTTCCATATACCTCGGCCAGAATCATTCCGCCGCCCTTGGCAAGAATCTCTTCAGCCAGTTTTGTGCCTAATTTTTCCGCCTCAGCGGCATCGCCGGTCATCTCTCTTTTGATCATTTTTGAACCATCCACCGAGGCCACCAGCCCGGTGATGGTCACCTGCGAGCCCTTGAGTTGGGCAAAGGCGCCGATGGGCACCTGGCAGCCGCCCTCAAGCCGGTGGAGGAAGCCGCGCTCCGCTCTTACCTCCACGGCCGTTGTTGCATCGATTAAAAATGACAACCCGGCCAACAGCTCTTGATCAGCCTTGCGCAGCTCAATGCCCACCGCCCCCTGGCCCACGGCGGGCAGCATTTCGGTGGGGTCAAAATAGGAGGCGATGCGGTGGGAGAGTTTCAGCCGGTTCAGTCCGGCCGCAGCCAGGATAATGGCATCAAACTGTTTTTCATCAAGCTTTCTCAGCCGGGTATCAAGATTGCCGCGCAGGTCGGAAATGACCAGATCGCTGCGCACAAGGGCGAGCTGGGATTTGCGGCGCAGGCTGCTGGTACCCACCCTGGCCCCCAGGGGCAGATCGGCAAATGTCCGGTAATCGTTGGAGATGAAGGCATCGCGGGGGTCCTCCCGTTTGGTGATGATGCCGAGGTGCAGTTCCTCCGGCAGCTCGGCCGGCACATCCTTCATGCTGTGCACGGCAATATCAACCTCGTGCCGCAGCATGGCATCCTCGATCTCCTTGACAAAAAGGCCCTTGCCGCCCACCTTGGCCAGGGGCACGTCAAGAATCTTGTCGCCCGTGGTGGTGATCTTCACCAGTTCCACCTGGATATCAGGGTAATGGGCCTCGATGAGGTTTTTGATGTTGGTACTCTGGGCCAGGGCCAGCTGGCTGGCCCGAGTTCCTATTTTGATTGTTTTCTGCATTTGCTTCCCTTAAAGGATAGGGTTATTTTATACTTCAGCCACAGTAAGTACTTCACGCGCTTCAGACATTTTAGGCACTTGAGCGCACTTTTAGTACTTTAGGCACTTTCCTTAACGGCAACTCGCACAATTCCCTCCGGAACAGCCCGCACAACCGGATCCGGCGGATGATGATTCCGTGCCCTTGGGCCTGCAGCAGGCATAGGATGACATCATTTTTTCCAGATCTTCGCTCTGGCATTTGGGACAGACCGGCTTGGCGCTGCCCATTACCAGCGTCTCAAACTCGTTGCCGCACTTGCGGCATTTAAAATCAAACAGCGGCATGATTATCACTCTCCTCATCATTCCAGTGCGGCCTGAAGCGCCCCTACGGTGGGCTCCCTGCACTCTGCCGGCTAACCCGCCATCCAAGCAAGCGGGAAAACAAACAATGAAAGTCTTCGATCCGTAGGAGCGGCACAACAAGACAGGAAAAAAGAGGCTTCCATATAAATTTTCCGGCTCTCGGAGCCGGCAAATCAACCCATGGCCAGTCTGTCAATGAGCCCCGCAGCCAAAAGCGGGATCATCAGCTCATGATGGCCGGTGAAATTAAAGCCTTTGCCGCCCCCGGCCGTGGGCCGGTTCACCACATTGGTCATGGGCCGGTAATGGCGGATAAAGTCAAAATTGGCCGTGGTGAAGTTCTCCACCTGATGGCCAAGGTTGCGCACCACGGTAAGGGCCTTGAGAAAGACCTCGGGCAGCAGCACGGCCGAGCCGATGTTCAGATAGGCCCCGCCTTCAAGCTCGCTGATCAGGGTGCAGAAGAGCCGGAAATCATAATGGCTGGTCTGGCCGATGGCGGCGCCGTCGGCGGAGGGATGGATGTGGACGATATCGGTCCCCACCGCCACATGCACGGTCACCGGCACGCCCAGCCGGTGGGCCGCGGCAAGCAGACTCATGTTATTATAAGGAAAATTCCGGCTAGTGAGATATTCCCCCATGGCCTGGCCCAGGCCGATATTTTTCGCCGCGCCGCGGCTGATGGCCGCGTTCACCTCTTCGCCGGTTTCCCTGGCCGCTCCGAAGGCCCCGGTGCCCAGCACCTGGCCCACATCCTCGGAGGTGCGGCCCACCATGGCGATCTCGGTGTCATGGACGATGCCGGCGCCGTTTAGGGCAATGCCGGTGATAATGGAGCGTTCCATGAGATCGATCAAAAGGGGATTGAGCCCCACCTTGATGACATGGGCGCCCATGCCGATGATAATGGGCTTGCCGTTTCTATGGGCCGCGGCCAGGCGGCCGATCAGCTCCGGAAAATCCACCCCGGCAAACTGTGCCGGCAGGGAGGCAAGTAGATCACGCACCGTGGCTCCGGCGCCCACGGTCCGGGCAAAGTGGTCGACTGTCACCTTGCTGAAGCGGCCGTGCACGGAATAGGTGTTCAGGCCGGTTAAATCAATGGGTTTTCTGCTCATTGCGGCACATTCCCGTCCCGCAGGCCGCCGAAAAGACGCTCATCCACCAGCCAGCACAGCATGTGCTCGATCCACAGATGGGCCTCCTGGATATGGGGGGTCTTGGCGCTCGGCACGTTAAGCACCAGCTCCGCCTCCCCTGCCAGCCTGCCGCCGCTGCCGCCGGTGAGCACCACGGTCCGTACCCCGATCTTTTTCGCCGCGGCAAAGGCCCGCACCACATTGGGGGAATTGCCGCTGGTGGAGATGCCCAGCAGGATGTCGCCTTTTTTGCCCAGGGCCTCCACCTGCTTGGCAAAGATGTCATCATAGGAAAAATCGTTGCCCACGCTGGTGAGAATCGAGGTGTCGGTGGTCAGCGCCAGGGCCGGCAGCGGAGCCCGGTTGATGAGGAAGCGGTTGACGAATTCCGCCGCCAGATGCTGGGCATCCGCCGCACTGCCGCCGTTGCCGCAGATCATCAGCTTGTTGCCCAACCGGAAACAGTCAATAACCCAGTCCACCAGCAGAAAAAGCTGCTGCCGGTGGTCCCGGTAGAAATCCTGCTTGGCTGCTATTGAGTCGGCCAGACTGCGCCGGAGAATGTTTTCCATAAAAATCCATGAGAATCCTGATTGTTAATGAAGCGTTCAAAGATATATCAGGGCAAACTCTTTGTCAATGACCTGTTTTCCCCCTTTTCACTTTGACAGATTTGCGCTTTCAGGGTAATTATACCTGCCAAATTCATCCGGGAACCTAGAAAAATTGTCCTCTGGCCGGGCCAGATGAATGTTTTGCTGAACAAATTTTCTCAGTACCAGTATTTACCAGGTTCATACTCATATTTCACACTACTTCCTCAGGGAGAGCCCATGAAACAGAAAAAAATTCTTCTCGATGAAAATGAAATGCCGACCCAATGGTATAACGTCATGCCGGATATTCCAAACGGCATTGATCCGCCCCTGGATCCTGAGACCAAAAAACCGATAGGACCGGAAAAACTCGCCCCCGTCTTTCCCATGGGCCTGCTCGAACAGGAGATGAGCGATAAGAGCTGGATCGACATCCCCGAGGAGGTACAGGAGATTTATCATATCTGGCGGCCCACCCCCCTGGTGCGAGCCTATGCCCTGGAGGAAGCCCTGGGTACCAAGGCCAAGATCTACTACAAAAACGAGGGCGTTTCACCCTCCGGCAGCCACAAGACCAACAGCTCCGTGGCCCAGGCCTATTACAATAAGCGGGAAGGCGTCAAACGACTCTCCACCGAGACCGGCGCCGGCCAATGGGGCAGCGCCCTGTCCTTTGCCACCCATAAATTCGGCCTGGAATGCAAGGTGTACATGGTGCGCGTCTCCTATGACCAGAAACCGTACCGCAAGATCATGATGAACACCTATGGCGCGGAAATCGTTGCCAGCCCCAGCCCCGACACCTCCTTCGGCCGCAAGGTCCTGGAGAACATGCCGGACACCGCCGGCTCGCTGGGCATTGCCATCAGCGAGGCCCTGGAGGATGCTTCCACCCGGGAGGATACCAAGTACGCCCTGGGCTCGGTGCTGAACCACGTTATCCTGCATCAGTCCATCATCGGCCTGGAGTCCAAAAAACAGATGGCCAAGATCGGCGCCTATCCGGATGTGGTTATCGGCTGCTGCGGCGGCGGTTCCAACTATGCCGGCATGATGACCCCTTTCCTCACAGACAAACTGGAAGGGAAAAAGATCCGCTTTGTCGGCGTGGAACCGGCCTCCTGCCCCACCCTGACCCGCGGCGTCTATGCCTATGACTACGGCGATGTCGCCCGCCAGACCCCCCTGCTCTACATGTACACCCTGGGCCATGATTTCATTCCTCCGGGCATCCATGCCGGCGGTCTGCGCTATCACGGCATGTCGCCCATCGTCTCGGCCCTGGTCCGGGAAAAGCTGATTGAACCGATCAGCGTGCACCAGCTGGAGTGTTTCGAGGCGGGCAGGCTCTTTGCCCAGACCGAGGGCATCATTCCGGCGCCGGAGACCTGTCATGCCATCCGGGCGGCGATCATTGAGGCCACCCGTGATCTCAATGATCCCCAGACCATCCTCTTCAACTTCTCCGGCCATGGGCTTCTTGACCTGTCCAGCTATGAAAAGTTCTACGCCGGCGAACTGCACAACTACGAGTATCCGGCAGAGGCCATCGCCGAAGCCACCAAGAATCTGCCGAAGATTTGACAGATATGGCTGCAACCACAAACAGGGCATTGCTGCACGCGGCAATGCCCTGTTTTTTGCTGCTGCTCTTCACCCTGGCCTTTGCCGCCCCCTGCCCTGCCGGTGGGGGAAAGAAACCAATTCTGCAGCAAATCGACGGCCTGATTGCCAACGGCGGCTATCTGGCCGGCACAAACGACAGACCCCTGGCCGCCAGAAATGAAAAAACCCTTTTTGTGCCGGCAAGCACCCTGAAAATCGTCACCGCGCTCGGCAGTCTGCAGATGCTGGGCATGGATTTCCAGTTCCGCACGGAATTTTATCTGGCAGGCTCGGATGATCTGTACATCAAGGGTTATGGCGATCCCTTTCTCACCTCCGAAGAGATTGCCGTCATTCTGCGAACCCTGCAGCAGCAGGGAGTGAACACCATCAACAATATTTTTCTCGATGCCGGCGCCTTCCAGCTTGAGCAGCAGGCGGACGGCCGCAGCGAGACCCTCAATCCCTATGACGCGGCCAACAGCGCCCTGGCCGCCAACTTCAACACCATCAACTTCCGCAAAGATACTGCCGGCATCATCACCTCGGCCGAACCGCAAACCCCTACCCTGCCCATCATGCTGCGTCTGGGCAAAAACCTGCCGCCCGGCACCCACCGGATCAATCTGACCAACGATCACCAGGATATTCTCATCCACACCGGCGAACTGTTCCGCGGCCTGCAGCAGCGGCTGGGCATCAAAGGCCAAGGGGACATTGCCGGAAAAACCGTGCCCGGCAAAGCACGGCTCATGCTGACCCACCGCTCGAGCCAGCCCCTTGAGCAAATCATTGCCGGGCTGTTGCGCTACTCCAACAACTTTATCGCCAACCAGCTTTTTCTCAGCTGCGGGGCCAAGGAAAAAGGCTATCCCGCCACCTGGCGGAAAAGCCGGGAGGTGTTCCGCGCCTTTCTCGCCTCCCTTGGCCTGCACGAAGAACAGATCGTTATGGTGGAGGGCTCGGGCCTGTCGCGCCACGACCTGGTCACCCCTGCCGCCATGGTGAAAATTCTGCAGGCCTTCCGGCCTTATGCCCACCTGCTGCACGAGGACAAGGGGCGGCTGATCAAGTCCGGCACTTTGACCGGCGTTTACTGCTATGCCGGCTATTTCCCCAGGGGCGCGGACAAAATTCCTTTTGTGGTGATGCTGAACCAGCCGAAAAATCTGCGTGATCAGGTTGTTAATCTGCTTGAAAAATTAACGGTGAAACCGTAATCTTCATTGACACAACGAATCGCTGAGAAACGGAAAGCCAGCAGCCCGCCTCCTGTCTTCTCACTTCTCACTTTAGACTTTTGACACCATCGAGAGGATTGCCATGAACTGGAAAAATTTATTTCAGCTGTCAAAGAATATGACTGCCGATGAGGCCCGCGCCTTCCTGAAGGAACACCCGGCTGACAGCTATCAGCTTCTCGATGTCCGGCAGCCCGGGGAATACGAACTCGAACATCTGCCGGGCGCCATTCTCATTCCCGTCAAGGAGCTGATGGCAAGGATTGACGAACTTGACCCCGCCAAACCGACCCTGGTGTACTGCGCCATCGGCGGGCGCAGCAAGGCCGCCAGCCAGATGCTGCAGGGCAGCAATTTCTCCGAGGTCTACAACATAAGCGGCGGGATCAAGGCATGGAACGGGTTCAAGGCCAAAGGCCAGGAAAACATGGGCCTGGAATTTTTCACCTCCGGTGAATACAAGGATGCCTTCACCATGGCCTACACCATGGAGGAAGGCCTGCAGCAGCTTTATCTCGCCTTTGCCCAAAAATGCGGCAACCCCGCGGAAAAGGATCTGCTGCTGCGGCTGGCAAGCTTTGAGGATAAACACAAGGCCAAGCTGATCGCCGACTTCAAACCGGCGGAGGCGGACATTCCCAAAGTGGACATGCAGAGCAATATCATGGAAGGCGGCTTCAGCCGGGAGGCGATTTTAAACCACTTCCAGCAGCATCTTTATGACCAGGAGGATATCCTGTTCCTGGCCATGATGCTTGAAACCCAGGCCCAGGATCTCTACAGCAGAGTGGCCCGCAAAAGTGCTGACGAAAAAAGCAGGGATCTGTTCCTCCATCTGGCCCAAGAGGAAAAAATGCACCTCGGCTTTATCGCTAACGAACTGGATAAACTGCTGAGCGCCAAGGGTAAACAGCAGGGATAGGCAATCCGCCTGCTGCGAGCGCATCGCTCCCGGATTTTTTGGCGGGCTTTTTTGACTTCTGCCAATAAAGATGAACTCGTAAAAAGTCTTTTTTCACCACGGAGCACACAGAGATCGCAGAGAAATATTTTTTTATTACAGCTAGTTAGCTCTATGGTAATTTTTTAGATGTTACGAGTCCATCAATAAAAAGAGGGCCGGAAACGGCCCTCTTTTTTCAGCTTCTTTGCCCGCAGTTTTTCTACCTTCTTCTCTGCGGGCACTTGGCCGGATTGAATTCGTCTTTCTGTCCGGGTCCGCACTGAGGGGAACCAGACTGCCCCTGTTCCTCCTGGCTTGGCTTCCTCTTCCCCTTTGCTGCACGGTCGCCATCATTGCCGGCGGGCTGGCGCTGCGGCTCAACCTGCTGCTGCTTTCTTTCCTCTCTCCGGGCCCGGCCTGCATCCGGGACTGACAGCTGACGCTGCGGCTCAACCTGGGCGGGCGGCCTCTCCACCTGCCTGACGCGGTTGCTATCAGGGACTGCGGGCTGGCGCTGCGGCTCAACCTGCTGCTGCTTTCTATCCTCTCTCTTGGCCCGTCCTGTATCCGGGACCGACAGCTGACGCTGCGGCTCAACCTGGGCGGGCGGCCTCTCCACCTGCCTGACGCGGTTGCTATCAGGGACTGCGGGCTGGCGCTGCGGCTCAACCTGCTGCGGCTTTCTTTCCTCTCTCTTGGCCCGTCCTGTATCCGGGACCGACAGCTGACGCTGCGGCTCAACCTGTGCGGGAGGCCTCTCCACTTTCCTGCCGCGGTTGCTATCAGGGACTGCGGGTTGGCGCTGCGGCTCAACCTGCTGCTGCTTTCTTTCCTCTCTCTTGGCCCGGCCTGTATCCGGGACTGACAGCTGTTGCTGCGGCTCAACCTGGGCGGGCGGCTTCTCCACTTTCCTGCCGCGGCCACTATCAGGGACTACGGGCTGGAGCTGCGGCTCAACCTGCACCGGCTTCCTTTCCTCTTTCCGGCCCTGGCCATTATCAGGGGCTGCGGGTTGACCCTGCTGCTCAACCTGTATCTGTTTTCTCTCTTCTTTCCGGCCCCGGCCATTGTCAGGGGCTGTGGGCTGGCCCTGCGGCTCAACCTGCGGCTGTTTCCTTTCTTCCTTCCGGCCCCGGCCATTATCAGGGGCTGCGGGCTGGCCCTGCTGCTCAACCTGTACCTGTTTCTTTTCTTCCTTCCGGCCCCGGCCATTGTCAGGGGCTGCGGGCTGGCCCTGCTGCGGCTCAACCTGCGGCTGTTTCCTTTCTTCCTTCCGGCCCCGGCCATTATCAGGGGCTGCGGGCTGCGGCTGTCCCTCCGGCCTGAACTGCGGGAATGTGTTTTTTTGCTTGCCAGGGCTTCTCGGCGTGGAAACAGCGGTAAGCGGCAGGGCCTTGGGCGCTTTGCCCGGGTGGAGGACAGATTTATCCCTCTCTCTGATAAACTTGCGGTCCTGCTGCAACTCTTTTACCCGCACATCCCTTATCCGCGGTGGAGGAGCTTTGTCCGGCGGAATCCGCCTGTCCGAGACAAAATAGCTTTCTTTCGTCGGTTTTATATCGGGTGTACCCGGACTCATATGATTTTTGACAAATATCTTTTCCTTGATGATTTTCATATCAACATGATCATCATCCCGGAACCCCCTATCAAACCTGTCATGCCTGACCACGGTCGCGCCATTGTTGATATACACATTCTGGTAGACCTTGGTGACGTTAACTTGTTTGATATTTACATGGGTGATGTTGACGCTGTTGCGACCGTAATCGCCCCGGCCGTAATATGTTTCACCGGGCGCCAGGGGTACCCAGGCCACATAATCCGCTGTTCTGGCCCAGCCCACATAGCCCGGCCCCCAATGAACTGAACCGTGATGAGGCGGCACCCAGAACCAGCCGACGGCCGGAGCAAAAGCCCATCTGCCGTAATGATAGGGGGCCCAGCCCCAGGGCTCGTTGGACAGCCAGACATAATCATGCCCCCGCCGGATCCATCTGCCATGCCGGTAGGGAGCCCAGTTCGGACCGACAAAGACCGTCGGGCTCCAGACATAACCGTAATCCGGGACCCGTACCCACCTGCCGCTGCGGTCCAACTCAGAAGAATAGGGGCTGAGCTCGGAGGGCAGATAAGCGCCTTCCCCTGTGTCTCTTCTCGAAAAAAGCTCATCATTCCTTCCCCGGTTCCACAGGTCCCACTCATCCGGCTGGCCGATGGGCCCAATATCGCCGTTGGTGTCCCGGCCGAGCGACACCGCCTGACCGGCGTTTACCCTGGTATTGCCGAGCTGGTTCTCTGTTTCAACGTATCCCTTGTAACATGATACATCCGAGTACTGGTTCTGGACATCAACCCTGAAGATCGCCCGGTCAAAAGCCCTGGTTGAGGCATCAGGATCATCCACCTGGATGACGCTGCCCTGGGGCGCATCGTAATAAACATAGGCACTGCCCTGGGAGAGATAAAACTGCGAGGAATCTTCATCCATGGAAAGGATCTGCAGCGAGGTATTGCCGTCGAGTCTAATATAGCTGCCGGAATTGAGCTGCAGTTCGGCGATGCCATCCTGGGGAACCCAGATCTGATCACCCTCAGCGATGGGGGTATTGATCGACAGGAGCCCCCACTGCCCGGCCTCAGGGGTCATGATCTGGGCATCACCTTCAAGATAACTGAGCCGCATATAGCCGCCATCGGCGTAAGCGGAAAAGGCGTAAGCCTGCACGATAATCAGCACCGCGACAATCAGCACAGCCTTTACTGTTTTCATTTCGTCCTCCTTGAAATTGCCTGCACAGGCGAGGTTGCCCATCAGCATGATCCCCTCTGTGTTTTCAGCGGATCAGAGTGGCAACCAGTTGGTAATCGATTAATATCCTGCAATATAATTGAAGAATGTTCTCTTCGCTTGTCTTTTCCTTTCCCAATTTGCAATGATTGATCTTCCCCATCAGCGCATATGCAAAAACAATGCAGCCATGTTCGGTCAGAGATGGGCGAACATGGCCCCTTTTCCGTCATATTTGACTGTCTCGCCCAAAAACCCCTCGACAGCCCTACAGTGCATGATAACCTCCTGATTTATCGTCACGGAAATCCGGGGCCGAGATATTCACAAAGCCAGCATATTTCCTTTCACTTTTTCCCTGTAACGGGGTATAAATCAAACTAAGCCGTTGTAAAAAAATAACATGGCCAGAGAAATGCGTCCCAACGGCACTCTTTTCAGTACCCCTTTGAGGGGTATAAGTAGCCGTAACGAAATTGAAAAAATGGCCAGGTTATTTCGTAACGGCCCCTAAACGCGGCGTGACTTCCCCGCTTTCCGTGCCGCCACCCCCGTAGGTCCGTTGCGGAACACGCCGAACTTTTCCAGGGGAAAAGACCATGGCCATTTGCCGATCCCTGTTCATTGCACTCACCATTTTGTCTGTCCTCGCCTCCTCCACTGATACTGCCCGGGGCAACGATTGCCGGGAACCCGTCTGGGCCGGACGCTTCTATCCGGCCGACAGCAACGCATTGACCGCCGATCTTGCCCGGCTTTGCAACCAGGCCCGGCAGGACAGCTTTGTTAAGCCCCCCGGCCGGTTTCTGCGCGCCCTGATCCTGCCCCATGCCGGCTATATCTACTCCGGCACCACGGCCGCCCACGCCGCCCTGGTGCTGGACAAGAACCAGTTCGACAAAGTGATTCTGCTCGGACCGGATCACCGGGTCGGTTTCAAGAACGGTGCCATCAGCGATGTGAGCAGTTACCGCACCCCGCTGGGCAAGATCCCGCTCCATGCCGATGCCCGCGGGCTGCTGCGGCAGACCGAACTGTTCCGGCCGATTCCCCAGGACTATGATGCCGAGCACTCTCTTGAGGTCAACCTGCCCTTTCTCCAGTATCTGCTCGGCGGCTTCGAACTGGTGCCCATTGTACTGGGTTCGGCCCAGCCGGCCCCCATGGCCGCAGCCCTTGATCCGCTGCTTACCCCGCAAACCCTGGTGGTGGTCAGTTCGGATCTGTCGCACTACCTGCCCTATGACCTGGCCGCGGGCAAGGATAAACAGACCATCAACCAGATTCTCAAGCTGGACGGGCAGACACTGGCGGCAAGCGACAACAGCGCCTGCGGGCTGGTGCCCCTGCTGGTGCTGATCGATCTGGCCCGCCGCCACAACTGGCAGCCCTGGCTCATTTACTATGCCAACAGCGGCGACACGGCCGGCAACCGCGACAAGGTTGTCGGCTATGCCGCCATTGCCTTTTACGGAGATACCAACATGGACAAGCAACCCACCACCGCCAACGCCATCTCTGCCGAACAGGGCAGGATTCTGCTCACTCTGGCCCGGCAGACCATCGCGCTTAAGCTCGGTCTTCCCGTGCCGGACGATGAACGGAAAAAACTGGACAAAGAACTGCGCGATCCGGCTTTGCAGCGGGAACGGGGCACCTTTGTCACCCTGCACCGGCATGGCCAGCTGCGGGGCTGCATCGGTTCAATCGCAGCGGTGGAACCCCTGGCCGCCAACATCCGCCACAACGCGGTCAACGCCGCCTTCGGCGACCCCAGATTCCCGCCGCTGCAGAAAAAAGAATTCGCCGAGGTGGACATCGAGGTGAGCATTCTGACCGATCCCCAACCCCTGTCCTATAACAACGGGGCGGAACTGCCGGCCAGGCTGCGGCCAAAGATTGACGGGGTCATCCTGCGGGACGGCCTGGCCAGCGCCACCTTTCTACCCCAGGTATGGGACCAGCTGCCCCGGCCGGAAGAATTCCTCAACCATCTCTGCGTGAAGGCAGGACTTCGCCCCAATGCCTGGCAGACCGGGAAACTGGAGGTTTTCACCTATCAGGTTCAATATTTCAGCGAATAACAGCCAAAAAAATATCAGCCGGCTCGTCATGGCCATCGGACTGTCCTCGGTGGTGATGCAGCTGGTGCTGGTCCGGGAATTTCTGGCTCAGTTTCAGGGCAACGAGTTCACCATTGCCCTGATTTTTTTTTCCTGGCTCATCCTGGGCGGCATGGGGGCCTGGCTGGCCCTGTTTGCCAGCCGCCGCAGCAGGCCAAGCCTCACCCGGCTGGCCCGGCTCTCTCTGCTGCTGGCCGCCCTTGCCGCCATCGAGGTCCTGGCCATCCGCACCCTGCGGGACATCATCTTCCTGCATGGCGCGGATGTCGGCTTTTACCCCACCATGGCAGCCATTTTCCTGCTCACCGCGCCTTTCGGCCTCTTGAACGGCTTTCTCGTGCCCTACAGTCTTTATGTGCTGAGAGGCCGGGACGCGGATTATCCCGGGGCAAGGATCTACCTGCTCGACAATGCGGGCGATATCATCGGCGGGCTGCTGTTTTCCTTTGTCCTGGTAATATGGCTCACCCCGCTGCAGTCGGTGTTTGCGGCCAACCTGCCGCTGCTGGTTACGGCAACGCTTATCGCCTCAGAGAGGCAACCGCTGCGGCCGGTTTTTCTCCTGTTGCTGGCCGGTGCCGTGGCCGTGCTGCTGGCCGGTCTGCTCCTGGAAAACAAATCGCTGAGCCCCTTTGAGGGACGGCTGATCCATTATGAGGAATCCCGTTACGGCCGCATCACCGTGCAACAGGACCGGGAACTGCTGACCATCTTTGTTGATGGCGCCCCCATCTTCAGCAACCAGAATATCAGCCAGGACGAGGAGACCATCCATTTCCCCCTGTCGCAGATTGACGACCCGCGGGACCTTCTGCTCATCGGGGTTGAGGGGGGCATGCTGCAGGAGGCGGCCAAGTACCGGCCGGCCCGGGTGGATTATCTTGAGATCGACCGCAAACTGACCGATGTCCAGCTGCGCTACAAGCTGCTGCTTCCCCTGCCGGGACTAAACCTCATCCACCGGGACGGCAGGGCCTATCTGGCCGGTACCGGCCGCCGTTACGATGCCATCATCATCAACCTGCCGGAACCGGAGACCTTTCAGATCAACCGCTTTTTCACCGGCGAGTTTTTCCGCCTGGCCCGCCAGCACCTGCGGCCGGGCGGAATTTTCGCCTTCAGCGTGGCAGGTTTTGACAACTACCTGTCCGATCCCGCCCGACTGAAAATCTCCTCCCTTTACAACACCGCCCGGCTCCATTTCCAGCATGTGCTGTCGCTGCCCGGCAACAGAGTCTTCTTTCTCTGCAGCGACCGGCCACTCAACCCGGATATTCCGGCCCTGTTGCAAAACAAGGGGATTCACACCACTTACATCAGCAGTTTTTTTTCCGGCAACATCACCCCGGAACGGCTCAAATACCTGCGGGATAATCTCCTGGCCGACACCCCGGTAAATCTCGATACCGCGCCTTTTCTGCTGCGCGTCATGTTCCAGCAATGGTTCGCCCGTTTCGCCACGTCCCCCCTGCCATTTACCGTGGCAGGGGGCATGCTGCTGATCCTGTATCTCTGCCGCTGCCGGCGGGAGGAACTGGTGCTTTTCTCCACCGGCTTTGTCATCATGGGCAGCGAAACCCTGGTCATTTTCGTTTACCAGATTCTTTTCGGCTACGTCTACGAACAGATCGGCCTGCTGGTGACCGTCTTTCTCGCGGGCCTGCTGCCCGGCGCCTGGCTCGGGGAACGGCTGCGCCAGCGCAGAAATTTCAAAAAAAGTCTGGCGCTGTGCGACGCTTTCATCATAGTGCTCCTGGTCATGTTCCTGCTGGCCCTGGTTACGGCCCACGACCAATTGCAGCCCGGCTTTTTCCTGCTGTTCGGGTTTGCCATCTCCCTGCTGTGCGGCTGCCAGTTTCCCCTGGCCCTTGCCTTAGGCGGCGGCGACAACCCGGCCGTGGCCAGGGCCTTTTCCGCCGATCTCATCGGCGCGGCCTGCGGCACCCTGCTCACCAGCCTGCTGCTCATCCCCTTTTTCGGCATCCTCTGGGCCACGGCCGGCCTGATTCTGGTCAAGGCCGCCGGCATGCCTGCTGGTGCGGTTAGGAATAAGTGAAGAGTTAGGAGTGAGGAGCGAGTAGGGGCGGGTTCGCGAACCGCCCTGGGATGGGCGTAGGGGCTGGCCTTGTGCCTGCCTGGGAGAAGTGAGGAGTAAGGAGTAAGGAGTGAAAAGAAGAACCAGAAAACAGGCGGGGCAGGCAATAATTAAAAGTTGCGCAACGATCATCACCACTCGCCCTTCTTCTTACTCCTTACTCCTTACTCCTTACTTTCCACTTCTCACTCTCTTGTGATACAATCATGGCATGAAACCCATTGACCGCCGCACCTTTCTCTGTCTGAGCGCAGCCCTGCTGGCCCGGCCCGGCGCAGCCCATGCCGGACTGTGGCCCTTTCAGGGTGACCGGCATGAACTGTCCGGGGAGGAAGATATCCGGGGCACCATTTTCAAAAAGGACGCGCCCAAGACTCTATGGAAATGGCACAAGGAGGGATTTTCCTACCAGAAGCTGGCGGACCGCCAGGTGATGTGCAACATCTGCCCCAACCGCTGCCTGCTGGCGCCGGGCGACCGCAGCGTCTGCCGCTCCAAGGTGAATTTGGACGGCACCCTTTACAGCCTGGCCTACGGCAATCCGTGCGCGGTGCACCTTGATCCGGTGGAAAAAAAGCCGCTCTTTCATTTCAAGCCCAGGACCACCGCCTTTTCCATTGCCGCCGCCGGCTGCAATTTCCGCTGCCTCAACTGCCAGAACTGGGAGATCTCCCAGGTCAAGCCCCATGAGGTGCGCCATGAGGACATGTTTCCGGCCGAGGTGGTGCGCCAGGCCAGGGAAGCCGGGGCCGCCTCCATCGCCTACACCTACTCCGAGGCCACCACCTACTTTGAATACATGATCGACACCGCCCGTCTGGCCAAAGATGCCGGCCTCAACAACCTGTGGATTTCCAACGGTTACATCAATCAAGAGCCTCTGCTGGAACTATGCAAGGTGATCAATGCCGCCAACGTCAACCTCAAGTCATTTGATGACGCCATCTACCGCAAATTAAACGGCGGCAGGCTGCAGCCGGTGCTCAACACCTTCAAGACCATGCATGACCAGGGGGTCCATTTTGAAATGACCACCCTGGTGGTGCCGGGCTATGTGGATAATCCGGAGATGATCAAAGAGATGTGCGGCTGGATCGTGGCCAATCTCGGGCCGGATCACCCCCTGCACTTTCTGCGCTTTTTCCCGAACTACAAGCTGACCCGGCTGCCCCCCACTCCGGTCTCCACCCTGGATAACTTCAGGAAACTGGCCATGGCCGCGGGCATACGCTATGTTTACCTGGGCAATCTGCCGGATCATCCCGGCAGCAACACCTACTGCCACCACTGCGGGCAACTGCTCATCGAACGGCGGGGCTACCAGTTGCCGGTCAACAACCTGGAGGGGAACCTCTGCAAATTCTGCCGGACCGCTATTCCGGGGGTCTGGCTGTAACCGCAGGATTCGATATCCCCATGTTCTTCCCATTGGCTGCCGATCTGCTGGTGTTTGTTCATTTCCTCTTCATCATCTTTGTGGTGGCCGGCGGTTGGCTGGTCCTGAAATGGCCACGGCTGATGTTCCTGCATCTCCCCGCCGCCATGTGGGGCGCCCTCATTGAATTCCAGGGCTGGATCTGCCCGCTCACCCCCCTTGAACAGCACCTGCGCCGGGCGGGCGGTCAATCCGCCTATAGCGGCGGTTTTGTGCAGCACTATGTGGAGCCCATCGTTTACCCCGCCGGCCTGACCCGGGAGATGCAGATCCTTTTCGGCATCGCGGTCCTGGCCATCAATCTCCTGGCCTACGGCCGGCTGCTCATTGATCGGCAAAGGGTTAAGGGAAGGAGAGAGTAAGGTATGGCGGGAGAGTATCTTCCCGGGAAGAGAGGGTTTATTCGATAATCATCAGCTGCTGGCTAGGGACGACAACCTCGTTTTCCGCCACCAGGATCGCCCTGACCTGGCCGATGCCCTGGGACTTCAACTCATTTTCCATCTTCATTGCCTCCAGGACAATGAGCCCCTGGCCATCCTGCACCAGGTCTCCCGCCCCTACCTGAAAACGGACGATGCGGCCGGCCATGGGGGCGCGGATGATCTGGCGGGAAACCCCGGCCGAGCGTTTGCTCTCATCACTCGGCTGCCTGCTGCGGGGATCATAAAAATCCACCTCCATGATCCTGCCGGCAACCACCACGGCGAAACTCTCTTTCTCCCTGCTGACAAAGGCGTCGCAGGATCGATTGTTAGCCAGAATGGAGTGAAAACCGCCGCTCAGGGCAGCGGCGTCGACCTGGTAGCAGCGGCCGTTCACCGCCACCCTGACCACCCCGGCTGCCTTCTCATATTCGACCTGATAGGTTTTCTTATCCACCTGCACTTCGCGCTTCATGGCCGCCTGCCCGGCGGGAGGTTCGCGCACAAACAATCAAATCTGAAAAAAGGCGTGAAATCAGACAAATACGAAAAAAAGACAAAATGAAATATCAAGTCGAAAATCTCCTTTAAGCCGTTGCCGAGAAATAACTGTTACATGAAGATACTGTTTGCGGCATAAGGGACCGTAACGAAGTATTTGGCAATAATGATTAGTTACCGCTCCTAAAATCGCGTTGCCCAGAACTGATACTTGCTGGCCATCCGCCAGAGGCCGGTTTCTTCCGTGGCAATGTGATCCTCTCTGGCGGAAGAGGATGACAGGGTGCTGCAGACCGCGGCGATGACCGCCAGATCGGCCATGTTGTCCGGTGCCGGAGGGGGAGCAAGGTGGCGGTCAAGAAAGCGGGTATCAATCCTGCCGCTGATAAAGCGCTCGTCGGATAAAATCGACCGGTGCAGGTCGAGATTGGTCTTCACCCCGTAAACCAGGCATTCATCCAGGGCTCGCAGCATCCTGCGCCTGGCCTCCTCCCGGGTTCTTGCCCACACCGAAATCTTGGCGAGCAGGGGGTCATAATGAAGGGACACCTCCCACCCCTCATACACCCCGCTGTCAACCCTTACCCCGGGGCCCTCGGGGAAAACCACCTTGCGGATCTGGCCCGGCGCCGGCATAGAGTCATTGCCGGGGTCCTCGGCATAGAGACGGCATTCCAGGGCCCAACCATTGCAGCGCACCTCCGACTGGACAACGCTCAGCTTCTCTCCGGCCGCGGCCAGCAGCTGCTCCCTGACCAGATCGATGCCGGTCACCAGCTCAGTCACCGGGTGTTCCACCTGAATGCGGGTGTTCATCTCCAGAAAATAAAAATTTTGGGCCTCATCCACCAGAAACTCCACCGTGCCCGCTCCGCTGTAGCCCACAACAGCGGCCGCCTGCACCGCTGCGGCGGTGAGTTTTCCGCGCAGATCATCATCAACGAAAACCGAGGGGCACTCCTCGATCACCTTCTGATAGCGCCGCTGGATGGAACACTCCCGCTCGAAAAGATGAATGACATTACCGTGGCTGTCGGCCAGAATCTGCACCTCGATATGCCGGGCCGCCGGGAAATAACGTTCCACCAGGATACGGGAATCGGCAAAAGAGGCATAGGATTCGCGCCGCACGGCGAAAAAGGCGTCCCGCAGGTCATTTTCTTCGGTGACAATGCGCATCCCCTTGCCGCCGCCGCCTGCTGCGGCCTTCAGCATCACCGGGAAGCCGATCTGGCCGCAGACAGCGTGAACCGCCTCCAGATCCTCCAGGGCCTCGGTGGTGCCGGGAATAACCGGCACGCCATTGGCCAGCATGGTTTGCCGTGCCAGGGTCTTATTGCCCATCTGCTCAATCACCCCGGGCGGCGGACCGATGAAAACCAGTCCAGCCTGCCGGCATCTGGCGGCAAAGTTGCTGTTCTCGGATAAAAACCCGTAGCCCGGATGGATGGCCTGGGCTCCGGACCGGCGGCCTGCCTCCAGGATGGCCTCGCCGTCAAGATAGCTCTCAATGGCCGGGGCGGGGCCGATGCAGTAAGCCTCATCCGCATAACGGACATGCAGGGACGCCCTGTCCGCTTCGGAAAAGACGGCAACCGTGGCTATGCCCATTTCCCGGCAGGTCCGCATGATCCTGACGGCGATTTCGCCACGGTTTGCTATGAGTATTTTGGTAAACATGGGTGGGTCTTTTGAGTTTTGCCTGTTGAGTTGTCAGCCCAGGGAGATGGCTCTGGTAAAACCCCGGGCTTAAAAAAAAGAACTTTTTTTATAACGGCATGTTGCCATGTTTTTTCGGGGGATTTTTTATCATTTTCGTCTTCAACCGCGAAAGGGCCATGATCAGCTTCCAGCGGGTGTCCTCCGGCATGATGATCTCGTCAATATAGCCCCGGGATGCCGCGACATAGGGGTTGGCGAAACGCTGCCGGTACTCTTCCAGCTTTTGCAGGCGCAAGGTGTCATCCTGCTGCTTGGCCAGCTCCCGCCGATAGATGATGTTCACCGCCGCTTCCGGCCCCATCACCGCGATCTCCGCCCCCGGATAGGCAAAATTATAATCACCGCGGATATGCTTGCTTGACATGACGCAGTAGGCGCCGCCATAGGCCTTGCGCGTAATGAGGCTGATCTTGGGCACCGTGGCCTCGCAATAGGCATAGAGCAGCTTGGCCCCGTCCCGGATGATGCCGTCAAGTTCCTGCTCTTTGCCGGGCAAAAACCCCGGCACATCGACCAGGGTGACCAGGGGGATGTTAAAGGCGTCGCAGAACCGGACAAAACGCGCCCCCTTGCGGGAGGCATTGGTATCAAGGGCCCCGGCCAGATGCGCGGGCTGGTTGGCGACAATGCCCACCGATTTGCCGTTGAGCCGGGCAAAGCCGATAACCAGGTTAGCGGCATAACCGCTCTGCACTTCAAAAAACGAACCGTCGTCCACCACGGCCCGCACCAGGGCTTTCACATCATAAGAGGTCCGTGAATCTGCCGGAATGAAATTATTGAGCAGCGGCTCACGCCGGCGGGGATCGTCAAAGCATTTTCTCGACGGGCTTTCTTCCAGATTATTTGAGGGGATATAGTCAAGCAACTCGCGGATGAGGACGATGCACTCCTTGTCATCCGCGGCAAGCAGATGGCTCACCCCGCTCAGCTGATGATGAGTGCTGGCGCCGCCGAGTTCCTCCATGCTGACCTCCTCGTGGGTCACCGCCCTGATCACCTCCGGGCCGGTGACAAACATGTGGCTCTGCCCCTCCACCATGACGATGAAATCGGTCAGGGCCGGTGAATAGCTCGCTCCGCCGGCGCAGTGCCCCATGATGGCGGAAATCTGGGGAATGAGGCCCGAGGCCAGGGTATTCTTCAGAAACAGCTCGGCCACGCCGGCCAGGCCATAGACCCCTTCCTGGATTCTGGAGCCGCCTGAGTCGTTCAGGCCGATAAATGGCGTGCCGAGCTGCATGGCCTTATCCAGCACCTTACAGATCTTTTTCGTGTTCTCCTCGGAAAAGGAGCCCCCCATGACCTTGAAGTCCTGGGCATAGGCATGGACCAGCCGTCCGTTGATCATGCCGCTGCCGGAGATCACCGCATCGCCCGGCACCTGTTTTTTCCCCATGCCGAAATCCGTGCAGCGGTGGGTGACAAAGCGGTCAATCTCCTGAAAAGTCCCCTCATCAAACAGCAGCTCCATCCGCTGCCTGGCGGTCATGGCCCCCCCGGACGCAGCATCAACTGCAAGTCTTTCCCGGTCCGTCATCTCAATATTTCTGCGGGCAAGCTCGCCGTAGAGATTCAAATTAGTCATTGCCTGGCGCTCCTTCGGCTTCCATGGACGGCCACGAGGTCTGAATAATCCGGCAGATCTTTTCTTCTGCCTGGGTCAACTGCTTCTGGGCCTGCTTGACCTCCAGCAGGGTCTCCTGGAAATTGCGGTAAAGACGCGCCAGACAGATTTCATGGGCCAGGGCCGCCGATGCCTCCACCGTGAGATCCTCCAGGATTTTCATATCGTTCTCCGTGAAGACAGCCGTGGATGTCTTGCTGACATTTAAGACGCCGATGCTCTCCCCCGCAGGGCTGATGAGCGGCATGCTGATCAGGGAATTGTTCCAGTACTGGCTGGGATCAGGCGAGCGCTGGATGCCTTTTTCCTGTTCGATATTCTGGATAAAGACCGGTTTTTTGCTGATGAAACAACGGCCAGAAACACTGGTCTCATTGATCACCTGCATCTGGCCGAGAATTTTGTCTTTGTTTCCGCCGAAAGCGGCCTCAACCCGCAGCACCCCCCTGTTGAAAATCATAATCGAGCCTTTTTGCACCTCAAGGCAGTCCATGCAGGCCTCAAGAATCGTATCAAGGGTCTGGTTGACGCTGCTGACCGAAGTACTTCTGGCAATCCGGTGCATGGCCTTGATCTTTTTGCGCTCAAGCCGCATCTGACTGAGCAGTTTTTTATTTTCCACCTCTGCGGCGAACTGGCCTTCATGCCTGCGGAAACTGCGATACAAAGACCGGCTGAGAGCCTGCAGCAACTTTCTTCCGGTCTGCTCCGACTCCTGCTGGATCTGCCGGAAATGAGCGGCGGAAAGAGAAAGCAGCTCTGCACTCTCCATCGCCAGCCAGTCAACATTGGCTGGTTCTTCGGCAATCAAGGCATCTTCACAGAAGTGCTGCCCCGGCCCTTTGACCTCAAACAGCTCCTTTTCCTGCCAGGCCTCCAGCCCGCTTGCTCCCACCGTGATGCCGAGAACCTTTTCCTTGCGCACCTTTCCCTTAACCACCAGAAACATCCTGCCGGGGAGACAGCCTTCCTGAACGACAAGCTCACCTTGCTGAAACATCTCCGGCTGGAGAAACGGCAGCAGCAGACCGCACTCCTGATCGGTCAATCCGGAAAAAAATTGCAACTCGTGCAACTCATGACAACTATAAGAACAGGGCATGAACGGTTCTCCTGTTAACTGGCGATGATCGATACCGGGCGATTTTTTTTGGAGCCACATCTCTGGTAAGAAATATAAAAATTACACAATGATATAATAATGCTTGTCAAGGTTTGAATGAATATTGTTTTATTTTTTATAGGTTTTGCAAAATAACGGGATTCCTGATTGATTCACCCGATTGTTGATGTCATAATAACCTATTAACAAAAATCATTTCCTGCTAGCTGTTGAACCGAAAACACCATGAATGAGGGGTAAAAATGGCCAGTGAACAACCGACAATTGAGCGCAGGAGGCACAAAAGATATCTTGTCCGGGACGGCACCTATGCCTTTCTCCGTCCCCCTGCCAACAAAATAGGGCAGATCATCGATATCAGCCTCTCCGGGCTGGCATTCTGCTATTTTTCAACAAACGGTGCGTCACGGGATGCCAACGGCCTTGACCTGCTGGCTGATGACGGTATCTGCCTGGAGGATGTCCCCTACACGACGATAAATGATTTTGTTCTTCCCACCGAACAGCCTTTCAGCCAGATTACCATGCGGAGACGCTGCATCAAGTTCGGGCCATTAACGGAAAACCACCTTGAATATCTACAGAAAATTATTAATAAATACGGACAGGCGGAAGAGGGGGGGGAAAGGATGTAGCGTCCCCGCCTCCGCCTTTCTCCACCAGCCAAGGAGTAACCGATGAACAAAGCGGTACAACAGCCACCCCTTTTCTGCGATCCGCTGAGTTTCCCCATGGGTGACGACGTCATCTTCACCTTCAATGGACAACTCAACGACTCCATTCTAGCCTATGCGGATAAAATCAGCTGTTCAGCCGGGCAGGAAATCGAGCTACAGGACTGCCGCGCCTTTTACTACGTGCAACAGGGCATTATCGAGGTTTCCTATACCGCGGATGAGACGAAAATTACCGTCGCCTTACTTGGTCCGGGCGATTTTTTCGGGGAAATCGGTTTTTTCGACGGCGGTTCCCGGGTGCGGGATATCCGTGCCACGGAAGATGCCGAGATCTGCAGATTTAATCTCGCTGTCATCGAAAAACTATACCATGAAAAACCCGAACTGTACGGCCGCCTTGTCACCTCTTTAACGCAGCGCATCTGCAAAAAATTCAGAAGGGTTCTTGAAGAAAATGAACCTCTCATCGGTTATGCCGCTTCTCTTGCCACGCGAAGACGCGGTTTTACCGAATCAAAGCCCATACCCGGCAGGCTGCTCAAAAGTCAAGCCTGGTATAAGGTGAGCAGTGAAGTGGAGAGCTTGAAAGCGGAACTGTTCGACATATCCTACCAATTGCAGAAAGATACATCCTCTGATGATCCTGACGATGAAATCAGCAGGCACTGCTTCGTAGTTCTCGACACCATTAACGAAAATCTGGCCAAATATAAAATGCTGATGGAGACCCAGGAGGATCAGGATCTCATGTGGGGCTTCATCTTCAAAGAGGTTTTCCCTTACATCATGCGCAGCCGTTTTGTCGAAAGAGCCTATTACAAACCCAAAGGCTATGCCGGCGATTTCCTGATGATGGAACACATTTACCGGGACACGCCGGAAGGCGACGGCAAGCTGGGCAAAATTGTCGACGCCTGGTGCCTGCAGCGGCCCGGCGCCAAGGCAATAAGGGGGAGGAGAAAACTGTTGTCTGCCCGGCTCGCTTCCCTGAGCAAGTCATTTCTGCGCAACGGGTCCCACATCAGGATTATGAACCTGGCTTGTGGACCTAATCGTGAGCTGTTTGACTTCCTGGGTGCCTGCAAATACAGCCAGGTCATCGAAGCCCTGTGTGTGGATATCGACTCCGAGGCCTTGCAATTCACCGACCAGCAAGTCGATGTCTTTCCCCACATGGCCTCCATCCGCCTGATGAATGAAAATCTGGTGAAATGGTCGCTGGGCAGAGTAAGCCACGAGATCGGTAAACAGCACATCATTTATTCCGCCGGACTGTGCGACTATCTTGACCGGCGTCTCTTCCAGGCCATGATCAAGCGCTGCCACGAGCATCTTGAACCCGGCGGAAAACTTATGCTGGGCAATTTCGCCCCCTACCCTGATCAAATCTTCATGGATGAAATACTCCACTGGGAACTCCTGTACCGCACCGGGGAAGACCTGAGGGATATCTTTGCCGACACCCCATTCGGCACCGGCGTCGAGATCATCGCGGAAGAGGAAGGGGTCAACCTCTTTGTCCTTGCCACCAAAGAAGGATAATGGAAGAAATTGCTCTTGACTATAAGGGTGCCTACGAACAGGAAACCAGAAATCTTTTTCAGCAGAGAGCCTTTATCTTCCTCTGGCTGGGGATTGTCTTTTTCCCGGTTTTCTCCCTGCTGGATTCCTTCGCCGCCAGGGAGCATTTCCTCATTTTTCTCGGCTACCGGTTAAGCTTCGCCTTCATCCTGGTCCTTTTTCTACAGATACTGCGCCGGATAAACAGCCATCGGCTCACCCTGTCTCTCATCTTGACCGCATATCTGCTCGGCGGGCTGACAATCACCCTGATGGTTCTGAAAACCGGCGGCTACGCCTCCTCTTACTATGTCGGGCTTCTGCTCATTTCTGTGGGCGGTTTCGCCTTGCTGCCTCTGACCATGAAACAGGCCGCCTTTGCCGGTTTTTTTCTCTATTTAACCTATGCCCTTCCCGTTGTTGTCTTCAGCCAGCCCTCTTCCGAAAATCTCAAAATGTTTTTCTGTTACAGCTTCTTTTTTTTCTTTTTTATCATTGTCAGCCTGGTGCAGTGCAATGAGGAAACCCGGGCGAGAATACGAAAATTCAATCTCAGCATGAACCTCAGATCTCTGAACCAGGATCTGTTCTTTTATACCCACAACCTGGAGGATGAGGTTGTGAAGCGGGTAAAAAAAATAGAGGAATCCGAACTGCGCTACAAGGAACTCTATGAAAACATTCTTGACCTCATTGTCCTGATCGACAGCGAGGCGAAAATCCTGCTGGCAAACCACCATTTTTACAGCACCATAGGCATGAAGCCGCAAAGCATTGTCGGGAAATCACTGCTCAACATAATTGATGACGACAGTCTGCCAGTGGTGACTGACGGCATGCTGCCAAGACTTTTCCGGGGGGAGGCGGTAAAAGATTTTCAGTTTATCATTCTGGGGCAGGGAGACAAGCTGCTGGACGTGGAATGTAATGCCAGGAAAATTCTAAAGGAAGGCAAAGAACTCGGATTCCAGCTTGTCATCAGGGACATCACTGAAAGAAAAAAAATGGAAAAGAAACTGCTGGAATCCTATCGTCTCATCGACAAGTCACGCACTACGGCGATCCTTGCCCTGGCAAAACTTGCCGAGTTCCGCGACCAGGACACCGGCAATCATCTGGAAAGAATCAGGGAGTATTCCAAAATTCTGGCCATTGAACTGGCCAAACACCCCGCCTACCAACATTACATCACTCCGGAATACATTGATGATATTTATCTCTCCTCTATTCTGCACGACATCGGCAAGGTCGGTATCCCTGACCATATTCTGCTCAAACCGGACAAACTGAGTGCGGAGGAATATGAGGTGATGAAGTGTCATTCCGTCTATGGCGGCGACGCCTTATGCGAGAGCGAAAAACAGACGAAAGGCCAATCCTTTCTGACCATAGGCAAGCAGATTGCCTATTACCACCATGAAAAATGGGATGGAACCGGATATCCCAGCGGCCTGTCCGGCAAAGATATCCCTCTCTCCGCCCGTATCATCGCCCTGGCCGACGCCTATGATGCCCTGACCTCGCGAAGATGCTACAAATCCGCCATCACCCATGAGCAGGCGAAAACCATCATACTGAAGGATTCCGGAATCCATTTCGATCCCGACGTAGCGGATGCCTTTCTTGCCAGAGAAAGTGAATTCCAGCAGGCCAGAGTAAATATTCTTGTTTCCTGATTGGTCCAATCGGGGAAAATCTTCAGGCGCAGATTGCGCCAGCTTATCATCCTTTTTTTCGGCAAAGACGCGCCCCGCCTGGACCCCCTTCATTTCTCACCAAGCAACTCCCACCAGCAAAATAGACGCATAATAAGCCAACTTGAACATTTCTTGAGCGAATTCGCTTTACTTTTCAGCCAGTATGTTGCAAAGTCATATATATAATATTTTAGTCAAAATGGCACATTTTGATTCCTGAGGGCGCATTATGATCGGAGGCTTTCCCGCTAATCGACGCAAAACCTACCGCTTCCCCTTTCGTTTGCCATTCACCCTCTCCTTTGGTGAAAATATCAGGGATTACCCTGCCACCAGCATCGACCTCAATCATTTAGGTTCACAAATTTCCACCAACGCCGCCCTCTATCCCGGGATGCGGCTTCATCTCCACCCGGAAAATTTTTCCGGGATGAAAGAAAATTCCGCTTCCGGGGAAGTGAAATGGATGCTGGCCGGCCCTCATCTGAACCGGTATGGCATTTCCTTTCTGGAAGAGGTGAAATGGCTTGTTGCCCTTGATAAGGCTACGCTCTCCGTCCCGAACAGAAACCAGTATGACGAACATACTGTTTCCGAATTTGTCCTCAACAGTATCAATGACGGCGTTTTCAGCGTTGATCGCAAATGGCGGATTACCTCCTTTAATAAAGCAGCGGAAAATCTTACCGGCTGGGCCCGCCATGAGGTCATAGGCATGAGCTGCCGGGAAATCTTCCGGTCCAACGCCTGCGACCACTGTGTCCTGGCGGAAAGCATCAAAACCGGCGAACCTATCGTCAACCGCTCTCTTTTCATCACCACGGCACAAGGGAAACGCATTCCGGTCAACATCAACACCACACCCCTTAAAGACACGGACGGCAATGTGGTGGGCGGCGTACAGGTTTTTCGCAATGTCTCCACCGCCCAGGGTCGTGCGCTTATTCTGGACAGCATCGCCGACGGTGTCTTTACCGTTAACCGCCAGTGGCAGATCACCTCTTTCAACCGGGCCGCCGAGGAGATTACCGGCGTGCCGGCCTCGGAGGCCATCGGCAAACCCTGCAGTGATATCTTCCAGGCCAGCATCTGCGGAGAGACATGTGCCATTGCCCACAGCATGTGCACAGGAAAACCCGAATCAAACCGGTCGATCACCATCAGGGGGCCTGAAGGCCGAAGAGTGCCGGTCAGCATCTGCGCCGCGCCGCTGGTGGACAGCGAAGGCAATATTGTCGGAGGCGTGGAAAGCATTCGCGACCTCAGCATTATCACCTCCCTGCGCCAGAGATTGTCCCGTTTCCAGGTGGGCGACATCATCAGCAAGAGTCCGTCGGTCCGCCGCATCTTTGACATTCTGCCGGAAATCGCCCGCAGTGAGAGCAATGTCCTGATCCTCGGTGAGAGCGGTACAGGTAAGGAATTGATGGCCAAAGCCATTCATCAGAAAAGCGAACGCCGCAACCATCCTTTTATCGCGGTCAACTGCGGCGCACTGCCCGATACCCTGCTTGAGTCTGAATTGTTCGGTTATAAAGCCGGCGCCTTCACCGACGCCAAAAAGGACAGACCGGGCAGGTTTGCCTCCGCAGAAAAGGGCACACTGTTCCTGGATGAAATCGGTGACATCAATCTTGCCGTACAGGTCAAACTGCTGCGAGTTATTCAGTCGAGACAGTACGAACCGCTGGGATCATCCTCCCCGGTTGATGCCGACGTCCGCATTATTGCCGCCACCCACCGCGACCTGCTTGCTCTTATGCAGGAAGGGACGTTCCGGGACGATCTGTATTACCGGCTTAATGTGGTCAAACTGCTTATTCCTCCCCTGCGTGAACGCCGAGAAGACATACCGGTACTGGTGGAGCATATTGTGGAAAAATTCAACAAGGAAAGAGGCAAGGATATCGCCGGGATATCGGATGCCGCCATGGCGGTGCTGATGCGCCACAATTTCCCGGGCAATGTCAGGGAACTGCAGAATATCATTGAATACGCCTTTATTCTCTGCCAGGGTGGGATGATTCAGCCTGAACATCTACCGGAACCTTTCAGGCCGAAAACAGAAGGGGAACCACAGAAAACCAGCTTGGAAAGACCCATGTCAATGGAGGAAGCTGAACGATTTATTATCCACCAAGCCCTGCAACGGAATAAATGGAAAAAAATGGCAACCTGCCGCGAACTGCAGATTTCAAAAGATACCCTGCGCCGTAAAATCTGCCAGTTTAAAATTCAAGAGCCCAGTGAAGGGCTTTTTGTCGAGCAGTGAAGATTCTGAACAAGCAAAACTCACCCTCTGCCATGCATTAACAGGTCATCGACAAAATTAACAAGGCTTGTTTCGTCGATCCTGCCGTATTCCAGGGTACGCAGCATGGGTCTTCCCCTTTTATTCACCACGAGAAACACCTCCCCGCCGCCTTCATCACTCTTAAAGCACAGCAAGCGATACCCCTTGTAATCAGCAATCTCACAGTAGTTCCCGTACCCTTTCTCCTGCGCGACACTCAGCACCTCAGCCAAGGTCATCCGCGGATCGAGCTGATGGGTAAAAGGCGGCTGATACGCCGCGCAAGCGGCAAAAGAAAATGACAGGGCAAGAAAACATATCCCTCTACCGGCTTTTCTGCCAAGAAGACTCATGAGGTTTCCTATCAGATAAAACAAATGGCATCCTCCACCTTATCAATCTAGCATGGAACAATTTCAAGAAACAACCAATAACTTTCTGATGATCCGCCATACAGTTCTTCTTGAAGAAGAGCAGATATCCATGAATTTGAAATAATGCAATTTCCAGACCCAAACAGCAGTTAGTCCCTGAAGCTGACACGGCTTCTAAACTGTGGGCAATAACAGCAGGAAAATGAAGAATTTAAATTTTATTTGGCAGCTTTTAGGAGTATCATTTGTGATGATACTTTTTTAGTGGGACCGATGAAGTGTATTGTTGAAATCAACAAACGAACTGGATATTTCCGAATGCCTCATTCATACCCCGGAGCAATAATTTCACAAGAGACGGGAAATTACCGCATGTCTATTGCAAGGCAAATGCGCCACCTTCCCCGTGCCTGAAAAAATGATTGCCGCCTGGGCATCGCTCCAGGCGCGATTCTTGCTAAAAAACATAAATAAAACGATCCTTATGTCTCCCCGCGGGTTTTACTTCTTGCCATTAGTCTCGCTATCCGCCACGCCTAGAAAGCGTAACTAAATTGTTTTAAGGGGATCAATAAAATATTTCCCCAATTGCTTTTGTGAGGTCAGATGAATGAAAAGGCTTTTACGGTTAACTTTGGAAGAAAAAATGATTCTCGGCTATATGCCGGTTATCCTCGTGACGATTTTCATTGCCGCGATATCGCTGCAGGGCCTCCAGGAACTTGACAAAATAAACAAGAATATACTGAACAACGATGCCGTGCTGGTGCAGCTCTCGGACAAAATGGTTGATAATCTGCTGGCACAGGAGGCTTACGGTCGGCGATTTCTGATTTTACAAAGCCCGGAAATGCAAGAAATGTTCTGGCAGCGGGGCAAAGATTTCAAAGCCCTCATTGGGCGGGTCCATGAACTGCCGGAACAGAGAAGTATCCCCATTGCTCAACTCAACTCTCTGCATGATGAATTCGAGGAAATATACAAACAGGAATTTAGTGCTGCAAGCAAACGCTCTCATATCCGTGCTGCAGATAGTGATCACCTCATGAAAGGCAAGCTTGATGAAATCATATCCTTGATTCAGACCATCGAAACAACCGCAACAAAAAACCAGCAACAGAAAATGCTGAAATTCGGCAACGTCAGCATCAACATCTTCCGCACCACTTTGATGTTGTCCGGTCTGGCAATCCTGTTGGGCTTTGGCGCCATAGCCGTCATTTCCCGCAGTGTTTCTAAATCCATCAAACAGTTGAAACTGGCAACCGAAATTATCTCGCAAGGAAAATTCAACCATCTGGCAAAAATCGAGTCGCAAGATGAATTTGGTGAGCTTGCCAAGGCCTTCAATTACATGACCGGTAGATTGGGGAGGCTGGAGGAATTGCATATCGACTCAAATCCCCTGACAAGGCTCCCCGGCGGCGTGGCCATCGAAAACATTCTAAAAAAACGTTTGGAATCAGGATTATACCTGGCATTTTGTATGTTGGACCTAGACAACTTCAAGTCATTTAATGACCGTTATGGCTATGCGAAAGGCAATGAGGTGATCCGGGCAACCGCGGATTTGATCAAGGATGCGGTGGCAAAATATGGAACAGATGATGATTTTGTCGGCCATATTGGCGGGGATGATTTTGCCGTAATTGTCAAACCCGCAAATTACAAGAAAATCTGCGAGACAATCATCAGGGAATTTGACCTGAAAGTGTTGTCATTTTACAAGCCTGAGGACAAGATTCGGGGCTATATAGAAGGGCTGACCCGTCAGGGTCTTAAAGTACGTTTTCCCCTGATGTCCATTTCCATTGCCGTTGTTACCAATGAATATGTAAGAAAGCTGAATCATATCGAAGTAGCGGAGATTGCCGCGGAACTGAAAGAACATGCAAAATCGCTGTCAGGCAGCGTTTACGTCGTGAACCGCCGAGGTGAGAAATCTGAGCAGGCCGCCAAGGAAACGTTCTTCATCCCCAAGGTCATTAAATAGAATTCCGGGTTAACCGCGAGGTATAGATTTTATGGTAAATTTCTCCAGGCTTGTCTTTGCCCTGCTTTTTGTTGTTTTTTTAACAACCGGTTGTGCTGACAAACATCTATTCAGAGATTCCACGAACTATTATATGTCTTTGCAGCAAAATAATATTGCTGATGAAATTTTATTAATCGAAAATATTATCAAGGAAAAGCAGGCCGGGGTAACAGATTCCGTTCCACCTGAGACATATTACTACCTGGCCCTGCTCTATTCACATAACAACAACCCTGCTCCCGATTATGGCAAGGCACTCATGGCCCTTGAACGTTATGAAGAGCTTGCATCCCCTCCGCGAAATGAACGGCTCGAAATTGACTACCTCAGAAATATTCTGTTTGAACTGAGCCAACTGGCACAGCTCAAAGAAGAATACGAATGTCTTAAGGACGAGAAAACCTCACTGCTGAACAAATGCGCTTCCCTTCGTCAGAAAATTGATGCCTTGCACAAAGAAAATCAGACGATGAAAGGCAATATTGATCAGATGAAAGACCATATTGATCAACTGAAGCAGCTTGACATCAGACTCGAAGAGAAAAAACGTGCCATCAGGTAGGAATATCACATTATCGGACATATACCGCTTCTGGGGGTAAAATGCGGCGGCTCAACTTGTTCAGCCAACCTGACGATCATGCATCCGTATCCCTTTTGGCCCCTGCTCCGCCCTGGTTGCCTTAACCAGAGCATAAATTGTTCCCTATAACTCTAAAAAAATTTTCCGCAGCGCTTACACCTCGCCTCTATCGCTCTTCCTGCCTATCATTTATAACTTCGAAAAATCAACGAATTATTATCCATATCAGCAGCTAAACCCCCTTGAAGACTGCTTGGCATCAGAATTGCCACGGTAAGCATGTAACCTAATTTTATCCACGATAATAGCAAACCAACTCGAAAGAGTGGGACGCAAAGCCTCCGGCCTAAATTGCCAATTCTGGAATATGGTAGCGGGGTTGCCGAACGGACAGCATTTTCAGGTGTTGCCCGTTTTCACAAACCTGGAGATGCTGTTATGCAACGAAAAGGAATTTTATTTTTACTAGCTATTGCTACATCGGTTTTATTCTCATTTTCCACCCCTGTTCATGCCTGGCAAGAGGCGAGCTTCAGCTGGTCACCCAATCCGGAAACGAATCTGGCCGGCTACAAAATCCATTACGGAACCGCCAGCTCCCAATATGACCACACGGTTGATATGGGTAATCCAGCCTCAATCAATGGCGTAGTGGCGGGAACCGTCAGCGGGCTCGTTGAAGGCACCACCTATTATTTTGCGGCAACGGCGTATGATACCGATGGCTTCGAAAGCGATTTTTCCCAGGAAGTGATCTGGACAGCCCCTTCTGTCCCCGTAGAACCCGCCCCCTTACCCATTGCCCAGGATATGTCTCTCGCCCTTAATGAAGATACTCCAGGCACAGGTCAGCTGCCAGGGCAAAGCCCGGACAACCTGCCGCTTACCTACCAGATTGTTACAAACGGCACGAATGGAACTGCAAGCATTAGCAGTGCGGCAACCGGAAATTTTTCATACCAACCCAAGGCGGAAGTCAATGGTATTGATACATTTACCTATCGAGTAACCGATGCCAACGGGGCTTCTGAAGCGGCCACGGTCACCATCACCATTAATCCGGTAAATGATTTACCAATGGCTGACAGTGCCAGCCTGACAATTCAGGAAAACAATACCGGTTCAGGACTGCTGACAGGAAGAGATATTGACAGCGCCAGCTTGACCTATCGAATCGTCACGAACGGATTACTCGGCACGGCAGTGCTCACTGATCCTGCCAGCGGCGCATACACCTATACCGCCAATCAGGGAACTTATGGCAGTGATACCTTCCACTTTGTTATCAATGACGGATATGGGGATTCAAATGTTGCGGCAGTTTCCGTTACCATTGAGCAGGCTCCACCTGAGTTTACCATGGAAACAGGCGAGGTTGCTGTCGGCGGCAACTGGATTCCCGTTGTTTTCAGTGAGACCTTCAGAGATCCGGTAATTGTTGCCAAACCGGCAGGCTTTGCTGATCCCAGCCCCTGCACCATCAGAATCCGCAATGTCTCGGCTGCAGGATTCGAGATACGATTGCAGCAGTATGACTATCTTGCCCAGGAACATGGTCAGGAAAAAGTGGGATATATCGCCATGGAACGGGGCAGCTTCACCTTGGACAATGGCAGCATGGTGGAAGCGGGCGCCTTTGATCACCAATCCAGCGATTACCCTCTGGCCGTCTCTTTCGCAAGGGAATTCACTATTCCTCCCGTTGTTGCAACCTCAATAGTCACCAATCAGGAAACCGATGCCGTTGTGGGCAGGATAAGCAATGTCTCAGCGTCTGGCTTTGACTATGAGATGCAGGAGCAAGAGGCGAATCTGCCAGAACACGGCGTTGAGCAAATAGCTTATATTGCCTGGGAACCTTCTGCCGGGATGATAGGCGAATATGCTTACGAAGTCGCTGTAAGCCCGGATGAAGTTGCCAGTCAAGGGCGGGGGATTTCTTTCCAGGAAGGATTTACCAATGCCCCTGTATTGATTGCTGACATGCAAAGCGTGAACGATATGGACACTGCAAACCTGCGCCTTACTGAACTGACAGCCACAGAAGTTCAGCTGAAAGTTTCCGAGGAACAGTCCTTTGATCCCGAGACGGATCATGATCTTGAATCAGTAGGCTTTATGGCCATTTCCCGGATCGATCTGGACGGTGATGCCGATGGTGACACCTTGCTGACCAGGGATGAAAGAGACCTCTACGGCACCAGCCCGGCTTTGTCTGACACAGATGCTGATGGCCTGGATGACGGCGCAGAGGCCAGCTACTGGGGATCTGGATGGAATACGGATATTGATGGTGATGGAATCATCAATCTTCTCGACTCAGACAGCGACAATGACGGCTATCCGGATGGAGAGGAAATCATGCAGGGATCCGATCCCGGGGACAGCGGTTCAACGCCGGACAACAACCAAGCAGGAGCGGGTCCGGCCTTGGAGCACGGGACAATCAATGTTTCTACTAATTGGCAACGTATTTCCTTTAACACCGCATTTACTAACCCCATAGTTGTCGCAAAAATTGTCAGTCAGATTGATAAAAATCCATGTATCCTGCGGATAAAAAATGTCGATGCGACCGGGTTTGACCTGCGGCTCAATGAGTGGGATTACCTTGACGGCAGACACGGTGTTGAGCGTGCCAGCTATCTTGTCATGGAACAGGGAAGTTATGTCCTTGCCGATGGGACAAAAATCGAGGCTGGCATGTTTCCAACCAATATGACCAGCTATACGCCGATAAATTTCGCCCAGCAGTTTACCGTTACCCCCATTGTCATGACTTCTGTCACGAGCGTCAATGACGCTGCCGGAGTCATTGGCAGGATGAACGATATTTCCACTTCCGGAATGAACTTCAAATTACAGGAACAGGAGCTCAACCCCCTGCTGCATGCAACGGAAACAGTGGCATATATTGCCTGGGAGCCGTCCGCAGGCATCCTCGATGGCATGGTTTATGATATTGCCCACGCCCCAGCTCTCATCACCGACATACTTGCGATCATGAACTTCAGCACCCTTTTTAACAGCGCCCCAACCGTAGTGACCGATATGCAGAGCGCGGTAGAAAATGATACGGCCACCGTCCGCTGCAAAACGGTATCAGCCGGAAGTGTTGAACTGCGGATTGAAGAGGAAAAATCACGAGACAGAGAAACCTCCCATGCCCCGGAACAAACCGGCTACATGGCTTTTGGCTTTTAGCCGTTAGCTGGAAAAATTCATTCCCCCGGCACCAATAAAGCTCCTGTTCGGAGCTTTATTGGTGCCACCCCCTTGCTGCTTTCTCCCCGGCATGCCTCCCCTAAAAACTAATCTTCCCACGCTTTTATAGATTTTCATAAAATTTTAAGTTATGCTCATTTCTATTAAAAATGTTCTGCGTCATTCTTCATCTCCATTGCAAAATGAACGATATCAAACCAGAATACAGCGCCATATATCATCAGGAACTGCAGGACCTGCTTCACCAACGGGCCAACGTTACCCTCTGGACCGTGGCCATTCTGCTTCCACTCTTTTCCGTGCTTGATTATGTAGCCGTCCGCCACTATTTCGGCAAATTTCTTGTCTGGCGGCTCTCCGCGGCTCTCTTCTGCCTTTTTGTCCTTCTGCTCAACACCCGGGACAAAGACAAACAATACCCCTTCATCTTCGGGACCACCGCCTATTTCGTCTCAGCGCTTACCATTTCACCCATGATTGTCCAGACAGGGGGATTCTCTTCATTTTATTACGTTGGGCTCATCCTGATTCTGGTCATTTTCGCGGCCATCTTCCCGCTGACCATGCCACAAACCGCAACACTTGGCGGGGTCCTGTTCGGCATCTATGCGGGACCGATTTTTATCTTCAATCCCCTGACGATTTCCGCCTTTCACGACTTTCTCGTCAACTCTTTCTTTTTAATAACCTTCATCATCATCATTGCCGTGCAAAGTAATGCGGAACGCAAGGCGCGCATAAACGAATTCAATCTGCGCATGAGAGAACGGGCGATAGGGAAAAAATTAAGTTTTTATGCCGGAAAGCTGGAGGATGACGTCAAGAAAAGAACCAATGAACTGAAAGAATTCGAAAGCCGCTATCGAGATCTGTACGAAAATATCATAGACGACGTTATCCTTGTTGACCTGGAAAACAAAGTTCTTTTGGCAAATCCCAGGTTCTATAAAAATTTACATCTCTCGGAAACTGATCAGGACATTGATTTTCTCAACCTGGTTCATCCCGCAGATATTTCTCTGGTCCAGCCCCAGCTGCTGTACAAACTCCGGCGGGGAGAGAACGTCACCGGCTGCCAGTTCAGATTGATCGGCCCGAACAACAGCATCTTCAATGTGGAATGCAATGCCACGGGGATCAGAAAGGAGGGAATCCTGGTGGGTTTCCAGATGCTCATCAGGGATATATCCACCCGCCTCAAACTGGATAACGAACTGCTGCAGTCACTCAACACCGTGCAGGAAACCAGAACCGCCACTATCCTCGGACTGGCCAAGCTGTCCGAGTACCGGGACATGCACACCGGAAAACATCTGGAAAGAATCCGGGAATACAGCCAGGTCATTGCCAGGGAGCTGGCCACCCGGGATGAATATAAGGAATACATCAACGAACAGTATATCGAAGACCTCTACCATTCCTCCATCCTCCACGATATCGGCAAAGTGAGCATACCCGACGAAATACTTCTCAAGCTGGCCAAGTTCACCCCCGCAGAAAATGAGGCCATCAAACAGCATACTACATATGGCGGCAATATCCTCAAAGCGGTGGATGACCATACCGTGGAGCAGTCCTTTCTCGCCATGGCCAAGACAATTGCCTATTTCCACCATGAAAAGTGGGATGGCACCGGATATCCTTATGGGCTCCGGGAAGAAGAAATCCCCCTGGCCGCGCGTATTGTTGCCCTGGCCGATGTCTATGATGCCCTGACCACCGTGCGGAAATACCGTTCAGCCTGCCCCCATGAGGAGGCCATGAAAATAATCGCCCAGGAAAAAGGCCGGCACTTTGCCCCGGATATTGTTGATGCATTCATGGTTCGCAACCTGGCCTTTGATCAGATCAGACAAGGATACGCCACCGAGGAAGACGCAGCTCCCTCGTTCAGCAAATCGGATTGTTATAAACCAAGAAAAATCACTTCTGATGCGTATAGTCCCGATTTCCCCATAAGCCAGCAATAGGATTATTAACCCCGACGAAACCATCCCCTGCCCAGCCGGGCAGGGTCAAGCAATGGATACCGCCCGCCATGCCACATAAAAATGATCTTCATAATGTCTCACCGGAAATCGTTCTCGAATTTCTGAAAAAGACCCTGCCCTTTAATGAACTTGACAGTGATGCCCTCAAAAGGCTGGCGCGCCAGTGCATCATCGATTTTTACCCAAAGAATACCCTTATCTTCAAACAGGACACCACGGAAGTCACCCATTTCCATCTGATCCAGAAGGGAGGCGTCAAGACTTACCTGAAAGACGAGCAGGGACAGGTTACCCTGAAAGACTTCCGGGGCGAGGGCGAATACTTCGGCGCCCTGCCCATTATCCAGAACACCACGGCCAATCTCAATGTGGAGACCGTGGAGGACACCTTCTGCTTCCTCTTTCACAAGGAAGCATTCATGGAGCTGCTGCATTCCGCGCCCAAGGTGACCACCTATTTTCTGCGCAGTATGTCCGAAAAACTGGTGAGAACGGCATATAAAGAATTGCGGCAGCATCGCGTCTCCACCAGGACGGAAGGTTCGCTCTATCTCTTCAGCGCCCAAGTCGGGGCCGTGGTCAAGGGCGAACCGCAGACCATCAATGCCGAGGATACCGTGCAGAATGCCGCTATCCGCATGGCCCAGCTGCATATCGGCTCACTGCTGGTAAAGGATGCCGGCGGCGAGATCATCGGCATTATCACGGATAAGGATCTGCGCACCAGGGTTGTGGCCCAGGGGCTTGATTACCAGACCATGGTCAAATGGATCATGGCCAAACCGGTGCAGACCATTGAGTCCCACGCCGTCTGTTTCGATGCCCTGCTGATGATGATGAGCAACCGTATCCACCATCTGGCCATCACCAGGCAGGGCAAGATTACCGGCGTGGTAACCACCCACGACATCATGGTGCTGCAGGGAACCTCCCCGCTCTATCTTTTCCGCGAAATTCTCGCCCAGCGCAGGGCCGAAGATCTTTACCAGCTGTCCCTCAAGGTGCCGCTGGTAGTTCGATCACTGATCGAGGAAGGTGCCAAGGCCAACAATATCACCAGGATGATCACCATTTTAAACGATCAGATCCTTGACCGCCTGTTGACCCTGATGATTGAAAAAATGGGGGCCCCGCCGGTCAAGTTCTGCTGGATGCTCATGGGCAGCGAAGGACGACGGGAGCAGACCTTCCGCACGGATCAGGACAATGCCCTGATCTTTGAACTTCCGGAGGATGAGAAAAGAAGGCAGAACACCATCGAGTATTTCAAAATTTTCGCGGAGGAGATCATTGAACATCTGGTGCACTGCGGCTATCCCCGCTGCCCCGGCAACATCATGGCCTCCAACCCTGCCCTGCGCAAAAACCTGAACGGCTGGATCAAGGCATTTAACCAGTGGATGATCACTCCGGACCCCCAGGAGGTATTAAATACCACCATCTTTTTTGATTTCCGATCAGGCTACGGCGATGAAAACCTGGCCAGAAACTTAAGAAAACACCTGTGCGCCATGGCGCCCAAGCAGGAAATATTCCTGGCCCATCTGGCCAAATTCTGTCTGAATTCGCGGCCCCCTCTTTCCTTTTTCAAGAATTTCATCGTGGAAAAAAACGGCGATCATAAAAACAGATTGAACATCAAGGAAAGCGGGCTGGTGCCTTTTGTTGATTTTGCCAGAATCATGGCCCTGAAATACGGTATTGCCGAGACAAACACCCTGGGCCGTCTGCAGCTCCTGCACGAACATCGGCATATATCCCAGGAACTCTACAATGAAACGGTGGCAGCTTATGAGTTTCTCATGCAGCTCCGGCTGATTCACCAGCTGCATCTGCTGGAAGAGGGCGTGCAGCCGCATAATTACATCAACCCCGCCGACCTCACTGATCTGGAGAAAAAAACGCTGAAGGAGGCCTTTGAGGT
>JALNXE010000026.1 GCA_023230525.1 Desulfobulbaceae bacterium
CGGCGGCGCCTCCGTGCATGTGGATATTCTGCGCAAACAGGTTGATCCGTTCCTGAAGCTGAAGCTGCTGCGGGAAAAGATGCCCACTACCATGTTTCAGACCCTCTGCCGGGGGGTCAACCTCTTCGGCTACCGGCCCTACCCCCAGAACGTCATCCGCCTCACCGTGCGCGAGTTTGCCAAGTACGTGGATGTGTGGCGCGTGTTTGACTTCATGAACCATGTGCCGAACATGCAGGCGGTTTTCGAGGAGGTGCAGAAGGCGGGCAAGGTGCTGGAGCCCAGCATCTGTTTCTCCACCGGGCCGGAGCACTCGGATGAATATTACGTGGGCAAGGTGGGCGAGATCCTCGCGGTGACCGGCCAGGATATTTCCCTGTGCATCAAAAACCATGGCGGACTGGGCACCCCGAAACGGATCGGCGAGCTGGTGCGGGCCATCCGGGACAGGTATCCGGATCTGGTTATTCATTACCATGGCCACAACACCGACGGCAATGATATCGGCCGCATCACCGCGGCGGTGGTGAACGGCGCCAACATCGTTGATGCCGCTGATCATGCCTTTACCGGCTACTTCGGCCCGCCGCCGATTTTAAGCGTCATCCAGACCCTGAAGGATTACGGGCATACCGCGGTCGGGGTGGATGAGGCGGCGGTGATCGAAACCTCCGAGGTGCTGCGTGACCAGCGCAAGTATTACGAATATTTCGAGTCCCAGTTCAAGGGCTTCCTGCCCACGGTGCAGATTCATAAACTGCCGGGCGGGGCCATGGGCAGCAGCTTCGAGCAGGCGGTCAAAGGCGGTTTTCTGGGTAAGATGTCCGAGATCCTCCATGAGGAGCTGCCCAAGGTACAGCGGGAGCTGGGCGACTGGTGGAGTGTGACCCCCGGCTCGCAGATCCTCTGGACCACCGCGGTGAGCAATGTCATGAGCGGGGAAAGGTACGGCAACTGCTCCGGTGATCTGAAGAATCTGCTGCTCGGTAAATACGGGCCCTTCCCGTTCTACTGCCCGGAAGACTGGATCTACGAGAAGGCCTTCGGGCCTGACTGGCGGAAGGTCATCGAGGAGCAGGGCGGGGTTATGCAGATCGAGGATATGGACATCGACAAGGAACGCTCGATTCTGCAGGACCGCCTCGGCTATGAGCCGACCACGCAGCAGCTGGTAACCTATCTCCAGCATCCCAATGACGCGGTGGATTTCTTCAAGTTTGAGGAAAAATTCGGCAGGGTGTATGTGCTGCCGCCCGCCATCTTCTTCAAGCGCGGCGGTTTCACTCTGGGCGAGGCCCTGGAGTTCACCGACCATGACGGCAAAGGGCACATTCTCGAGGTCGGCCCCATGCATAAACATGAGGATGGTTCGACCAGCATCTATCTCAATGTGGATCATTACCAGCGGGTTTTCATCATGGACGCCGAAGTAAAGGAAGAAGGGGGAGCAGCCAGGGAGGCGACCCTGTCCAAGCAGGAAATTCAGGAGCACGCCAAAATAGGTGACGTCCGGGCGCCCTTTGGGGCCAATGTCTGTGAGGTCAGTGTTGCCGCCGGACAGGAGGTTGCGGTCGGCGACAAACTGGTGGTGCTGGAGGCCATGAAAATGCAGACGCCGGTTCTCGCCGCCGTGGCCGGCAAGGTGGCCAAGATCGCCGTCAAAGTCGGTGACGCCGTGAAGGTGGGCGGTAAAATTCTCAAGATCTCCTGCGAGGCGGATGGGTCAGGCAAGCAGAAGTAACGGATCAGCCCCAGAGCACACGGAGTGGTCAATTGACTTTGTGGGCTCTGGGGAGGATGCTGCGGATTGCGGATCTCCGGATCAGCAGACCACGTTGTCGCCGATCTCGATCACGGAATTTTCCGAACCAAAGGAATTCGGCTGGCGGTTGGGGTTGGCCGGGTCAGTCCACCATTGACCGTCAACGATAAACTGGTATTCGTATCTGCCTGGTTTCAGCTTCAGCATTTTGCTATATTTTCCGTCTTTGAATTTACGCATCGCATGTTCGGAGGCGTTCCAGTCATTGAAATCTCCGGCAATAAAGACCTGTTTGGCTTCCGGAGCGGTAAGGGAAAACTCGGTTGACTGGATTGTTTTCTTTTTCGCGCTGGACTTGGTCTTGGAAGTTGCATTAGTTGTTTTGCCTGCCATCTTCTTTCCTCCCTGTTTACCCAGTTTCTATAGTTTCATCGATCTTCAGACGTAACCTGTCTTGATTATGAATTTATAATGGATTGATTGAAAGTTCGTTGTCAATGGAAAAAAAAGATAATAACAGAAAAAGTTGGTTGGGAGCGCCTATCCATTCCGCCGTTCCCGCCTGACTTTTTTCATGATTGTCCGCCATCATGGCCTGCTTAGGAGCCGTTACGAAATAACCTCTGCTTTCTTGACCATTTCGTTACGGCTCTTTATGCCGATTTAACCATCAGGAGGACGACATTATTTTATTACAGCGGCTTACTGATTTTGGTGATTGACCCGCATGTTTCGCAAGCGACTTATTCCGGCCGGAAAAATTGTGGTCATACTGGTCTGGGCCGCCCTTTTTGCCGCCCTGCTCCAGCGGGATTACTTTGTCAAAAGGCTTGACCTGAAGGAAAACGCCGTGCTGGCCAAGGCCGGCCAGGAGAGTTTTGCCGGGGTTTACTTCAAGGACGAACGCATCGGTTATGTGAAAAACGACTTGCGCCGGGGCGATGACGGATACGTGCACCTCACCCAGGACGCCGTGCTGAATCTGTTTGTGCTGCAGAAAAATTATCCGGTAGAGCTCCGGGCACAGGCCCGGCTGTCCGGTGATTTTCTCCTGCAGGATTTTACCTTTGCCATGTCCTCACCATTTTATACCATGACGGCCAGCGGCCGGGTGACCGGCAAAAGGGTTGACTTCACCCTGGTGAACGGCAAGGAAAAAATCACTGACTCGGTGACCCTGAACTCGCCGCCGTATCTGTCGCTCAACCAGCGGGGCTATCTGCTCAGGCAGGGGCTGCAGACCGGGGATAAGGTCAAGGTCGCCTATTTTGATCCTCTCACCTTGAGCGGCAAAGATACGGTGATCGAGTACAGGGGCTTGGTCAAAACCCTGATCAAGGGGCGCATTTATCTGCTGCACCATTTTGAGGAGGATTTTTCCGGCATCAGAATCAGCAGCTGGCTCGATGACAACGGCAGGGTGATCAAGGAGGAGTCCCCGGCCGGTTTTGTTTTCTTAAGTGAGCCGGAATTTCAGGCCAGGGACATTACCCGCAAGGGCCAGGACATTCTGCAGAGCGTGGCCGTGCCTTTCCAGGGGGACCTGTCGCGGCTGGCGGAGCGTGCAGAGATTTCCTACCGGCTGGTGCTGCCCGAGGCAGCCGGATTCGATCTGGACGGCGGCAGGCAGCAGTGGCGCAATGGCATCCTGACCATCCGCCGGGAGAAGATGCCGGCTGGTGATGCCATAATCTGCCAGGGGAGGGGGGACGAGCTGGCGGCAACCCCGTATATCCAGTCGGATCATGCCAAGATCAAAGCCCTGGCCGGCAAGATCACCGGGCAGATCGCCAGCCCCCTGGGCCGGGTCAGGGCCATTGCCCGCTGGGTTTATGCCAATCTGGAGAAAAGACCGGTGATCGGTATTCCGGATGCGGTGGCAACCCTGGAGCGGGGCATGGGTGACTGTAACGAGCACGCCGTGCTCTTTGCCGCCCTGGCGCGCAGTGCGGGCATCCCCGCCCGTATTGTCGCCGGCGTCACCTTCCACGCCGGGGCCTTTTATTATCATGCCTGGAATGAGGTGTGCGTGGGCAATGAGTGGCTGAGCCTGGATACCACCAAGGATCAGCTGCCCGCCGACCTCAGCCATATCCGCTTTGTGATCGGCGAAACCAAGGAGCAGGTGAAGATCGGAGCCCTGCTCGGCAACCTGAAGATTCTTCCTGCCAGGTGATACCCGTGACAGAAAATTTGCAGAGACCTGAAGAGACCATTGCCCTGGAGGTGGCCGGGCTGACCAAGCGCTTCGGCAGTTACACCGCGGTGGCTGAGGTGAGCTTTCGCGTCGGCCGGGGGGAGATTTTCGGTTTTCTCGGCCCCAACGGCGCGGGCAAAACCACCACCATCAAAATGCTGGCCGGACTGCTGAGGCCCGACAACGGGGACATTACCATCTGCGGTCACCGGATGGCGGCGGATCCCGCGGCCTGCAAGAAACTCACGGCCTATATCCCGGACCGGCCCTATCTGTATGAGAAGCTGACCGGCTATGAGTTTCTCCAGTTTGTCGCCAGCCTGTACAGTCTGCCCCGGCAGCAGTTCGACAGAATCAACCATTATCTGCAGCTGTTCGACCTGCTGGACTGGCAGCATCATCTGATTGAGTGCTATTCCCACGGCATGAAGCAGAAGATCATCATGACCGCCGCCTTCATGCTGGACTGCCCGCTGATCGTGGTGGACGAGCCCATGGTGGGCCTGGACCCGAAAAGCGCCAGAATCGTCAAGGAGCTGCTGAAGAATCATGCCCGCCAGGGCAACAGCATCTTCCTCTCCACCCATTCCCTGGAAATCGCCGAGGAACTCTGCGACCGCATCGGCATCATCGTCCACGGCGAACTGCGTTCGCTGGGCACCCTGGAGAGTCTGCGCCGGGAGGCGCGGCTGGAGAACTCCGGCCTGGAGGAGATTTTTTTGGAACTCACCGGCGCGGATGAGCTGACCGCCATCATCGCCGCCCTGAAGGGGGAGAACCGGTAACATGCGGCTGCGGCTTCTGACCCCCTTTCTGCGCACCATGCGCAACCGCTTTTTCCCGGCCGGCACGGTGCCGGTGAAAAGCCTGGCCGTCGGTCTCTTCGGCCTGCTGGTCTGTCTGGTTCTCTATCTGGTCTCGCTCAAGGTGGTGGGCTATTTCCACCGCCAGAGCGAACTCGGCGTTATTCTCAGTCTGAAGATCTTTCAGATGGCCTGGATCATCATGTTCGCCATGCTCATCTTCTCCTGCATGGTGACGTCGGTTTCCACCCTGTTCCTCTCCCGGGACAACGAGATCATTGTCGCCGCGCCCGTGACTCCGGCGGAAATTTATTTCATGCGTTATCTGACCACCACCTTTTATACCGCCTGGATGATGGTCGTTTTCTCGCTGCCGGTGTTCGGGGCCTACGGCAGGGTTTTTCAGGCCGGCATTTTTTACTGGCCCCTGCTGATCATCTGCCTTGCCGCCACCGCGCTCATCGCCTCGGGAATCGGCATGGCGCTGACCGTGGTATTGGTCCGCTTTTTTCCGGCCCGGCAGACCAAGGATATCATTTTTTACCTGTCGCTCTGCTTCGGCATCTTCATCTACATCATCTTCCGTCTGCTGCGGCCGGAGGACCTGGTCAATCCGGACAAGTACGCCCAGTTTGTCGAGTATCTCTCCGCCATCTCCCAGCCGGCCGGTCCCTATGTGCCGGCGGCCTGGTCGGCCAATCTGCTGTCAATCTACCTGCTGGACCGGCAGATCGACTGGCTGCTGCTGGCCCTGCTGGCAGTCGGCGCGCCTTCGCTTTTTTTTATCGGGGAATGGCTGATGCAGCAATTCTTTCTCACCGGCTACACCCGGTCCCAGGAGTCCTTCGGCGGCTTCCGGCCCTTCACCCGCAGGAGCAGATACCGCCCAGGCGCGGCGGGTTGGATCTTCAGAAAGGAGTCGAAAACATTTCTGCGGGATTCCGCCGAGTGGTCCCAGCTCTTCATGATCGCCGCCCTGGTGGTGGTCTACCTCTACAGCTTTAAGGCCCTGCCGGTGGAGCGTTCACCCATGCAGACCGAGTATGTCACCAACCTGATTTCCTTTCTCAATGTGGGGATGACGGGCTTTATCATCACATCATTAGCCGGCCGCTTTGTCTTTCCGGCCGTGGGGGCCGAGACGCCGGCCTTCTGGCTGATCCACTCCTCGCCGCTGTCGATCAACCGCTTTCTCCTCTATAAGTTTCTTTTTTATCTGGCCCCTTTTACCCTGCTCTCCCTGCTGCTGGTGGTCACCTCGGACGCATTGCTTGCCATTTCCGGGCCCATGTGGTGGTTTTCGGTGATCGCCAGCCTGGTCATCTGCTGGACCGTGGTCGGCATGGCCGTGGGGTTTGGCGCGCACTACGCCGATTTCAAGGCGGAAAACCGGGCCGCGGCCCTGGGCGGCATGGGGGCGCTTCTCTTTCTTTTTACGGCCATGAGCGTGGTTTTTCTCATCATCGCCGGCGGGGCCTTGCCCATGTATCATTTCATGCGACACTGGATTGCCGGGCGGGAAATTCATCTGGCGCACAGGGCCGCTCTGCTGGCCTGGCTGGCCGGCTCCCTGCTGCTGGGCGGGTTGTCCGTTGGTTTTTTCTGGCGCAAAGGGTGCCGCAGCCTCACCGGCTGAGGTTTTAGTTGGGGGATTGGCTGCTGAGCCAGGCCGTGAAGTTGTCGGCCGCCAGGGGTTTACTGAAATAGTAGCCCTGCAGAATATCGCAGCCGAGTTCCTTCAGCCGCTCGGCCGTCTCCAGGTTTTCCACCCCTTCGGCCACCACCTTCAGGCCCAGGTTGTGGGCCAGATCAATGGTGGCCTGCACGATTGCCGCGTCGTTTTCATCCACCAGCATGTCCAGCACAAAGGATTTGTCGATCTTCACCTCGCTGGCCGGCATTCTCTTGAGATAGGCCAGGGAGGAATAGCCGGTGCCGAAATCATCGATGGAGATGCGGATGCCCATCTTGGCGAGCCGGGTGAGGATCTCCAGTACCCTTTCCGGGTCCTTGATAATGGAGCCCTCGGTGATCTCAAAGGTAATATAATGGGGGGCCAGGCTGCAGGAGGCCAGGGTGCCGGTGATGACGTCCGGCAGTTCCGTATCCAGCAGGGTGGAGGGGCTGAGGTTGATGGCAATCCCCAGTTTCAGCCCGGCACTGTGCCACTTGACCGTCTGTTCGATGGCGTGTTTGAGCACCCACAGGGACAGCGGTTTGATCAGGCCGGTGCGCTCGGCCAGGGGAATGAACTCGTCCGGCGGCATGAAGCCGTGCTGGGGATGCTGCCAGCGCACCAGGGCCTCGACCCCGGTGACGGTGTCGGCATTGATGTTGATTTTCGGCTGATAGTGCAGCAGCAGCTCGTCGTTGTCAATGGCCTGGCGCAGTTCACCCATCAGGGTCAGGCGGCGGGGGTTGTGTTTGTCGAGGCCGGTTGAGTAGATGGTCGATCCCTGATGGTTCTGTTTGGCTGCGTACATGGCCACATCCGCCCGCTGCATGATGGTGTCCACATCCCTGCCGTGGTCGGGAAAGATGGCTATGCCGATGCTGGCCTGCACCTCAAGTTTGAGGGATTCGAGCATGAAAGGGGAGAGAAAGGCGTTCTGGATTTTTTTGAGCACAATGAGCACATCGCTGCTTTCCTTGATCACCGGCAGCAGAATGGCGAACTCATCCCCGCCGAGCCTCGACAGGGTGTCCGAGCCGCGCACCACCCCCCTGAGACGCATGGCCACATGTTTCAGCAACCGGTCGCCGCTGTAATGTCCCAGGGTGTCATTGACCTCCTTGAAACGGTCCAGGTCCAGGATGAACAGGGCCAGTTTCCTGTCTTCCCGCAGGGCAACGTGGATGGCCTGCTCCAGGCGGTCCCGCAGCAGCACCCGGTTGGGCAGATCGGTGAGCTGGTCATGGGTGGCATCATGCATGGCCTGGTATTCCAGGGCCGCGGTCTGGCTGCGCAGTTCATTGGTCTGGTCGAGGACCATGGTGCTCGCCTCATAGGCCATGATGGAGCTGACATGCTGGCCCCAGAAGGCGAAGATGAAGGGCATGGCATCGAGTATCCACAGGGTGGCGTTGTTTTTCTGCACCTGCAGGATGCCCAGAGGCGTTATCTCGCCGAACTGCAGATAGCAGTTGAGCAGGGTGGCGGTGACAATGGCGCCAAAGGCGATGACCACTCCGTACACCGCATACCTGCTGACCCGTGACTTCATGATCTTGACGTTGGTTTGCAGACTCTGGCTTAATCTGTCCATGGAAAATTTCCGGCGAAGTAGTTGGGGTAGGGGCAATAACGATTTAAGCCGGTGGAAAAAGAGCTGTAACTACCCGTGGACCGGCATAAAGGGCCGTGACGAAATGGTTGGAAATGGAATGGTTATTTGGACACGGCCCTTAAAGTATTGAAGAAAAGAAAAAAGAAGTCAAAAGAAAAAGTTGCAAGAAACGTTCAGGCAATATTGAATCGCGCCAGCACGCCCTCAAGGCCGCCGGTCAGCAGCGGTTTTTGCCAGGCCGGGCGGAGGCCGAGTTCCGGCAACAGTTCCGGCCTGCCGAGATAGAGATAGGCCGCGGGGCAGTGTTTCAGCTTTTTCAGGAAGTCCCCCAGCTCCCGCATGAACCTCTCGGCGCCCTCGTTTTGTTTTAAGCGGAGGCCATAGGGCGGGTTGGTGACGATGATTGACTCCCTGGCTGGAGAAATATCCTGGTATCTTTTGTTCTTGATGATGATTTTGTCGCCGTGGGGCAGCATTTTGCAGTTGTGCAGGGCGGCCTTGACCGCTTCGGCCGAGGCGTCGCTGCCGGTGAGCAGTCCTTTGGGCAGCCGTTCCATCCGGCTGTTGGCCTCGGACCGCACCTCGTTCCACAGTTGTTTATCATATTCCGGCATCATCTCAAAACCGAACTTCTGGCGCAGGAAGGCTGCGGGGATGCGGCAGCGGTGCATCAGCGCCTCGGCGAGGATGGTACCCGAGCCGCACAGGGGATCAATCAGCGGTGTGTCGCCGTCCCAGTTGCTCAGGCGGATGATGGCGGCCGCCACGGTCTCCTGCATGGGCGCCTCGACGCTCATCTGCCGGTATCCCCTGCGGTGCAGAGAGCCGCCGGAGGTGTCCAGGCTGATGATGGCCCGGTTGCGTTCAATGCGCAGATGAAGCCAGAGGTCCGGGTTTTCCGTGTCAACATCCGGCCGGATGCCGGTGCGGTCCCGGAAATGGTCGACAATGGCGTCCTTCAGGCAGAGGGCGGCATACTGGGAATGCTTGATGCTGCTTCCCGTGACCGAGGCGTTGATGGCAAAGGTGTTTTTTTCGGACAGCAGTTCGTGCCAGTCGATTTTCCTCGCCGTTTTGTAGAGATACTTGGTGCTGTGGCAGTCAAAGGTCAGCAGCGGGGCCAGGATTCTCGTGCACAGGCGGGACATGTAGTTGGCCCGGTAGAGGTCGGCCGGGCCGGCGTCAAAATAAATGCCCATGAATTTGGCTGTGACCTCCCGGCAGCCGAGGGCCGCCAGTTCTTCGGCCCCGTACTTTTCAAGTCCGCGGGCGATCTGGGCAAAATATCTGTTTGTTTTCTGATAGGTGAACATGGGCGGGGGAAATATCCAGGGAAAAGGTTGTCAGGGGCGGCGTTCCGCGGTCTTTTGGTTGCCGGTGAGAAAATCCAGGCTCTCCTCGCCGTGCAGCTCGTAGGCCCGGTCGAGAAGTTTTTTCAGCGCCCCTTTGATATGGGCGAGCGGCGGCAGGGGGGGGATAACCGGCAGATAGTTTTCAATGGGCAGCAGCGGGGCGATGGCCATTTTTTTTCCCAGGCTCTCGGCCATGCCGATCTCCATGCCGCCCTCCATGTCGCCCAGCTTGTGGCTGCTGCCCAGGGAACGGAGAAAGCCCATGATGCTGCCCAGGTCATTCTGCTGGTAGAAGACCTCGATCTCCTCGCTGATGTTTTCGCTGGCCTCTTTCAGTTCGGCGAATTTCTGCCGGTACTGCCCGGTATGGAGCTCCAGCCGCTCATAGCAGTCCAGGGCCAGATGGTGAAACCGGCCGGATCTGGTCAGGCCGTGCACCCTGATGCCTTCAAAGACCCTGCTTCGGATGGTGGCGGACTGGGTGAAATAGGGATCAAAGAACTGTTTCCGGTCAAGGGCGGTCAGGGCAAGAAAGGAATCGATGAGCTGTTCGTCCTTTAAAATGATATAGAGGCGGATCAGGTCGAAACTGATGCGTTTCTCCAGGATAAAGGAATGGATTCTGATCTCTTTTTCCAGGTCGAGCTTGTCCTGCTCGATGAGCTTGCGGAAGCCGAAATAGCGATCAGCGATATCTCTTTTGATCTCATAGGCGATGGCTGCGTCTACTTCTGGTTTCATGACCGGATTTCAGCAGAAGGTGACAATGTTGAAGCCCTTTTCCGGGGACCAGGGGCGGCTGGCCTCAAAGCCCGCAATCTCGAAGAGAATGACCTCCAGCAGCAGATAGGTCTTGCTCCCCTTGCGCAGACAGCCGGTGATGGTCTCGCCGTGGTGCCCCAGGGCCGCATGCAGGTGGATGCGCGGTTCGTTGTGTTCATCGCGGTAAATGCTGCCGCTGCCCAGGGTCTCCCTGGCGTTCCGCACCTCCTGCCAGACCGGTTCCGGCGGCATGACCGGTTCCCTGGGGCCGGTGACCACGTCCGCTTCCCGCAGTCCGCCGATGACCTGGAACCAGCCGTTGCGGATGTTTTCCTTTTTGCTCAGCTCCGTAAGGCCGCCGAGGAAATCGTCGCCATCGTCAAAGCGGATGGAAAAGACCCTGGCCACGGTGCCGATGCGGTAATCCATAGCGTATCTCCTATTGTGTTTGCCAGCGTTGCCTTTCCGCCGCAGCCTTCAGCAGGCGGAAGATCTCTTTGCTCAGGGCGGCCTTGCGGCTACGGGTATAGCGCCAGGCGGAGACGCGGATGGCGTCCAGGTCAAGTTCGGGAAAGAGTTCGGCGGCGGACTCCAGGGCCGGACTCTCCCAATGGCGGTCAAGCTCCTCCTGGGCCGCCAAGGCATCCCGGGCCGCGGCAATGGCGTCATTGATAATGTTGTCCCGCAGGTTTTCCAGCTCGTGGAACTCCTTTTTCTGCTGCAGCTGCGAGCCCTTTTTCTCGGTGAGAAAATCAAACAGCGGTCCGGCGTCCATTTCCCGCAGATTTTTGGTGAGGTACTTGATCTGTCTTTTTCTGGACCCGGCCTTGAGCTCCCGGGCCACTAAGATTTCGTTTTTGATGAAGTCATCACAGGGCAGTTTTTTGATTTCCTGGGGTGAGAGCTCCACCAGTTCCACGGCCAGTTCTTCGATGTTCTTGGCGCGCCGTTTTTTTTCCGATTTAGACAGGGAATATTCCATTATTTTAGTTGCCATCTCTCTTTGGGCTACGGTAGTATGAAAAGCTTAAGGTTTAATCTGCAATGTAACCTTAAAGTGGCTGAGGAAGCAAAGATTTATTTTTCTCTTGAGAAAAGGAACCAGGTATGACAGCACGAAAATTCACCGTCACCCAACCCACCCAGATCCGGTTCGGCGTTGGCGTTATTAATGATCTGGCCCAGGCCGTCCAGGACCTGGGCGGCAAAAAAGTATTACTGGTGGTTGACCCGAACCTCAAAGCCGTGGGCTTGCTTGGCAGCATTACCGGGCCGCTTGACAACGGTGGGATCAAATATGAGATTTTTGATCAGGTGGATCCGGAGCCGGGCCTGAAGCTGGCAGATAAGGGGAAAGCCCTGGCCGCGAAAGCCAAATGTGACTGTGTCATCGGCGTGGGCGGCGGGTCAGCCATGGACGTGGCCAAGGCCATCAGCATCCTGCTCACCAACGGCGGCAAGGCCGAGGATTATCTGGGGCTCGGCAAGATCAAGAAACCCGGCGTGCCCAAGATCATGGTGCCCACCACCGCCGGCACCGGCGCGGAGGTGACCTTCACCGCGGTTTTCATCAACGAGAAAACCAAGAGCAAGGGCGGCATGAACGGCGATCCGCTTTATCCCGATATTGCCCTGCTGGACCCGGCCCTCACCCTTACCCTGCCCCAGAAGGTGACCGCGGCCCCGGGCATCGATGCCTTCACCCATGCCCTGGAGGCCTTTGTCTCCACCCAGTCCCATGCCATCTCCGATATGTACGCCATGGAGGCCATCTCGCTGATCAGCGGCAACCTGGCCATGGCCTATGCCAACGGCGGCAATCTGGAAGCCCGCACCGCCATGCTCATGGGCAGTCTGCTGGGCGGCAAGGCCCTGGCCACCGCCGGGGTAGGGCTGGTCCATGCCATGGCCTACCCCCTGGGCGGCATGTTCAACATCCCCCATGGCCTGGCCAACGCGGTGCTGCTGCCCTTTGTGGTTGATTACAACATCATCGGGAGTCCTGAGAAATTCGCCCGCATCGCAACGGTCATGGGCTACGATGTCGATGACCTGCCCCTGCGCGAGGCGGGCCAGGTGGCGGTTGAGGCGGTGTATGATCTCAACGGCGATGTGGAGATTCCCAGAAGCCTTGATGAGCTCGGCATCCCGGCCGGCAAGATTCCGGAGATGGCCAAGATCGCCCTGACCGTGACCCGGCCGGTGGAGAACAATCCCCGCAAGCCGAGCCTGGAGGATGTGATCAGGGTCTATGAGATTGCCCATAAGGGCTGGTAACAGACCGGTCTGGCTGGTCTGACTGGTCTAACTGGTCGGACTGGTCGGGGGGTAGGAGCGGGCCATGCCCGCGATAACGGCGTTCGCCATGCCAAAGGCCGCGGGCATGGCCCGCGCCTACGCGGGAAACAGATCAGGTATTTGAGAACATGCGACGGAGACATCATTGCGGGCAAGCGAAGCGCGACCCGGAATCCATTGAGACGAGCAGGGCCAGCAAGACCAATAAGACTAACCGGCCAGTCAGACCAGTAAGACCAGTCGGACCAATAAGACCAGTAAGGCCAACAGGAGAAAAGCATGCCAGGTTTTGAGGTTTTTGGAGAGGAAGAGAAAAAAGAGATTCTGGAGGTGCTGGATACCGGCGTCCTCTTTCGTTATGAGTTTCCCGAGCAGCGGCGCGGGGTTTACAAGGTCCGCACCTTTGAGGAAAATTTCGCCCGCTACTGCGGGGTGGGACATGCCCAGGCCGTCACCTCGGGCACCTCGGCCCTGAAGGTGGCCCTGACCGCTTTGGGCGTGGGTCCCGGCGACGAGGTGATCACCCAGTGCTTCACCTTTGTCGCCACCTGGGAGGCGATCTTTGACGTGGGCGCGGTGCCGGTTTTTGCCGAGATCGACGACACGCTGAACATGGACCCCGCTGATCTGGAGAAAAAGATCACCAGCCGCACCAGATGCATCATCCCGGTGCACATGCTGGGGGCCCAGGCCCGCATCAGGGAGATCAAGGCCGTTGCCGACAAACACCACATCCCGGTGCTGGAAGACACGGCCCAGGCCGCCGGCGGCTCTTTGGACGGCAAACGGCTGGGCAGCTTCGGGGCCTGCGGCACCTTTTCCTTTGACTCAGTGAAAACCATGACCACCGGCGAAGGCGGCATGATCATCACCGATGATGAGCAGCTGTGGCGCAGCATGTCCGAATACCATGACCACGGCCATGACCATGTGCCGAACCCCGGCACCCGGGGCGGGGAAGGCCGCAATTTCATCGGGTTCAACTTCCGCATGATGGAGCTGCAGGGCGCCATCGGCATCGCCCAGCTGGCCAAGCTGGATGGCATGATCAGCAGCCAGAAGAAGAACAAGGCGGCGTTGAAGCAGGCCATCGCTCAAATCAAGGGCGTGACCTTCCGCACCATTCTCGATGAACAGGGTGATTCCGCGACCTTTATCGGTTTTTTCCTGCCGGACGCAGAAAAGGCCAGGGCGGTGAACAAGGTGCTGGCCGCAGGCGGCGCCGGCGCCATTGCCTTCGGCTCCAACACCTGGCATTTTTATCCCAAGTGGGAGCATCTGCTGGCCGGCTCCACCCTGGCCAAATCCGGCTGGCCGTTTAGCGGACCGGACGGCAAGCGCCGGGTGATCTATGACAAGGACGCCTTGCCCGCCTCGGCGGCGCTCATGGATCGGCTGCTGGTCTACCAGGTGCCGGTAAAGCTCTCCGAGCAGCGGCTGGCCCAGATGGTTGCGGCCCTGGATAAGGCGGCGCAGATTTGAGGGAAATGTTCCAGCGTTCCAGCGTTCCAGCGTTTCAACGTTTCAACGTTTGAACGTTTGATCGCTTGAACGTTTACACGTTTCACCTGGGCAGGTAGATGTCGAACCGGCTGTTTTTGCCGGTGATGACGGCGGCGGGTTTGGCCTTGCCCAGGGTGGGTGCCCCCTGGGGCCGTTTGACCACCACCCTGGCCGCCTTCTGGCGCAACGCCCAGTCAAGCAGCAGGCCGGCGTCGTTGTCATCGCCCACCAGGGCGCGGACCAGGCGCATCTCCTTTTTGACCAGGGCGCTTTTGCTGCGGTGGGGGTACATGGGGTCCAGATAAATGACTTCAGGCGCCGGGTCAAGGTGGTCCATGGTTAAACAGTCGGCCTGGATGACCTGCATGCGGGCGAGAGTGGCGCAAAGTTCCGGGTCCCGGGCCGCCCGCTCAAGACCGTCTGCCAGCAGGGCGGCGATGATGGCTGAACGTTCCACCAGCAGCACCCGGCAGCCGAGGCTGGCCAGGATGAAACTGTCCCGGCCGAGACCTGCGGTGGCGTCAAGCACGAAGGGGCAGCGGTTGGCCTTGAGCCCCACCGCCCGGGCCAGGGCCTCTTTTCTGCCGCCGCCGAACTGCCGGCGGTAGCGCAGGGCGCCCATGGTGAAATCGACAAAAACCGGACCCGGGGCCTGGGCGCCGGTCTGGCGCAGCTCCAGCCGGTCGGGGGTCACGGCCAGCAGATAAAGGCAGTCTTTTTCATCCTGCACCACCGGGATGGCCAGCCGGGCGGCCAGCTGCTCCGCCTGGTCTTTTTTCCGGTCGTCCTCGCAGAGCAGGGCAATTCTTGCGGCTGTCTCAGGCATCTGGTTTGGCTGCCTGGGCCGGCGGGTGAAATCGTGGCATCGTCAATACAGATTAAACGAATGTGAATAGAATATAATATGGATTTACAACATAAGCTGGAACCCAAAGTGGTGGCCATTATCCCGGCCCGCTATTACTCTAACCGGTTTGAGGGAAAACCTTTAGCAAAAATTATGGGCAAGCCGATGATTCAGCATGTCTATGAGCGCGCCATGGCGGCCCCCATCCTGTCCCGGGTGGCGGTGGCCACCGATGATGAGCGCATTGCCGACTGCATCCGGGGTTTCGGCGGCGAGGTGGTCATGACCCGCCCGGATCATGCCTCGGGCACCGACCGGCTGGCCGAGGCAGCCTCCCTCATGGATGTGCCGGAACAGGATGTGGTGGTGAACATCCAGGGCGATCAGCCCCTTTTTCCGGTGGAGGTGGTCGAGCAGGTGGCGCGGCCCCTGCTCGATGATCCGGCCCTGCCCATGGCCACCCTGATCTACCAGATCATCCGCAAGGAAGAGATCGATGACCCCAATCATGTCAAGACGGTCTTTGACCGCAACGGCATGGCCCTCTATTTTTCCCGGGCATCCATCCCCTATCAGCGGGATCCCGGGCATCCGCCGCCACCCACCTATTATAAACACCTGGGCTTTTATGCCTACCGCAAGGGCTTTCTGCTCACCTTTGTCAGCCTGCCGGAAGGGGAGTGGGAGCGTTTTGAAAAGCTTGAGCAGCTGCGGGCCCTGGAATACGGCTACCGGATCAAGGTGGTGCTGACGGAACATGATTCCATCGAGGTGGATACGCCCAAGGATCTGGCCCGGGTGGAGGAGCTGTTAAATAACGTGCAAGCGTTCAAACGTTAAAGCGATCATACGCTGGAACGCTGGAACGTTTGCGCGTTGGAACGCTGAAACGTTTTTAATTCAAAAGGAAATGATAAATGCGAAATAAGATAACGATTATTGGTGCGGGAAACGTTGGGGCCACGGCGGCCCATTGGGCTGCCAGCCGCAGGCTCGGTGATATTGTGCTGCTAGATGTGGTGGAGGGCGTGCCCCAGGGCAAGGCCCTGGACCTGCTGCAGGCCGGGCCGGTGGACGGCTTTTCCGGCCGCATCGCGGGCTCCAATGATTATGCCGATTCCGCCGGGTCCGACGTGGTCATCATCACCGCGGGGCTCGCCCGTAAACCGGGCATGTCCCGGGATGATCTGCTGGCCAAGAACGTGGCCATCGTCAAGGCATGCGCCGAGAACGCGGCCAGCCATTCGCCCAACGCCGTGCTCATCGTGGTGACCAACCCCATCGACGCCATGGTTTATACCGCCTTCAAGGTCTCGGGATTTCCCAAAAACCGGGTGGTGGGCATGGCCGGCGTGCTGGACTCGGCCCGTTACCGCACCTTTCTGGCCGAGGCCCTGGGGGTTGCCCCCCGGGATGTCAATGCCATGGTCATGGGCATCCACGGCGACAACATGCTGCCCCTGGTCCGGCTGGCCAACGTGGCCGGCATCCCGGTCACCGATCTGCTGGACCAGGACAAGCTGGACGCCATTGTCAAACGCACCCAGCATGGCGGCGCCGAGATCGTCAATCATCTGAAAACCGGCTCCGCCTTTTATACCCCGGGTCTGGCCGCGGTGGAAATGGCCGAGGCCATTCTCACCGACAGCAAGCGGGTGCTGCCGTGCGCCGCCTATGTGGAAGGGGAGTTCGGCTTCTCCGGCTGCTTTCTCGGCGTGCCGGTGGTGCTGGGCTCCGGCGGGGTGGAAAGAATTGTGGAGTTCGCCCTGACCGGCGAGGAAAAGCAGGCCCTGGCCGAGTCCGAGACCGCCGTGCGCAAACAGATGGCAGCCACCGGCCTGTAACCTCACCTGCGGCGGACAAATCCTGTTCGCCGGTTCCTGGGTTAACATTTGTCCTGCCAAGGCGCTGTGGGAGCGGATGCATCCGCCGTCTCTCCGGCGCCGTGGCCTCAGGCACATCTTGCTGCAACTATGGTTCAATTCGTGGAAGATCCCGTATCGATACGTGTTAAACAGCTGGAAAGAAACAAAATCTTTCCTCTGGATCTGGTGCCGCGCCGCAATCTGGTGGAAAAGCTCATCGAGCTGGTGCTGGTGGGCCCGCCTGCCGCGCCGTCCCATATTACCGCCTGCCTGGAAGATATGGCGGCCACCCTGTGCAATGTTGACACCTCCAAGCTCCGGGTGGTGGTGCTGGGCGGGGGCAGCGGCCTGTCCACGGTGGTCGGCGGCGACAGCCGCCATGCCGGCTGGCCGGCGGACCCTTTCCAGGGCCTGAAGAGGCTCTTTCCCCATACCACCGCCATTGTCTGCGTCACCGATGACGGCGGCTCCACCGGCGAACTGCTGAAGGATCTGCCTATCATTGCCCTGGGGGATATCCGCCATGTGCTGCTCTCTTCCATCAGCCGCCGGATACTGAGTGAAACCTACCGGCTGACCGGTGAACAGGCCCGCCAGACCGCGGAGGTCCTGCACAGTCTTTTTAATGTCCGTTTCGACCAGCGTCCAGCCTCGGTCAATGACCTGCTGACCGGCTGCCTGTCGCTTTCCGGCCTGCCGATCAAAATGGCCGGTGAACTTTTTGCCCTGCTTGATGCCCTGTTTGCCGATCTGCGCTTAGCGCAGCTGCTGGAGAGGCCGCACTGCCTGGGCAATCTGCTGCTGGCCGCGGCGATTTACCAGGGCATACCCGCGGACATCACCGTGTCGTCCGCGGACCTGCTGGCCGGCATCAACCGCCTGGCCGGATTGATCGGCGCCCGGGAGGGGGGCGTGCTGCCCTGCACCGTGACGCCGGCCCATCTGCGGGTGCTGTACAGCAACGGGGTGGTGGTCAGCGGGGAAAACAAGACCGCCACCGCCCGACGCAATACCGCCATTGACCGGGTTTTTGTCGAGTTTGTCGATGAGCCGGTTGTCCCCCGGGAAGTTCTGGACGCCATCAGCGCGGCTGATATCATTGTCTTTGCTCCGGGCAGTCTCTACACCAGCATTATCCCCATTCTGCAGGTGCCGGGCCTGGTTCAGGCGGTGCGGGACAATGCCCATGCCCTGAAGATTCTGGTGGCCAACCTGTGGATCCAGAAAGGGGAGACCGATCTGGTGCTGGAGGACCCCCGCCGCCGTTTCTATGTCTCGGATCTGATCAACGCCTATCACCGCAATATCCCCGGCGGAGTGGCCGATCTTTTTGAACAGGTGATGCTGGTCGGTCTGCAGGACATTCCCGGCAATATCCTGCAGAGCTATGCGGTGGAGGACAAGGTGCCCATCTATCTGGACCGGGGCAAGGTCTGGCAGATGGGCTTTGCCCCGGTGGAGGCGCGGATTTTTTCGGAAACGGAGCTCAAGGAGAGAAAGGTGCGGCATGACCCGGCCGCCCTGGCCAAGGCGATCAAGATCATCTGGACGGTGCGGGACAGCATCCCCCGGGAGGTCAAGGCCAAACTGCCGGCCGCCTACCGGATCAAACATTCCTGCCGGAAAGACCATCTGACCCTGGACCGGCGCAGGGATCTTTTTGTCCGCCGGCTGCAGAGCTGGGACCTTGACCGCAAGATCAGAAGCCAGCTGGAGGATATCTGCTGGCGGCATACCGATATCCTGCCTGAGCATCTTGAGCTGGTCAAGGGCCTGCTCCTGGTGAAAAAAGAGCAGTGGCAGCGCAGCATGCGGTGGGACAGCGTCTTTTCCTATTATGACCCGCATGACTGCCTGATCAAGGTCCGGGAGGATATCGTTGATGAAGGATCAATGTTTGAGTGCGCCGTGCTGGTGGCCCTGGGCCAGTCGCTGCTGGGCAACTATGCGGCCCGCAAGGAGGTGCTGCCGGTGGAGCAGGAAGGCCTGGTGCTGGGCAAGGTCTACCGGCTCACCCTCACCCCGGAAGAGGCGCGGCGCTGCTATTTTTCTTCCGCAGAGCTGGCCCGTTTTCTGCACATGGTGCGCATGAACCAGGCGGCAGGCAATGAGCTGCTCTATACTCGGCTGATCAGCGGCACGGAAGGGTTCACCCCGCCGGGCATGCTGATGGGGCTGATCTATGCCTGGTACCTTGACAGCCGCTACGTCTCCAATATCGAATACAAGATGGCCATCACCCGCATTCCCATGACCGGCATGGTGCGGGAGCAGGTGCGCATGCTGAACCGCCGCATGGATACCATTGATTTCTTCCGCAAGGTGGTGTTCCGCCATACCTCCCCGGTCTTTGATGAACAGCTGGTGGTGGCCGATGAAACTGCGTGAGTGGGTGGATGCCGGCGATGACGCCAGGCTGCTGGTCCTGATCGAGACGGCGGACGGGCAGTGCGCCCGGCTCCTGCGCCGGGAGCTGCAGGCAATGGGCGAGATCAGCTGCGATGACAAGGACGGCATCTGGCAGCTCGGGCTGCTGGCCCATGACGGCGTGCAGTTTGATGTCTGCCTGGCCTGGGTGCAGGAAAAACTGGAGTCGGTGAACAGCCGGGGGAAATCCGCCCCGGCGGAACTGGTGGAGACCAGACTGGTTGCTGGTGCCGCGGCTCCTCGCGGGGACGCCCCGGTTACCATCCCCATCGGCTCTTTCACCCTGGTCAGCCAGACCGCAAAAAACTGCCGGCCCCATGAAATCCGGTTTGCCGGCGGCAAGGCCTTCGGCTCCGGCACCCATCCCAGCACCCGGCTGGCCGTGTCGCTGCTTGAGCGTACTGCGGCAGAGCTGGCCGCGGCCCAGGTGCTCGACGTGGGCTGCGGCTCCGGCGTGCTGTCGCTGATCAGCGCCCGGCTCGGCGCCCGGTACACGGTGGGGGTGGATATCTGCCCTGATTCCCTGGCCGTGGCCCGGCGCAATGTGGAGCGCAACAACCTGTCGGGCCGCATCGCCATCAGCGATACCCCGGTGCGGGAGCTGGCCGGCCCCTTTGATCTCATCGCGGCCAACCTCACCCTGGCGGTTCTCTATGGTCTGCTGGCAGATCTCGGCCGTCTCTGCCGGGTTGGGGGGTGGCTGATTGTCTCAGGTCTCCAGGGCCAGCAGGCCGGGGACGTGCTGCCCCGCCTGCTGGAGAGCGGCTGGCAGCTGGCCGGGCGCGCCAATGAAGGCAAATGGCAGGCCATGCTGCTGCGCCGCAGCTCCCACGACTCCGGCAACGCCGTCTTGACCTGAGCCCATCCCACCCGGCAGCAGGCGCCCTTGATCTGCTCATCTTCATTTTCACTGTTTCTTGATCTCGAACGAAGATTCTCATATTTAAGACTCCCTTGAGTTTGTTCCCAGTTTCTTGAGAATCTCCGTGGCCGCTTTTTGCCCGGACAGCAGCATGCCGCCGAAGACCGGCCCCATGCGGTAGCCGCCGCAGACCGTGTTGGCGGCCATGCCGCTGACAAACAGGCCGGGGTAAACCTCCCGGGTGTTCTCCACCGTCTGCAGCTCGCCCTTTTCCGCATTCATCGATTTCTCGCCGACAATGCCGCCGGTTTGGGTATCGAGTTTCACCCCCATCTTGCGCACCAGCACCTCGGCGACGTTGGCCGGATGGCCGGTGGCATCGATGACAAAGCGGCTGTGCAGCACCAGGGGATCAACCGGCCAGCCCAGGGTGGCGACCGCGCCCCAGTTGAGCACCAATCCGCCCACCCGGTCATCCTTGATGACCACATCCTCCATGGCCACCAGATTAAAAATGGTCAGGCCGGCATCCATGGCCCGCTTGGTCAGGCTGCTGGTGAGATAAACCGAATCCACGGTGTAATAGCCGTCGGTAAAGGTTTTGGCCGGGATCTGGAATTCCTCGAGCAGGGATTTGCCCGCCTCCTGAACCACCACCTCATTGAACATCATGCCGCCGGCCCAGACCCCGCCGCCGATGGAGAGTTTCTTCTCGAACAGCGCCACCTTGCGGCCGGCCCGGGCAAGATAACAGCCGGCCACCAGGCCGGAGGGGCCGCCGCCGACAATGGCGACATCCAGCTCAAGGTTGGCGGTGAGTTTCCGGCAGTAAGTATCGATAATGGCTTTAGAAATCTGTACTTCGTTTAACATGCGCACCTCCGTAAATGTTTCGGGTTGGGAGGTGGCGGCAGGGGACCTGAAAGAAAAAAACGCCATTTCAGCACAGGAAATGACGTGGTCAAGCATGGTATGGAAATGCTCCCTCCGCCGGTACGATCCGGATCAGGTTCAAAGGGTATAATCTCAGGCCCGCTAGGCCACCCCCGCGATATGGGTCTAATTAATGATAAATGCCGGATGCTGTCAAGGGATTTTCCCGGCAAATGTCCCGGCGGTTCCGTCCGTCTCAGCCCATCAGGTCTTGCGGGTGACAATCCCAACAGGTCATGGTGTTTTTTCTTGCAGGCTTTTTTTATTTGCGATAATGAACAGATATTCATTTTTTTAATTTCGTTACGGCTCCTCAATGGCGCAGTAACCGCTTTGCCACAGGGAGAAAGAACATGCCCGAATTGCTGCAGTTGCTGGGGTTTGCCCTGCTGGGCATAGGGGCCGGGGTGAGCTTTGTCATCCAGCAGGCGCTGAACGCCAACCTGCGGGTCTGTCTGGGTTCAGCCTCCTGGGCGGCCTTTATCAGCTATCTCGGCGGCACCCTGACCATGCTGATCGTGCTGCTGGCCATGCGGGAGCCGTGGCTGTCCGCCGGACCGGTGGCCAGAAGCTCCTGGTGGCTGTGGACCGGCGGGTTTTTCGGGGCCATCTATATCGTGGTGGCCATTGCCCTGCTGCCGCGGCTGGGCGCAGCAACCGTGGTGGCGCTGATCGTCACCGGGCAGATGCTGGCCTCCCTGGCCTTTGACCACTTCGGCCTGCTGGGGCTTAGCCAGCATCCGGTCAGCCTGCCGCGCCTGGCCGGCGCCCTGCTGCTCGTGGCCGGCGTGGTGCTGATTCGATTATGAGCCAGAGTTGCGAGGGTTACGTGAACATGGGAAGGTGGGGGGTGAACCGGGATGATAACCGATAAGCTGGTTAATGCCCTGCTGGAGTCGGCCATGGCCTCCCTGGCCCTGCTGGAGAGGCTGGAGGCCAAGGTGGACGCCCAGGCCATCGGCAAGCTGCGCGGGGCCTTCCGTTCCCTGCAGATGGCCGGCGAGCAGAAAAAAGGCAGGGAACTGGCCGTGCAGATGGCCCTCGGTTCGTTTACCGAAAGCGGTGAGTATTTCCGCTCCTTGATCGCCTCCCTGAACAGCGAGCTCAGCTTTGACCGTAAGTTCGACCGCCGCTCCAAGGTGGGCCAGCTGCTGGGCTGGGGGAAGTTCGCGGCAGGGTCGGTGCGGGATCTGCTCGGCCTCGGCCAGGGCAGGTTGAACAAGCTGCTGTGGCATGAGATCGAACGGATCGACTGCATCAACCTGCTTATGCTTGCGGAAATCGGCCGGATCGCCTGTCTGGCCGAACTTGATTTTGACGGGCAAATCGTCTCCCGCGACCTTGATCTGCTGCGTTCCACCGACTTCGACGTGGATGCCGACCCTTTTCTTGAGCGAATCGTGGCGCTCGGCCTGCTGCCGGCCCCGGTCGCGGCCATGAAAAATGGCGAGTTCGCCCGGCATTACGGGGCGGTGCTCAAGTACAGCGACGTGCGTCCCCTGGATGCCAGGGCGGAGATGAAGGCCTTTGTCCTTGAGCGTTACGGCGCCACGGTCAGCGACATCAAACGGAACAATCCGGCCGGTTACCGTTCCATCTGCCTGCAGGCCAACCGTGAACCGGTTGACGTAAATGACTATGTGGACATGGTCATGGCCCGCGCGGCGGAAAACGAGGATCTGATGGATAAGATCGAGGACTGGGGGGAGAGGAAGCTGCTCTACTGGGCAGACCAGGACATGCTGGACAAGTGGGCCCAGGCCTTTTTCCGCTACGCCGCCCTGCAGACGGTGCTCAAGGCCAACAAGAACCCGCGGCAGCTGTTTGGCTCGGTGGCCGCCGGCGCCCTGGCCGGTGCCTGATAGCGGCCCCCCTTGCTGCCCGCCTCCTTTACGCCAGCTCCTTCTCCAGCCACACCACATCAACATAGCACTCCATGGCAAGCTCCCTGTTATAAGACCCTGAGCTGCGGGTTGGGGAATTTTCTTTCCGACACCGCGGGATCATACGACGCGGCATCCCGGCCGGCCAGCGGGAGGACGGTGGCCAGCGCGATAAATAACAGGGCGATGACCATCAGGGCCAGCAGCAGTTTTTCCGGCCCCGTATATCTGGTGAGCGCCGGTTGGGTGGCCGTAATTCATCTCTGTCTGCGGGCCGTGGCCAAACCCGGTGACACCATCCTGGTCGAGTCGCCCACCTTTACCTGTTATCTGCAACTGATCGAGGATCTGAACATGCTGGCGTTCGAGGTGCCCACCGACCCGGAAAAGGGGCTGGACCTCGACCTGGTGCGTGAGGCCGTTAACCGCCATGCCGTGAAGGCCTGCCTGGTCTGCCCCAGTTTTCAGAATCCCCTGGGCTTTGCGATGCCGGTTGCCGCTAAAAAAGAGCTGGTCGAACTCCTGGCCGCCAGGGACATCCCCATCATCGAGGATGACATTTACGGGGATCTCTATTTCGGCCCTTCCCGGCCGCGCACCCTGAAATCATTTGATGAAAAGGGCCTGGTGCTCTACTGCTCCTCCTTTTCCAAGACCCTGGCCCCGGATCTGCGGGTGGGCTGGACCCTGCCCGGCAGGTTCCTGAAAAAGGTGAAACGGCTCAAGTTCAATACCGTCATCGCCTCGTCGAAATTCAATCAGCTGATTGTGGCCGATTATCTGCACCATGGCGGCTACGAGCGGCATCTGCGCCGGCTGCGCCATGCCCTGATGAATCAGACCGGCAACATGGCGCTGGCCATCAGCCGGGAGTTCCCGCCGGGCACCAGGATATCCTCGCCCCGGGGCGGCTATGTGCTGTGGGTGGAACTGCCGGAAGGGGTTGACGGGCTTAAGCTTTTTTATGAGGCCAGAACAAACGGCATCTTCATCATTCCCGGCCTCATCTGCACCAGTACGGACCGCTACGCCAACTGCATCCGCATCAGCTGCGGCCATCCCTGGCACGAGCGGTGGGGTGCGGGCATTAAAAAACTCGGCGAACTGGTCGACGTCTGCGGGGGGTGAGGTTGACAGTAGTAATATAACGTCGTGAACTATTTGGAATATTCAGATATTTGATGTGGCAATTTTTAATGTATGAACGTCGCTCCTCACCTGCGCCGCCAAAAAGCTTAACCTGTCAGGCAACCAGACGTTATCGGCGTCAGGTGAAGGAGCCTTGTTATGTGTTTGATCTTGTCAGCTTAAATCTGCACCAATAATAAGTAGACCTTTACGTGTTATCCTATTATCAATAGTTAAAATGATTGGCAAAGATAGCATATTGTTGTCTCGCCACATTTTACCATCGCTAGTTATATATCGTTCATCGCAGAACCCTATAGATATATAGCCTATTTTCATTAGCCTTATGAACCTTAATTGTATTATTTCAATATCATACTTAGATGCTATCTCTAGCAAGCTATTCTTAAAAGATTTATAAATTTTATTTTTTATTTCTTCGTAATAAAATGCTCCGGTATCAACAAAAAAAGATACTTCCAATTTGTTGGCACCAGGTGATATTTCTTTTGATTTGTTACGATCTATATTAATCAAATCTATTGAATTTCGTGTTTTATTAATATTAATGCCATATCCTAATAAGTCTAATACGTTTAGTTGAGTTAATCCTATTGATCTATTATAATTTATTCTCTTTTCAACATCAGGAGTAAGATCAACCCACCACATTATTCCGTCGGATAATTCATATGATCTAATATCTATAGGTGTATTTGGCATAACAGAGTCAATATTTTTTATTTCTTCAAAATACTGCCCTTTGTCTTCGTTAGATGTTGCCATGCGCAATATAGTATTTTGGTAATTGAAATGAAATATCAACTTAAGCAAAACAAAAATGATAATTGCAGATAAGATACTTGCAACGATTAATGTTTTTTTAATAATATTTTTTTGAGTGGTTATATGATCATATTTCTCATTTTTTCTACATATTATTATTCCTGTTAAATAGTCATGTATCCCTTGACGACCTTTACCAATAACTATTGAAATTGGCAAAGCAAGCAATACAATCATAGAGATAAAAGCTGATGGAACAAAAAGAAAGATATTTTTTGCCTTATCATGGCCAGCTAGTATAAAAAATAGGAATTGTGCCATGGTCAAGGAAGCTACTGGCAACAAGTAAAATAGAATGGTTCTTGAGAATATACTTAATGATTTGTTATTTTGTGTTCCAATTTTATTTATTTTGATACCGGTTAAAATGGATCCAATTCTTGGAAGTGAACTAATACCAAGACTACCTATCATTGTATATGAAAAAGCAAATATTAAATAAAAAATACTTAAATCTATACTGGATTTAACTGGATAAAACCAAAATACTATAGCAATAGCAGTAGACACTAAACATAGAAAAAAGAAAATTAGTGTTCCGTTGACGATAGAGGATATTATACGACGAAATATTAGAGACATTTTGTTGTATCTACGTTGACATAACGTTAAGTTGAGGGGCTGACGCGGGCTGCTTCGCGGCAGTCCCGCTCGAACGTTGAGCCTGTAGAAAAAGGTAAAAAGATTGATAAAATACGGGCATTTCGGGCTGTTTTATTGTAGTTTTACAACAGACTAAAGGAGTAAGACCGCTTAACTTCAGCACGAGGTATTGCAGTGGCAAAATATAAACCTTATTCCTATGCCCAAGGTCAGCTCATCCCGGTGATGTTTTCCAAACAGATCCAGCCCGGCACCTTCGAATTCACCCTGAACCACCTCATCGACAACGGACTCAAAAAAGGGGACAGATCTATTTTTTATAGTCACGATAATTTCAAATCACTTACACTATTCTATTAGATTCAATAATTTGCAAGGGAATTGTGACGTGTGGATCTGAAAGGCGAGCAGTAGAATTGAGATGTGAATTGGGAAGGTTAATGTTTGACCCATTTCCAGAACTGAAGACTATTCCTGAGCCATTCGCCTGGAAGCGCCATTAAAATTTCATGCAATTTGACAGCCCTGAATATGCGTCACAGGGTAGTAGGAAGATCAGTATCGCCGCAGGATTCCGTACGCCCGAGAATGTAGCCCTCGTAGTTTACGATTTGGCCATGGTCAGGGCGTCGGGTTGGGGTTCGGGCTCGGGGGCGGCGCGGCGGGCCGCGGCGTCAGGGTCACGGTCGTCTCGTCGAAGTTCGCGGTGTCCCCAGCGCGGACGGTGACCGTACCGGGGAGCGTGCCGGGGGTGAGTACGCCGCCGGACGTGATCGTGCAGCCGAGGTCGGGCGGACGGATGCTGAATGTGGGGGTCGCCTGCTGCCCCTCGGCATCGACGGTGATCGTCGAGGTCGTCGCAGCGGGGGCCGTCCCTCCCGGGGGGGCGGGTTCCGCCACGGGGATGGAGGCCGGAGTGGCGCGGCACCGGCGGAACACCGTCGGCCCCGCGTAGTCCTCGACTATCTCCTGGTTGATGCCGGCGGCATTGGCGCTGGTGACCGCCTTCAGCTGGTTGCTGCGGTCCTCGATGGCCCGCCGGTGCGTCGTTGAGGCGACTGCTGTGGCGCCGTATGCCTGGCTCGGGAAGGTCAGGTTCCGGAAGTTCTGGGTAGCGGTCAGGGCCTGCGGCAGCCCGGGGTTGGGCGACGGGTGGGAGGCGTTGACGACAAACGGGCGGGCGTCGATGGTGTGGCCCCACGCCACGTGGTCCGGACCGGCCATTGTCCCGGAAGAGTCCAGGTCCCAGCCGGCGGCTGCCGAGCTTGGGTCGTTGACGGTGATCGTCAAGGTGCCGAGCGTTCCCGTGATGGTGAGCGTCGTGCCACTCGCGGCCGCGAACTGCTCGTTGACGTGGGATCGTTCCAGCGCGGTCTGCCCGCCCGCCGGAGAGGTGAACGTGTGGGTGAATTCCCCGCCGTACATATTGGCGGAGCCGGCGGGGGACGCGCTCGTGCTGGTAATTCCCGACGGGATGGCGGTGAAGTTGAACGGGGCCGTTGCCGGAGAGGTGCTGACGAGAGTGGAACCATCTGGCGCCGTGGCGTTCTGGGTGGCCTCGACGTGGGCGCTGCCGCCTGTTTGACCGGCCGCCACCGTGATCGCGCCGGTGGTGTTGTCGACCGTCGTCCCGGCCGCAATGGTGGCGTTGTCGCCGGCGACAGAGAGCGTCACGCCCGACGCGTTCGCCGGAGTCTTGGTGGCCGAAAACGACAGCCCGGCGACCGGAGGTACCGTCACCCGGTCGTGGTTGACGGTGACACCGGTGAGGGCGACAAGACCAGCGGGCTCCCGAAAGAGACCGGGTGGTGCGGCTGGGGGCACGGCCGGGGCGGCTAACCCTGCCGAAACGGCGACGGCGTGCCGTTCGGCTGCCTCGGCGAGTGTGCTGATCCTGAGGTCGCCGGAAGGTGTCGGCGCCCCCGGCGGGTGACTCGCCGCGTGGGTCAGCTCGTGTGCAAGCAGTCGCCGGCCCTGGGCCGACCCCGGGTCGAAGCGGCCCGGCGCGAAGACGATGTGCCGGCCCACCGTGTAGGCCTGGGCGGCGACCGCCTCCGCGGACGCACCGGCAAGTTCGCCGGTGTGGACGCGCACGTCCGCGAAGTCGTGGCCCAGCTGCGCTCCTAAGTCGTGTCGCACGTCGGCCGGCAGGGGCCGGCCTTGGGTGCGGAGCACCTCGTGCACGATCTCCGGCGCGGCCACGGGTCCCGGTCCTGCCGCCTGGCGGTGGAGCTCGTTGTCGTCGTGGTCACTTTCTTCAGCGTAGGCTTCGGCAGCCATCGCCTCGGTGGAGGCCTCGGTGTGCTCACCGGTGCGAATACGGCTGCCAGCCAAATTCCCACCTCGTCCTTGCCTGTAATGCGCCGGTGCCCCGGCGTCAACCGGCAGGCCTTTCGGCGTCTCGGCGTGCGCTGGTATCCGGCTGAAATCCAAGCCGGCATGAGATGTTGCACTCGTAGTGTTCAAGCTCTCTTCAAGGCCATCAGGCTTAGTCTTGAGCAGCTGCAGCACGGCTTGATTTCCGATCGTTCTCTGCAGGTTCAGGATCTTGTCCACCTCAAGGCCCTGCCCGAAGTGTATCCGCTCGGGTATCGTACCCCTGGCTGCCGGAGTCTGTTGAGAGGCTTTCGGTTTCTGTGCGTAAGTTCGCATCGCTAAACTCCTTTCGTTCGATTATCAGGCGCCCAACGAGTCTGCAGGAAAAGTCTTACTCCATGTGGTGATTATAATTTCTTAGATTTTTACCAAAATCATTCTCAGGCAACAATCTGAAATAACAGTATTTTTAGGGCTGTTTACCCCGTAAGAGGTTACGGGTTTTTCAGAAGGCCCTGGTTTTGTCCGGCCACAGGGTCCGGTGCAGCTGGAGCTGCAGGCGCACCTGCAGCCCGTCGTCCAGCAGCCATTGGGCAAGCTGGGCCGGGGCAAGCTTTTCCGTCACCGGCGAAAACAGGATCTTAACCCGGTTTCTGATGGCGGACGGATCGGCCAGGGCCGGGATATGGGTGCGCAGCATGGCTACCGCCCAGTCGTAATCCCGGCGTGAGCTGATGACGCATTTCAGCTCATCGGCCGGGGTCAGCAGCTTGAAGTTGGCCAGATCCATCTGGTCGGACATGCCGCTGTCAGGGCATTTGAGGTCCATGATTTTCACCACCTTCGGCGGCACCCGGCGCAGGCTGATGCTGCCGTTGGTTTCCAGCAGCACCAGTCTTTCTTCCCACATGAGCTCTTCCAGCAGAAAGTAGACCTGTTCCTGCACCAGGGGCTCGCCGCCGGTTATCTGCACCAGGGCGGCCGGATGCTGCCGGGTGAAGGCGAGCAGCTGCTCCACCGCCATCAGGCGATGTTTTTCTTCATAGGTATAGCGTGCGTCGCAGTACGAGCAGCGCAGATTGCAGCCTGCCAGCCGGATAAAGGCGCAGGGATAGCCGGCAAAGGTCGACTCCCCCTGGATGGAGTAAAAGAGTTCGGAAACCTGCAGCGGTTCCGCAATGCAATCAGGCCTGAGTTTTGCCACGGTAAATCACCCCGGTATTGTCCGTCTCACCCACCATGACGGCATGCAGATGGTAACGTTCGGTGGAGAGATCCTTTTCCAGGGCATGGAAAATATAGGCGGCGATGTTCTCCGATGAGGGATTTTTGTCCAGGAAGGCGGGATGCTCGTTGAGATCCCGGTGGTCCAGCTCATCAATGACGATATTGACCGCGTTCTTCAGGGTGCGGAAATCAATGCCCATGCCGAGTTCGTCGAGCTCCGCGGCCCGCACGGTGACCTGCACATTCCAGTTGTGGCCGTGGGGTTTTTCGCAGTTGCCGGGATAGTTGCGCAGGTGGTGTCCGGCGGAAAAATGGGTCTTGATGAAAACATCGATCATGTCTGGTTCTCCTGGTATTGTTTGAGCGCTTACCGGGTGGTATCGCCTTTTAGTTGTATGATGCGCTTGTGGGTCTCCGGCAATGCGGCGGCAAGGCACGATCATCCCGTTACGAGACAGGCGGGGAGACGTTTGCGGCAGATTGCTGAGCCCTGAGAGGCGGATAAAGCAAGGTGAAAGTCTGCTGGAATTCGGTCAGTGCAAGGTAGACTTTCAAAAAAAAATATGCTATTGCACTTTAAACGCAAAATGGGCGATACGCAAAGATAAAATACGGAGGAGCCGTTACGGAATAACATGGCCATTTTTTCAATTTCGTTACTGCTCCTTATAAAATCAATCGTTCTGAATTCTGTCTCCTGTCTGCTGAATTCCCATGACGGAGATCAGAGCGGCAACTATGTCACAAAAAAATACCGTTATTTCGACAAAATAGATCAAGTCAGAAAGTTGAGTTTTTTACAAAGGCTTATTCTGCTTGAAGGAGAATTTGTTTTATGGCAAAGATTGTGCCCTTCCGCGGTCTGCGTTACAACCCGGAAAAGATAGACCGTCTGGAAGATGTGGTTACCCCCCCCTACGATGTGATTGATGAAAAGGCCCAGGCCGCCCTGCTGGCCAAGAACCCTTACAATATGATCCAGCTTGATCTCACCAAGCATGCCGGGGTGGCCCCTGCGGCGGGGAGATACGAGGGGGCGAAGATGCTGTTTGACCGCTGGCAGCAGGAGTGCGTCCTCATCCGCGACAGGGAGCCGGCAATCTATCTTTACCATATCCGCTACCATCTGCCCAACGGCCGCATCTTCACCCGCAAGGGGCTGGTCTGTCTGGTGGGTCTGGCGGAATTCGACCAGGGCATTGTCAAGCCCCATGAAAAGACCTTTCGCAGTGTCACCGATGACCGGTTGAAACTGATTGACACCTGCCAGGCCCAGTTCAGCCAGGTCTTCTCCCTCTATGCCGACGGGAACGGCGAGATCATGGCGGCCCTTGAAGGGGGCTGCCCGCCGGAGTCGCTGTACTCGGTGGAGGACCAGGACGGCTGCCGGCATACCCTGTGGGCGGTAACCGACCGGCAGGTGCTGGCCGGGATCAGCGCCGCCTTCCGGGACAAGTCTCTCTATATCGCCGACGGCCATCACCGCTATACCACGGCCCTGCAGCTGCGGGAGCTGATGGTGAAAAGGCAGGGCAGCGTGGCGGAAAACAGCCCTTACAACCATGTCATGATGTATCTCTGTCCCATGGAGGACCCCGGCCTGTCCGTGCTGCCCACCCACCGGCTGGTCTATCTGCCGGGAAATAGCGGCGCAGACGAGCTGGTCGCCCGCATGGGGGCTTACTTCGACATCGAGGAAGTGGGCGGCGGCAGCCGGGAAACCCTCATTGAGCAGGTGCTGGGCCGCATGGAAGAAAAGCCGGGGCAGCAGACCGTGTTCGGCATGTATGAGCCCAAGGCGGACCGCTGTTTTCTGCTATCGCTCAAAACGGGGGTGATGGCCGGGGCGGTTGGCCACGAGCTGGCGCCCGCCCTGCAGGAGCTTGACGTGGTGGTATTGTCCGAGCTGGTGGTGGAGCGGCTGCTGGGGCTCTCCCATGAGCGCTGCGATAGCGAAGGGCTGATTGCCTATTACAGCGATCCGGATGACGCCCTGGACCAGGCGGTGAAGGTCGCGGCCGAAAACGGCGGCCGGAGCCCCGTTCTTTTTTTGATGAACCACACCCCGGTGGCCCAGGTCAAAAAAATCGCCGATGAAAACCTGATCATGCCCCATAAATCCACCTATTTTTATCCCAAGATCCTGACCGGGCTGCTGATCAACCGGCTGGTGGCGGACGAAACCGTGGCCTAGCCCACGGCCTGCCCGCCGGATGGCCATGTGCCCGCAGATCACCGAGGACACCCTTTTTTCCGGACGGCTCCACTGCGCGCAGCACACGGACGGCTACCGCTTTTCCGTGGATGCCGTGCTGCTGGCCCATTTTCTCCGGCCCCGGCCGGGAGAGCGTATTCTGGACCTGGGCGCGGGCTGCGGGGTGATCTCGCTGATTGCGAGCTTTCGCCGGCCCCAGGTGAGCATCACCGCCCTTGAGCTGCAGCCCCGGCTGGCCGAGCTCATCTCCTCTAACATCGAGCGCAATCATCTCCACGACCGCATCAGCCTGGTGCAGGGCGACCTGCGCCAGATGAACTCCCTTTTCCCGCCCGAATCCTTTGACTGGGTGGCGTGCAACCCGCCCTACGGCAAGCTTGCCACGGGCAGGGTAAATCCTCAGGATGAACAGGCGGTGTGCCGCCACGAAATCGAGGCCGAGCTTGGTGATATCATCCGGGCCATCTCCTACAGCCTGAAAAACCGTGGCCGCACCGCCCTCATCTACCCGGCCAACCGGGCCGCCGTGCTGCTGACCGGCCTGAAAGCGGCCGCCCTTGAACCCAAGCGGCTGCAGATCATCCACAGCTATCCGGGCAGTGAAGGTAAGCTGGTGCTGGTGGAGGCCATGAAAAACGGCGGTGAGGAACTGGTCATCCTGCCGCCTTTTTTTATCTATGAAGAACCGGCGGGGAAGTACTCGGCGGCAATGGCCCGGCTCTATGAGCCGTGAGGCGATGGGGGAAAAGATGTTTTTGCCTGAGTGTTATCCATAGCGGCCCAGCCTGGTTGCTTCCTTTAAATCCTCATCCAATCTGACCAAAGCAGCACAGAAACCCGACAGATCATGACCCAACAGGTCCGGGCTTTTCCTTATTCTGGGCGCTTCATTTCTTTCTCATTGACAAAGTTTCGCAAAACAGCAAAAGTTTTGTTAGGTATTTTTTGTCCTGCGGTGAACAACCATTTATCAATTTGCGCAAAGGGGAATGGTTTGTGAAAAATCACGTCTGGCGGCCGCTCTCTGTGGCGCTCGCGCTTGTTGCCGCAATTCTGCTGTTTCGCTACTTTTATGTGCCGAAGGATTTCGGATCGGGCAAGTACGGCTTCATGTACAGCTACCATCGCCAGGCCGATGAAGAACAATGGAAGAATATGCCCGTCAGGTACCAAAACACCGGCGGTCAGCAGATGCACGAGTCCTGCCGTGAGTGCCATGCGGAGGAGGTTGCCGGCCGGACCAAAGAACTGCACGGCATCATTGCCTGCGAGGATTGCCACGGGCCGGCCCGCAACCATCCCGATGATCCGGAGACGTTGCCGGTCGACCGCGGCCGGGATCTCTGCCTGCGCTGCCACACCAGCCTCTCCTACATCACCAGTGACCGCAAACGCATCCCCGGCATCGATGCCAAGGAGCATAACCCCGGCAGCGAGTGCGTTGAATGCCATAATCCGCACAACCCGAGACTGGAGGACATGCAACGATGAACAGGCGGGATTTTCTCAAAGGCACCATCGTCGTCATCGCCGGCGCCGCAGTCCCCCTGTCGTCCCTGGAATTTTTTGACCCGTGCGAAGTGCTGGCCGTAAACCCCGGCATCCACTGGGCCTTTCTGGTGGATACCTATAAATGCGTGGGCTGCGGTTTTTGCGTCAAGGCCTGCAAGCTCGAAAACGACGTGCCGCTGGAGGCCAAGGTCACCCGCACCTGGGTGGAGCGCTATGTCTACACCAGGGATGGCCATCAGTACGTGGACAGCCCGGACGGCGCGCTGCAGGGATTCCCCGAGCCCCGCATCGACATGGGCCTGGGAGAATTCAAGGAAATCGAGCCGGACAACGTCGGCAAGGCCTTTTTCGTGCCCAAGTTGTGCAACCATTGCGATACCCCACCCTGCACCCAGGTCTGCCCGGTGGGCGCCACCTACAAGAACGACGAGGGGGTGGTGCTGGTGGACCGCTCCTGGTGCATCGGCTGCGGCTACTGCATCATGGCCTGCCCCTACGGCGCCCGCTACTTTCACCCGGTCTACAAGGTGGCCGACAAGTGCACCCTGTGTTATCACCGCATCACCAAGGGTCTGCCGCCAGCCTGCGTCGAGGCCTGCCCTTTCGGGGCCCGCAAGATCTGCAACATCCAGGACAGCAACGATCCGGTTACCCGGCTCATCCTGAGTGAGCGGGTGGGGATCCTTAAGGAAGAATTCGGCACCAGGCCGCAGGCCTTCTATATCGGTCTTACCGCGGAGGTGCGCTAACCATGATTGAACAGCTGGCACAGCAGGCAATGGCCGTCCCCGGGGAAGCCTGGACCACCAAGGAGCTCTTTGTCCTGCCCAACGAATATATTTACTGGTCGATTCAGATCGTCATGTATCCCTTTATGACCGGTCTGGTGGCCGGGGCCTTTGTCCTCTCCTCCCTCTATCACGTCTTCGGGGTGCAGCGCCTGAGAGATATCGCCCGTTTTTCCCTGGTCTTCTCCTTTGCCCTGCTGCCGGTGGCGATGATGCCGTTGCTGCTGCACCTGCAGCAGCCCCTGCGGGGGATCAATGTACTGATGACGCCCCATTTCACTTCAGCGATTTCAGCCTTTGGCATTGTCTTTCTCACCTATGGCTCGATTGTCGCAAGCGAACTCTGGTTTGTCTATCGCCGCCATTTCGTCCTGACGGTGCGGGAGTTGGCCGCCAGAAAGGAACGCAGTGGTTTTGCCGGTTTCCGCCTGCTGTTCTTCAAGATTCTCACCCTGGGCGCCATGGACATCAGCCCTGCGGCGCTGGACAAGGATCACCAGGCCTGCAAGATCATGGCGGCCATCGGCATTCCCGTTGCCTGCTTCCTGCACGGCTATGCCGGCTTCATCTTCGGTTCGGTGAAGGCCAACGCCCTGTGGATGACGCCGCTGATGCCGGTTATCTTTATCTGCTCGGCCATTGTTTCGGGTATTGCCCTGTGCATCCTCAGCTATGTGGTGATCCAGGCGATCCGCAGGTTACGGGCCAGGCGGGAAATGACTGCCCGCCCGGCCGGGGCCGGCGGTGCCCCTGCGGTTGAGGGGCTGCAGGAAGCCACGCGGCAGGAGGTCATGCTGGTCTCCAACTACCTGCTCTACTTCATGATTGCCGCCATCAGCCTGGAGATCCTTGACCTGATCTTCCGCGGCTACACCCAGGTCAAATCCTGGGACATCCTGCGCCAGGTCATCATGGAGCGGGATTTCACCAAGATCTTCATTCTCCAGTACGGCATCGGCAATCTCCTGCCGTTCGTGATGATGATCCTGCCGGGCCGCACGGTGCGCCGCACCGCTGCCGCCTCCTGCCTGGTGCTGTTCGGCGTCTTCATGATGCGCTGGAACGTGGTCATCGGCGGCCAGGCATTTTCACTCAGTTTCGCCGGGTTCATGGATTACCATCTGCCGATCATTCCCCACAATATCGAAACCTTTAAAGAGGGTCTGTTTGGCGCGTTGCTGGTCATCATCACCCCCTTTGTTCTGTTCTACTTCATCAACAAGATCATGCCGGCGTTTCTTAAAGAAGAGGCGCACTGAACTGGCCAGGAGTTCTCTTCTCCGTCCAGGATTTGGGGGGCGCTTTGCGAGCGTTGGGGAAAATCAGATCCTGCCCACATGTTCGCTGTTGGAGATCTTCTGCAGCTGCTGGGTGAGCATATTTTTCAGCTGCTGCTCGGCAGCCGTTCCCCGGCCGCTCTCACCTTTGGTTACTTCCGTGAAGAAGGCATTGCAGGTGCTGAGGGCGCCGGAACTCCAGTGGGCGGTATAGCCGAGGCGGGCAGGTTCGGTCTTGCGCTGTTCCCGGCCGGCCTCGTAGTCTCTGCGGCCATGGGCCCAGTTGATGATGTGGGAATAATAGATCAGGCTGCGGTCCAGCAGGATATAGAGGAACTGGATGTTTTTTACCGGGCCGATCTGCATTTCCCGCTCGCCTAAAGGGATGCCCAGCACCTTGGTCTCGGCCAGGGCCTTGCCGCCCAATGCCGCCCAGGTGGCGCCGGCCAGACCCCCCAGCACGGAAAACAGCCCGAAACTGCTGCCTAAAGTTGCCGCATCCAGAGCTGCTGCGATGCCGGCCCCGCCGAGGCCCGCCACGGCGATCTGCTGATTACGGCTCAGGCCGAGAAATTTCCAGGTGCTGTCACTGAACAGATCTTCATGCAGCATGGACTGGGGGGGCAGATCATAGTTGAAAATGTTGTGTTTAAACAGGCTCCTGATCTGCAGGTAAGCCCGGGATTCGATCTTCCTGATATTTTTTTCGTAGGCTTGCCGCATGTCAACCTGCAGGCGATTTTCGTCGGCAGCGTCGCTAAGATTTTTGACAATGGTATAAGACAGGCATTCCGCCAGCATGTCGGTAATGATCCCGGCACAGGACAGGTTGCGCTGGGCCCAGTCTGTCTTGAAGGCTGAGATGACCGTGTCCAGGGTGGCCTGCCGGTCCTGGTCAATATGCTTCAGGCTCTCCAGCAGGGCGATGCGTTCCGCATAGGTGGCCCGGTGTGCGTTAAACACCCGGAAAACATTGAATGTTTTGCGGAATTCCTCTTTCCACTGGTCGAGGTAATCGGTGTCAGGATCCTTGCTGTTTAAGATGGCCATGCGGGGCAGGCCGGTGAGCCGGAGAATTTCCATTTCCGCCCGGTCGACGCTGCGCACCGGCCTGGAGCCGTCCACCACATAAATAATCCCGGCGCCCTGGGTCAGGGGGAGCAGCAGTTCCATGTCCTGCCTGAACTCGGGATTACCGGCGTTCTTTTCCCGGAAGGCGGTAATGATATTGCCCGTCTCCGCCGGGAGGTTTTGGAGCTGATGCAGGATCTCCCTGGGATGCTGAAAGCCCGGCGTATCGACGAAACGGATGATCTCCCGGCCGTCAATGATCACCGGAAACGGCTGACACATCACGGTTTCACCGGGGGTGGCGCTTACCCGGACACTGTCATCCTCGGCCAGGGTGGAGAGCACGGAGGATTTCCCCTCATTGGGGTGGCCGACAATGGCGAATTCCGGAACCGTATCAGGCCGCATGGGTTACCAGTCCTTCCACGTAGATGCCGGGATCGCCCATGGCGGTGATTTTCTGGGTCCAGATTTTCATGTTTTCATCTTTCACCGGGGTAAATACTGTTTCCGGCCGGGGCTTGCCGATCAGCCCGATCCTGATACAGGGGCCATGGCCCACGGCCTGGCGCAGCTGTTTGATAAAGTCGGTATATTCCATGATGGGCGGTTGCCACGCCTCCTGGATGATCAGGATATCCGTTTGCCCCATCCGGGGACGGTTGCCCATGCCGGCAAGCAGCTGCCTGTCCGCTGCGTAATCCTGATTGATGCGGATGATTTCCTCTATGGCATAGGTTGATCCCCTGTCCACCACGGACTGGATTTCTTCCGGCGAACAGGCATCATAGATCTCATCCGGAATCATGACCAGCAGATTCTTGCCGGCAGTGATCTTGCCCTCCGCTGCGGATTGTTCCGGGGTAAGGGGCGCCGGTTCGGGTTCCTTTGCCGCTTCCCCAGCATCATCCGCGGTCTTACCGCGGGTGGTCACCACGGGGGTGGTCATGCGCTGCAGCAGCTGTTCAAAGTTCCCCTGTCTGAAATCAAGCGAGCCCAGATATTTGCGCTGGGCGTAAGCGGCCCCCAGAAAAAGAACAAGCCGGGGCAGCAGTCCGTAAAACAGCACGGCCAGACAGAGAAAGGGCCACCAGGATACCAGGTTCGGGGTGGACAGATGGTAGATGCCTTCTTTAAGGATAATACGGCTGCCTTCAATCTGGGCAAGGGTGGGAAAGGCCGCATCACCCGGCACGGCCCAGGACCAGGGCAAGGCGATTTTTTGCACCAGGGCGTGCAGTGCTGCCGGGCTCAGCTGGATGGTGGATTGCCAGCCAAAGGCGATGTCGGCAGTCACCACCTTAAATAAGGTTGCGCTGAGCAGACCAAGGTTGCAGCCCAGGGCAAAGAGCTGGGTGACAAGAAAGACCGGCAGGAAAAAGAGCATGCCATAGCTGCGGGTTTTGCTGACCATGGCACCAAAAACGGATTCCAGCTGCAGACGCTGGTCCGCCGACATTTTTTTCGCCACCCGGTTTCTGGCCGAGAGCAGCATCCTGAGCATGAATCTGCTGATGAGCAAGTACAGCGGCGAGGAGACGAGAGGCGATCGCCGGTACAGCCGGTAGGTGGAAAGAACAAACAGAAGCAGCAGCAGAAAAAGCTGAAAAATGACAAAAACAGAGAGATAGACCAGGACGTTTACCGGGCTGGCGCCGGTGTAGCTGAGAAAAGAGGCCCCTGAACCTGCGCCGAACACCAGGCCTGCCATCAGAAAAATAAAGCGCAATGTTGCGAAGAGGCTTTCCACCCCTTCGCCGGGCAGAATAGCGGTCTGTTTTTTTCCCGCCTCCCGTCTCCGGTTCAGCCAGGTCTTGATGATGAATTGCCGGTCAGGGCTTTCGTCTTTCTTGACCGCGGGCATGACAGAGTCAAGGAAGATCTTGCGGTCCCGTTCCTGCAGAGAGTGCTTATTCTCTGCAGATTGAGAAAGGGTATCCTGGTAAAAGAAGTATTCCAGATCGATGATATCCCTGATGCGCCATTTCTTCACTTGAGCAAATCCCATTCCCGCTCGTTCATCATCCGGCGGCACTGGCCAAGGTTACGAAAACATGAAATAACTCTAATCAATGCAATCATATTTACCCGAAAATATGAATTTTACTTTATCAGCTCAGGGTAAAGCTGGCAAGCTGTAAGCTGCCAGGCCCGCAAGTCTGCCTGCCTCTGCTGATGAATTGCGCGGAGGACTGGGCCGGGCCTGGTCAAGGCCGTATTTTTTTTGGATTGACTTTCCGGACCGTGAGGAGGATAAAATAGGCATTGCTGCATGGATTTGCCATGTAAGCGGTTCTGTATCGGGGGATAAGGTGCAGGAAAAATCCGGCCTGAAGCGAAAATAACCCTGAGCTCGCCGTATCAGGTCATCCACTGGCAGAACGGAGCTTTGTCAAAGGATTTATCTCTTATGGATCTTCGGCGAAATCCGTGGGGAATTATTTCGAACCGGAAAGCCCGGTTCGGCAGCCAAAAAAAACCGTCGTGCCGTAAACGTGGGAGGAGAGATTATGGCGGATCGAGGTAAATTATCGGGCAAAATCCTGGTGGTGTTTTCCCTGTTGATTGTTGCTGTTCTCCAGGGCTGCGCTGGCCCGGCAACCGAGGGCAACCGGCAATTGGCTGCCTCGACCGGGACCTGCTCCCAGCCCAATGGCGCCGTAACCGAATACTTTGACCTCATCAATACGGCGAGGCCGGAATTCGTGCAGGTGATCAGGCAATTTCCCAAGGGGGGCGATATCCATAACCATCTTTCCGGGGCGATTATGCCCGAGGATTATATCGGCATGGGGAGCGAGGACGGCGACTGTTACGGTCCTGCCGCCGATGATCCGGCCCAATATGCCATTAAATCTTATCAGGGCGAGTCCGGCAACTGCAGCCCAGGCGATCGGCCATTGTCCCGGCTGAGCGACCTGGACCGGCAGAAGCTGATTCGATCGCTGTCGATGTATCAGTTCAGCTATGCCGACATCCAGGCGGGACATGATCAATTTTTTGCAGCCTTCGGCAGGTTTGGAACGGTGTCCGGTGCAGAAGGGGCCAAGGGGAAGATGCTGGCTAAAATGTTGCAGCAGGCCCAGGCGGACTCAGTCTCCTATGTCGAGACAATGGTATCCTTGCAGTTTGATGCCGTCAGCATGCTGGCTGGCCAGCTGCGGCAGAGGTATCCCGATCCTGCCGCCTATGCTGATAGCGGAAATTACCCCGCCATGTTTGCCCTGCTGCAGAGCGCCGGGCTGCAAAACGCCGTGGCCGCCGCCCAGGGCGACATTACCTCCAGCGTCCAGCAGATGCAGGCAATCCTCGGCTGCGGCGCATCCGCCCAGGATCCGGCCTGCGGCGTTTCCTGCAATTTCCTCGCGGCGGCCAACCGCAACGCGGCCATGGACGGGAAGGTGGATCTGGCAAAGATTTTCGCCCAGACGATTTTCTCCTTTGCCCTGGCCGACAGCGACCCCCGCGTGGTGGGAGTCAATCTGGTCAGCGGCGAGGACCTGCCCGTGTCCATGCGGAACTTCACTACGGAGATGCAGTTTTTCCGTTTTGGCCACAACATTTTCCCCAAGGTGAACATCGCCCTGCACGGCGGAGAAATCACCCCCTGTTTTGTGGGAGCGGGAAATCCCGCCCTCCGGGATCACCTTGCCGGTTCCATTGCGGCGGGCGCGAAACGGCTGGGCCACGGCATCTCCTTTGCCTATCTGACTGACGGCCAGCAGGCCGAAGTCGTGAACCTGATGAAAAGCAGCGATACCCTGGTGGAGATCCTCTTCACCAGCAACGCCCAGATCCTGGGCGTTACCGGCGACGAACATCCCTTCCCGGAGTATTACCGGACATATGGCCTCCCGGTTGCGCTGTCAACGGACGACGCGGGCGTCTCCCACGCCGATTACACGACGGAGTGGCTTTACGCCATCATCAAGTATGGCTTGAGCTATGATGATGTGGTAAGGCTTGCGCGGTACAGTCTCCAGTACAGTTTTTTGCCGGGTGATCCGCTCTGGGCGGACGTGGCAGAAGCAAAAGCCGCAGCCCCGTGCGCGGATCAGGCCCCTGGACGTGCTGTGGCCAGTTCATCATGCGCGGCCTTCCTGCAAAGCAGCAGGAAAGCGAGTGCGCAGTGGGACTATGAGGAAAAGCTGGCGGATTTTGACCGGCGATACGGTGAGGATTTCAGGCAATATCTTGGGCAGTTCCAGTAAGGAGGGGCGGATCTGGCGGCCAAGATCAGGGCGGCGCTGGCAAGAAGTGGCTGAACAAGAAAAGCTTTTTTACGCAGCAGCAATCACAACAGGATGAGAAATGAAGAACCGATGCGCATGGTGCGGCAGCGACCCGCTTTATATTGCCTATCACGATAACCAGTGGGGTGTGCCAGCCCATGACGACCGGCATCTCTTTGAAATGCTGATTCTGGAAGGAGCCCAGGCCGGGCTGAGCTGGATGACCATCCTGAAAAAACGGGAGAACTACCGGCGGGCCTTTCATGACTTTGATCCGGCCAGGATCGCCGCCTTTTCGCAGGACGAAATCCAGGGACTGCTGCAGGATAGCGGCATCGTCCGCAACCGGCTCAAGATCGAGGCGGCGGTCAGAAACGCCCGCGGGTCGCTGGCCATCATCGAGGAATACGGGTCGCTGGCCGCCTTTCTCTGGCGCTTCGTGGATAACGTCCCCCGGCAGAACGCCTGGCAATCGCTTGGTGAAGTGCCGGCCAAGACCGCCCAGTCGGACCTGATGAGCAGGGAGCTGAAGAAACGGGGATTTAATTTCGTGGGCTCCACCATCTGCTATGCCTTCATGCAGGCCGTGGGCATGGTCAATGACCACACCGTCGATTGTTTCCGCCATGCCGAGATCAAGGCATTGACCAGCCGGGACACAGCAGGGCATGAAAAAAGATGAGTGACCCTGCCGAACTTGACCGTCTGGAATTTCACGCAGTCGATCAGGACCGCTGGCCCGACTTTGAGCGCCTGTTCGAGAGCCGCGGGGCGCCGAAATTCTGCTGGTGCATGGTCTGGCGGGCCACGCCCGAAGAGGCGAAACACCGGGATGGCGCCAGCCGCAAAATCGCCATGGCCAACCGGGTGGCCGCGGGTGTTCCGGTGGGCCTGCTCGGCTACCTGGACGGGGAGCCGGTGGCCTGGTGTTCGGTTGCTCCCCGGGTAACCTATCGCCGGCTCGTCGATAATGACTCGCCCGATGACGGCATCTGGTCCATTGCCTGCTTTTTTGTGGTGCGCCGCCTGCGCGGCCGGGGTATCACCCGGCGCATCATCCGGGCTGCGGTTGAGTATGCCCGCTCCCGCGGCGCCCTGCTGATCGAGGCGTACCCGGTGGAGCGCGATTCCCCGAGTTATCGCTTCATGGGCTTCATGTCAAGCTTTACGCTGGCTGGTTTCTGTGAAGTCGGGCGGGTGGGCAAACGCCGCCATGTCATGCAGCTGAAACTGGCGGGTTGAACCGGCGGGGCGCCTGGGCCCGGTGGATCCGGCATCAGACGGCATCATCTTCCCCGGCCTCACCGGTCCACAACCCGGGGTAACGCTTGCGGTATCGGTTTGCGGTTAAGGATTTTTCTTTTTGAAATTCTGCTATCCCGGCGTCGGCCCAGAGTTGCCACGGACTGCGCGGCTTGGCTCGATTTTTTTTGTCAGGATTGCAAAAAAACTAACAAGGTGGTATAGTTATATGTGTTCCGGGCAGCTTGAGTGTCGCACTCTAGCGAATTTTGTGTCGCACTCTGGCGAATTTTGAAAATTTTTCGAAGAGAAAAAATATGAACAAGAGAATGGGAATTCTGGCCTTTTTCGTGATTTCATCGATTTCTACTCCTGTAATGGCCGGTGATGTGGATGGCAGGGCAGTGCTTGGTGGGGCGGTTGGCGGTGCAACCGGTGCCGCCATCGGTTCCGCCATCGGCGGCAGAGACGGTGCCATGATCGGTGCCGGCCTTGGTGGAGTGGCCGGCGTGGCCGTGGCCACCCCGGACAAAAAAGAGCCGCGGCCCGTTTACGTGGATGGCAGAACAGTGTATGTCTATGAGGATGGCCATTATGACAATGGCCGCCATCAGGGGCAATATAAACACCGGAAGGGGCATGGTCACGATTGATCATTGACCCCCTGGTTTGCGGATGTTAATAAAGGGCTGTCCTGAATGGGATGGCCCTTTTTTTTTGCAATGAGCCATTTATGCGAAAAGTTTCCGGATGCTGTTTTTTTTTAATGTGATATTTGCGTCCGGGAGGTAGGATTAGCGGATTTCAGGGCGGTGAGCGCCCCTCTTGCCGGAGAAGGGCGGCTCGGAATACTTTGTGTATTTTTCCTGCAATACCTTGTCCGGCAGGTGAAAAAACACCTACCTTTCCTGTGGAGATGATAACGATTATGCGTTTCGGGTTTTTAGAAAAGATTCTGCCGCCGCCGGAGAACAAGTTTTACACCTTATTTGAAGAAGGTGCTGAAGTGGTCGAACTGTCCTCCCAGCTGTTCTATCAGATTGTCAACTCCGACCTGAAGGAACGTGAAGAGTACCTCATTCATGCCAAAACCTATAAAAGAAGAGCGGTGGATGCCCTGGAAGGCAGTCTTTCCCTGCTCAACTCCTCCTTCATCACTCCCATCGACCGGGAGGATATCCAGCTTATATCCACCTATCTCTACAAGAGCACAAAGGTTATCCTGAAGGCCTGCGTCAACCTGCGGATTTACAAGATCGACTCATACAACGATATTGTCAAAAAACAGGCCGAGATTCTGATCAAATTGACGGAAGAGCTCAGAACGATCATCTCAATGCTGAAAAAAGGCCCGCAGTTAAAGAAGGTAACAGAAATCAACTCGAAGATTAAGGCCATTGAAAGCCGCGGCGACGAAATTCTTTTCACTGCCACCGAGGAGATTTTTTCAGGGAAATATGACGCCTTGCAGGTGCTCAAGTTGCGGGATATCTACAAAGGCATTGAAAACGCCCTGGATATGTGCACGGTGATTTCCGACCTGATTGTCAATGTCGTCCTGAAACATAGCTGAACTCCTAAAGTCATTTTCCCCGCCACAGCACGATGATGCATTTGCCGGTTGTGATTGGTTTATGGGAAAGGGAATGAAATAGATGATTTTAACCTTGCTTGTTCTTGTTATCCTCACTTCGCTTGCCTTTGAATACATCAACGGTTTTCATGATTCAGCCAACGCCATCGCCACTGTTGTCTCCACCAAGGTGCTGACTGCCCGTGCGGCAATACTCTATGCCGGTATTTTAAATATTGCCGGGGCCTTTCTGGGCACCCATGTGGCCGCGACGGTGGGCAAGGGGATTATCGCAACCGAAAGCGTGACCCAGGGGGTCATTCTCTGCGCGCTGCTGTCTGCGATCATCTGGAATTTGATCACCTGGTATTACGGCATCCCGTCCAGTTCTTCCCATGCCCTGATCGGCGGGCTCATGGGAGCGGGGATAGCCAAGGCCGGCTATGACGTCGTCCAGTTTGAGGAGGTCGCCAGGAAGGTGCTGCTGCCGATGATTACCTCCCCGCTTATTGGGTTTTTGATCGGTTTTTTCTGCATGGTGGCGATCCTGTGGCTCTGCGCCAAGGCAAAACCAGCTGTGGTCAACAGATATTTCAAGAAGATGCAGCTGGTCTCTGCGGGGATTATGGCCTTGAGTCACGGCACCAACGACGCCCAGAAAACCATGGGGATCATTACCCTGGCCCTGGTCAGTTTTCACGCCCTGCCCACCTTTGAGGTGCCTTTCTATGTTATCCTCGGCTGTGCCTTGACCATGGGGCTGGGCACCATGGGCGGCGGGTGGCGGATCATCCGCACCATGGGCAATAAAATGATCAAACTGAAACCGGTGCACGGATTTGCCGCCGAAACCTCAGCCGCGGTCGTCATTCTTGCCGCTTCCCATTTCGGCATCCCCGTCAGCACCACCCATATCATCTCCACCTCGATCATGGGGGTCGGCAGCGCCAAGGGCGTGCATGCCGTCAAATGGGGAATCGTCGGCAACATTGTCGTGGCCTGGTTCCTGACCATCCCCACCTGCATGTTCATTGCCGCGCTGCTCTATCGCCTTCTGCCGGTCTGAGGGATTTCCGGGCTCCGGCTGCTGGCCGCCTGAGCAAAAGCAGAGGCTGTACTTGAAACCGCCTCACCCCACGGGTGCCAATCCTCTGTTTCCTCCGCCCCTTTTTTTGCGGTTGACTTTCCAGCCCGCGCCGATGATAGAATAAAAATTACTGCAAGTAATTGACAAGTGATGGGTTCTGCATCCTGCTGTCAAGCAGCGAGCCCCTGAAAATCCTGAGACGAGATGAGCCATGGCCCCTCTGACTGCTGCGATCAGAAATTACAAGTTGGCTCTGGGTTTTCTGCTCATCATCGGGCTGTTTCTTTCTTGTGGCCTGATGGCAACCCGGGTTATTTCCGTCTTGGGGAATCTCACCGCCATGATTTACCAACACCCGCTGGTTGTCTCCAACGCCTCCCTCACCGCCGCCCTCAATATCACCAAAATGCACAGTAGCATGAAAGATGTTGTCCTGTCATCCTCCCCGCAAAGGCTGGAATATGCCTTAAGGTCAGTCAACGCCGATGAGCAGATGGTGTATGAACAGTTTGATCTCATTCGCGATAATATTCTCGGCCCCGAAGGGCAGGAACTTGAGCGGGAGACGCGGCGCCTCTTTGCCGATTGGCAGCCCATCCGCCAGGAGATTGTTCTGCTTGCCAGGTCGGGAGAAAAAGAGGCCGCAACCCGCGTCACCCAGGAAAGAGGTGCCCAGCATGTGGAGAAACTGGAAGGCAAAATGCGGGAATTGACCCTGTATGCCAGGAAAAAAGCGGATTCGTTCATGAGCCTTGCCCAGCTGCGCATGGACCAAGTTGAGCATATTGTTATTTTTCTGACCGTTGCCGGGGTTATGGTTGCCGTCCTGATTGCCTTTTTCACCATCTCCCGGGTACGGCAGGATGAAAATATGCTGCGGGCTGAAAGAGACAATCTGCGCAAGGCACTGGCTGAGATCAAGACACTGCAAGGGATCATCCCGATCTGCTCCTTCTGTAAACAGATCAGGGATGAGAAAGGCCAGTGGAAAAAAATGGAAGAGTATATTCAGGAGCATTCCGATGCCGATTTCAGCCATGGCATCTGCCAGGATTGCCTGGAAAAGCATTACCCGCTGGAATATGCGGCCATGTCAGCTGAAAATGGAAACAGCACGGAGTGGTTGGCCGGAAAATCGGACACTGTCCCAGCTCCAGCTGAGTGAACGCAGGTTTTTCCGGGGCTGCTGTTTCCGCCTTGCCGTTGCATATCGCGGGAGAATGATTATTAGTTAAGTAAGACAGTAATAATTATTACTAATAATAGGCGGTGCTGTCATGGCTGCCTTAATTCTCCTTGTTGCAACAGGAGGTGGATATTATGATGATGACCAACGCAGAAATTATAAAAGCGCAGAGACATTTTTTACGGGGTGAGTATGGCATCAGTATCATGGACTTCAGCAGTGCCCTGGAGCATGGCGTGGATCCGAGTCTGGTCCATATGCCGCGGGGGATTGCCCATCTGAAAAATGGTGATTTCACCGAAGCAGCGGAAGATTTCAGCCGGGCGCTGAAGATTGACCCCATCAACGACCAGGCCTTTTTCCTGCGCGGCATTGCCTATTTTAACGGCAATGAGGTGGAGAAGGCGGTGGAGGATTTCAATGATGCCATCAGTATCAGCGGACGGCGGGGCGTAGCCTTTGTCGCCCGGAGTCTGGCCATGCGGGCCATGCACCGGGAAGCGGAAGCGGAAAGCGACATGAAAGCGGCACTTTCTCTGGCCGATGTTGAGGTGGAATCCTTTATCAAGGAGTACTGCATTTCCCCGGCCATGTATAAGCTGGCCATGTCTCTCTTTGACCTGGGAAAAGAGCCCTGGACGGAAGAGCTGCGGGAAAAAAGGATGAAACTCGAGCACTGATCACATCCCACCCGCAATGGGTGATCATGCAGAACATGACCCGCATAGGCCATGACAAGCAAATAAAAAAGGCTCCCGCGAGGGAGCCTTTTTTATTTGCGCAATTTTTTGAACCCGCCTCACATCCGCATTATTCAGGGGGCTGGCCCGGCAGGTCAGGCCTGGCAGGTTGCCAGCTGCTCCCGGGCGAATTCAATGGTCGGGTCCATGGACAGGGCCAGCTCAAAGTATCTGGCTGCCTCGACGGTCTTGCCGATTTTGCGGTAATTGACGCCGAGATTGGCGTAATCAATGGCCGAAGTGGGGGCGAGCTCCACCGCCCGGTGGAAGTGGGTGATGGCCTGGGCGTACCGGGCAAGTTTGAAATAGCAGACGCCAATAATGTTGTGCATGTCCGGCCGCTCTTCATCATGGGTCAGGCCCTGCTGCACCACCTCGATGGCCTCGTCGAACCGGCCGAGATTCTTCAGGCAGTCACCGAGGTAGGAATGGATGTAGGGGATGTCTTCCTTCTCCGGGTTCAGGGTGAGCGCCCTTTGCAGATGCTGCAGGGCCTCCTCCGGCTGGCCGGTTTCCATGAGATTTCTGCCCAGATAGAACTCGAGGTAATAGGCGTCGGGCAATACCTCCTGCATGGCCAGCAGTTCCTCCCGGCAGGTCAGGGGATCGGGGCTTTTCTCAGCCACCAGCTTGGCGGCAAAAAGGGCTACATTGTTGATGCGGGAACGTTCCCGGAAATGGGCACCCGGCATGATGGTGTAGATGGCTGGGATGCCCAGCCGCGGGTGGGTGACGTTGATGATGTACACCTCAAGATTGATTTTTTCCAGGGCCGCCAGGCAGTTTTCGATTTCCTGCCTGATGTTGTCATCGGAGAGGTCGGGCATCTGGTCGATGGCAATGGTTTTGCCCGGATGGGTAAGATAGGTGACTTCATCCATGGACTGCGGTTTGGGCAGGCCGCTCGCCACATAATTGGCCTTGGAGTCGAAGTCCCCTGCCAGCTGGGCCACTTCGGTGAGCGCCCGGATCACCGCCTTTTCCGCCTGGGGGGTGGTGCCCGCTGTATAGACAATCTCGCTGGTGTCCGGGAAGGTGGTGCGATCGATGGCCAGGGCCGCCACGGTCGGTATGCCGGTATCCAGGGTGAAATCATTGAGATAGACCTCAATGCCGTTTTGGCTGAATTTCGCCAGCAGTTCCCTGGCAATGGGGTCCTGAATGGTCAGCGTGTCGATTGCCGGGGCGGAGAGCCTTTCATGGCTGACCACGGCGGAAACATGGCGTTCAACCACCTCGCAGAGACCCTGGCTGATGGCCTCTTCCAGGGTGTTGCCGGCAGACGGGCCGTTGAATTCGTTGATGGCATAAAACCAGCTGAAGGGCACCAGAACCTCTTCCTGCCGGTTGAGATTGGTGGCCCAGGTCCACTGGATGGGGATATCTTCAATAAGTTTTTCCAGGGTGGCGATGCCGGTTGTCGTGTCATGCACGGACTGCAGCAGTTTTTCCAGGGGCAGCAGGGGATAGTCGGATTTTTTCAGATTGGCGTAGGTATCATGGATAAAATTGTCAGGATTCTTCATGAAGCTGAAAAAACTGAAGCGCTCGCCCAATTCCATGCAGGCGCTGGCCTGTGACTGTTCCGGAGTGCTGCCCTTGCCCATCTGTTTTTTAGTGCCGATGATTGCCAGGGCGTCTTTGCCGCAGACACTGAAATAAACCGGGATATCCAGCCGGCCGTTGTCAATGCGCTGTACCTCTTTGAGCACGTCAAGGTTTGCTTCCTGCAACCGTTGTTTGAAGCGGTTGACCGTTTCCGTGGGGGTGCACACCTTATCCTGGTCAAGGGTGTAATGTTTGAAACAGTCGGTAAGGCGGATTGCTTTTTTTTCCATGAAGTGTTCCTCTCGGGCAGCAAATCTTTTGTCTTTCGTAAACCTGGAAGCGTTTCCGGTTTGTCCGGCAGGGCATTGCTGCGGTTCATGGCGCCGGAGATGGCTTTTTACCTCATTTCTGGATTTTTGCAAGCCCTCAACGCTCATGGAGCATGGCAAACCTGGGTTCAGGAACGCCGCCGCAGCTGTTCAAAGGCCTCGGTCAGTCTGACAAACTCATCATGTTTTCCCCCCCTGTCGGGATGGAGTTCTTTTGCCTTCCTGCGGTAAAGTTTGCGCAGTTCCTTTTTGCTCAATTTAGTCAGTTTATCCGCAGGCTCACCAAATATCTCGCTGGCCTTGTCCGTGGTCATGCCGTTTTTCTTGGGGAAATGGAACTGCCGGTGGCTGTTCATGAACTGTCTGATATAGTCGTTGATGGCCTGGCTGGCACTGAAATCATAATCGAAAAA
>JALNXE010000027.1 GCA_023230525.1 Desulfobulbaceae bacterium
CTCGGCATTTTTCATGCGGGCCTTGCCCTCAAAGACAAAAGGCTTGGTCACCACCGCCACGGTGAGCGCGCCGAGCTCCTTGCTCACCTTGGCCACGATGGGCGCGGCGCCGGTGCCGGTGCCCCCGCCAAGACCTGCGGTGATGAAGACCATGTCACTGCCTTTCAGGCATTTTCTGATCTCGTCAATACTCTCCTCAGCCGATTCACGCCCTTTGTCAGGATTGGCGCCGGCGCCGAATCCCTTGCTGACCGTGGGGCCGAGCTGCAACCTGACGTCGGCCTTGGAATGTTCCAGCACCTGCAGATCCGTATTGGCAGCAATGAATTCCACGCCCTGGAGCTTGCTTTCCACCATGGTATTTACCGCGTTTCCGCCGCCGCCGCCAATACCGAAGACCCTGATCTTTACCCGTGATGTGTCTTCCGCCATTTGAAACTCCATACTTCGCCCCCCTGTCCTGATGAACCTCGCCGAACGTCGTCGCCCGTAGAAATCCTAACTTATAATTTACTACTAAACCAGCAATTATTCTACATTAATTTACCGAACAGCCCTTTAATCTTCTTGGCCAGACCACCGATGCCCTTTGCTCCCCGGTCCCGGAAGCCTCTTTCCGACTCGCTTTTCATGCCGTAAATAACCAGACCCACGCCTGTGGCGCATTGCGGGGTGTTGACAATATCCGTCACCCCGCCGATATTGCGCGGATAACCGATGCGCACCGGCAGATCAAAAATCTGCTCGGCCAGATCAAGGATATGCACCAGCATCGAGGTGCCGCCGGTCAGCACCACCCCGGCGTTGACCAGATTTTTCACCCCGGAATTCACCAGCTCATAATTGATCAGGGTCAGCATCTCCTCCACCCGCGGTTCCAGGATTTCCCCCATGACCCGCTGGGACAGCTTGCGGGATTTCCGCCCGCCCACGCTGGGCACCTCAATGGCCTGATCCTTGTCGATCATGGAGGATATGGCGCAGCCATATTTTTCCTTGAGCTGTTCCGCCGCCTTCAGGGGCGTGCGCAGGCCGATGGACAGATCGTTGGTCAGGTTGTTGCCGCCGATGCCCAGCACAAAGGTGCGCTGGATGCAGTTCTCCGCGAAAACAGCCAGATCAGAGGTGCCGCCGCCGATGTCAATCAGGGCCACGCCGAGCTCCCGCTCTTCCGGGGTGAGCACCGCCTCGGCCGAGGCGATGGGTTCCAGCACCACGTCATCCACCTCCAGCCCGGCCCGGTTGCAGCACTTGATGATGTTATGCACCGCGGTCACCGAGCCGGTGACGATATGCACCTTGGCCTCGAGCCGCACGCCGGTCATGCCCAGCGGGTCCTGGATGCCGCCCTGGCCGTCCACCTTGAACTCCTGGGGCATGACATGGATCACCTCCTGGTCCTGGCCCAGGGGAATGGCCTTGGCATTCTCCACCACCCGGTCGATTTCCTCCTGGCGGATTTCCCGGTTCTTGACGGCAATGACCCCATCGCTGTTCTGGCCGGTGACATGGCTGCCCGCGATTCCCACATACACTGCGGTGATATTGCAGCCCGCCATCATTTCCGCTTCGGCCACCGCCTTTTTAATGGAGTTGACCGTGCTTTCAATATTGACCACCACGCCTTTGCGCAGGCCGATGGAGGGATGGCTGCCGACACCGATTATATCCACCCGGTTCTCGACCACCTCGCCCACCACCGCACATATCTTCGTCGTGCCGATATCAAGGCCGACAATCAACTCCCCTCTTTCCACATTTGCCATACGTTTCCTCTAATGAACCGCCTTATAATCACTTATGCGTACCAGCACCTTCCCCCCGCCTGCTGGGTCCATTTCGCCGCCGGCCAGGTAATTCATATCAATGGCCGCGGCGGAGTCATACTTCTGTTTGCGGTAAAGCCAGGAAAGCACCGTGCTTAATCGATAATATTTTGTCCTCAAATCTCCCCGGCCGAGATAAACCGGAAAGGCATGGTCCGCCATGAAAAGCACCAGATCCCCCCCGGAGGCCAGGTGAATTTCCGAAATATTCTGTTTGGGCAGGGCCACTGTCCCCTTTTCACCCAAGATGATGAAATCAAGGGCCTCCAGCAGCTGTTCCTCTTCCTTGACCCCCGGCACCTTGTCGATCTCCACGCCCGTGATGACGGGGAAATCCCGGTCATCACCCGGCAGCACTTCCGCAAAGACCACGCCCGCGCGATCAACATAATAGAGCCCGGATTTCTGACTCACCATAGCCAGGGGCTTGCGCTCCCTGACCGTAATGGCCAGTTTGTTCGGCCAATTCCGTTTCACCTCTGCCGAGGCGATCCAGTGCTGGCCCTCCAGCTTCTTCCTGATCCGCCCGATGCGCACCGCCCACAGGTTGGTCTTGACATCCAGCCCGCTCCAGGAAAAGATTTCATTGGGTGTTGTCCGGACACAACCCTTGATATCAACCTGTTCAACCTGAAAAAAAACCGAGCGGCTCAGTCCCTGGTAGGCGATGATGCCGGCAATTCCGCCCATGATAATGACCCCGAAGACGATGCTGATCACTTTCAGCAACTGGTCGCCGAACCAGCTGTGATTACTGGCCCGGTAAACCTTTAATCCTTTTTTCTTCCTTTTCATCCCAGGCCCAGAATCTTCACTTCAGGCTCCAGTGCAATACCGTATTTGTCCTGGACGGCTTTCTGCACCATCCCCATCAGCTCAAGAATGTCTTTGGCCGTGGCCCTGCCGGTATTAACGATAAAGTTGGCATGCACCGTGGACACCATGGCCCCGCCCACCGTGCACCCCTTCAGCCCGGCCTGATCAATCAGCTGGCCGGCCGTTCTGCCGCCCGGCGGATTCTTGAAAAAGGAGCCGCCGCTGGCCATATTCTGGGGCTGCCGCTGCTTGCGGCGCTGCAGGTAGTCACTGCACATCTGTTTGAGCAGGAGCGGGTCGTCTTTTTTTAACCGGAAAAAACCTTCCAGGGCAATTGTCCCTTTCATCTCCCCCCAGCTCCGGTAGGCGAAATGCATGGCAGCAGCCTCTCTGGCTGAGACGGCTCCCCGGCTGTCCATGACGCTGACCCGCACCAGCACGTCTTTCATCTCGCGCTGCCAGGCCCCGGCATTCATCACGATCGCCCCGCCGACACTGCCGGGGATGCCTGCGGCAAATTCCAGCCCGGCCAGCCCCCGTTCCACCGCCCAGCTGACCAGCTTGGCCAGACTGCAACCCGCCTCCACCCTGACCAGGATGCTGTCCGCGGCCTCATCTACCAGCTCAATCTCCGCGAAATCACGTCCGAGCACGATGGCCACGCCTTTAAGTCCTTCATCGACAATCACCACATTGCTGCCCCGGCCGAGAATGACCCACGGCACGGCCAGGGCCTGCAGGCTGCGGATCAGCAAAGACAGCTCTTCGCGTCCCTGGGGAAAGACGATGGCCTCGGCCCTGCCTCCCACCTTAAAGGTGGTGTAGCCGGCCAACGCGCCATGCCAGACAATATCTCTGCCCCGGTGATCGGCCAGGGCCTGCTGCAATGCCGGCGCCCACTCGGGCAACTGTACGGCAGATCCAGCCGGCAAAGACATCATCTGGTCCCATTTCCCGGTATATACGGCAGCCTCATACATCCCTCCAGTCTCCATGTCTCAAGCCATGCCATTGTAAAAGTAACTATAGCATCCCAATCTTGTGGCCGGCATAAAGGGCCGTAACGAAATGGCGGGAAAGGTAATGGTCATTTCGTCACGGCCCCCAAAGCGGATAACAGCTGTTCGCCGGCCCGCAGGATGTCGCCGGCCCCCAGACTAAGCACAATGTCACCATCCTCCAGCAGGGGTAACACCACCCCTGCCAGGTCATCGACGCCTGCGGCCAGATAGACCTGCCGCTGGCCATGCTCCTTGATGCCAATCAGCAGATTTTCCGCGGTCACTCCCTCGATGGGCGTTTCACTGGCCGGATAGATCTCGGTCAAAATCAGGATATCCGCATCGTGAAAGGCGGTGCAGAACTCCTTGAACAGGCCCTGGGTGCGGGTGTAACGGTGCGGCTGGAACATGACCAGCAGGCGGCGGCTCGGCCAGGCGCTGCGGATGGCCGCAAGGGTCGCCCTGATCTCCGTGGGATGATGGCCATAGTCATCGATCACCGTGATACCCCGCGCCTCACCCTTGATCTGCAGACGCCTCTGCACCCCGGTAAATGTCGCCAGGGCTGCGGAAATTTTCGCAAACGGGATCTCGAGTTCCAGCCCCACGGCCACCGCCGCCAGACTGTTCAGCACGTTATGCCGGCCAGGGGAATTGATCGTGATCTCGCCAAGCACCTCGGCCCCCCGGCATACCTCAAAGCTGGTGGTCAGACCGGCGGCCCGCAGCTGCCGGCCGCTGATATCCGCCTGGGTGGCCAGCCCATAGGTAATCACCCTTTTTTTGATGCGCGGCAGCAGGGAGGCAATATTGTCATCATCAAGACAGAGCACGGCTGCCCCGTAAAACGGAATCTTATTGATGAACTGCAGGAAAACCTCCTTGATCTCATCAATGTCCCGGTAGTAGTCCAGATGCTCCAGATCGATATTGGTCACCACCTCAATCACCGGGGAGAGCTGGAGAAAGGAACCATCGCTTTCATCCGCCTCGGCCACCAGAAACTCCCCTTCGCCCAGCTTGGCATTGGTGCCCAGACTGTTCACCTTGCCGCCGATCACCACGGTGGGATCAAATCCCGCCTCGGCCAGCAGCCAGCCCACCAGCGAGGTGGTGGAGGTCTTGCCGTGGCTGCCGGCCACGGCGATACCGTATTTCTTCAGGCGCATGAGTTCGGCCAGCATCTCGGCCCTGGGGATCACCGGGATAAAGGCCTCCCGGGCGGCAATCACCTCGGGATTGTTGTCTTTTACCGCCGAGGAGATGACCACCACATCCGCGTTGCCCACCCAAGTTCCGTTATGGCCCTGATAAACCTTGCCCCCCAGGCTCTGCAGCCGCCTGGTGATATCGCTCTGCTTCAGGTCCGAGCCGCTGACGCTGTAGCCCAGATTAAGCAGCAGTTCGGCGATACCGCTCATGCCGATGCCGCCGATCCCGACAAAATGAATATGTTTTGTTTTTTTATACAATGTTTTCTGGTTAGTTAATTCTTCAGTTACCTTCTCGAGTCCGACCGTTTGCAACCAATCTTACCCGGCCATCAACCTCTCACACTGCTTGACAATCTCCGCGGTGGCCTCGGGCCTGGCCAGTTCCCTGGCGGCCTGGCCCATCTGCCGGCGCCGCTGTTCATCCGCCAGCAGAGCGCTGATTTCCCCAGCCAGCCTCTGTTCCGTCAACTCCTCCTGGGTGAACATCAGCGCCGCCCCGCCCTGCACCAGGTACTCGCCGTTTTTGCGCTGATGGTCATCGGCGGCAAAGGGGTACGGGATCAGCATCATGGGCAGGCCAAAGGCCGTGATCTCGGCCAGGGTGGTGGCGCCCGCCCGGGAAACCACCAGATCGGCCCGGCGGTAAAGCCCGGCCATATCGGTAAAAAAAGCAGCCACTTCGGCCCTGAGGCCCAGCTCTTTATATCTGCCGGCCACCATCTGCTCATCATCCCTGCCGGTCTGGTGGATGACCCGCAGCTGCGCCGCCGAATTTTGCAGAATTGCCATGGCGCCCACCATGAGGGTGTTCACCCGATGCGCCCCGAGACTGCCGCCGAGCACCAGCAGGGTCAGTTCCGTCTTTTTCTCTCTCTTCTCTTCCGCTGCTGCGGTCAGTTCCCGGCGCAGCGGATTGCCGGTCATCACCCATTTGCCGGGGGCAAAATAGCGCTCACTGCCGGGAATGGAGAGAAATATCCGGTCCACCAGTCTCCCCAGCTTGCGGTTGGCCATGCCCGGCACCGAGTTCTGCTCATGGATGCAGGTGGCGATTCCCAGCATTTTCGCCGCAACCAGCACCGGTCCGGTGACATAGCCGCCCACCCCGAGCACCAGCTGGGGCCTGAACTTGCGCAGCAGCCGCAGGGCGGAGAGGGTGGACAGCGGCAGTTGCAGCAGGGCGGCCAGGCGCTGCGCCAGGCTTTTACCCTTCAGTCCCTGGCTGCTGATGGTGGCGGTCTCAAATTTGCGGTTGGCCAGCACCCGGGCATCGGTCTGCCGGCCCGTGCCGACAAACAGCACCCGGCTGCCCGGATAGCGGTCCAGAAAGGCCTCTGCCACCGCAATCCCCGGGAACAGATGCCCGCCCGTGCCCCCTCCGCTGACAATCAATCTGATTTCCTTGTTTCCCATAAATCCTGACGGATTATACCGTCATTTCCGGCGTCCTCCGGGATCTGTACCGGGAGGAAACCATTTTTATCTCAGCCAGGGTCAGCTGATAACACTTCGGACAAAAACCGTAGGAATAGGCACTCGTGTCCTCCTCTTTCAGGGGAACCCAGCGGCCTGCCTGTTCGTTTCGCTTGCAGCGGCAGCATATCTTTTCCATTGTCATTTTCTCAGTCAGTCCGTTTCACTTTTTCAGCTCAGTTGACAGGCGCCTCATCCAGCCATCCCGGCTGCCCTTTCCTACTTGTTCATCAAATTCCGGACAGCCTGTTGAAACCTCTCCCCGCGGTCGGCATAGCTTTTAAACATGTCAAAGCTGGCGCAGGCCGGGGACAGCAGCACCGCATCCCCTTCCTCTGCGCATCCGGCCGCCTTGAGCACCGCCTCATCCAGACTGTCCGCCATCTCGATGCTGGTCATTCCCGCAAAGGCTCTGGCCATTTTTTCTCTGGCCTCGCCGATCAGCACCATTTTTTTCACCCTGGCCCGCACGCTTTCCGCCATATAGAGGTAGTCGCCCCCCTTGTCACGGCCGCCGGCAATGAGAATCACCGGCTGGGTCATCCCGGCCAGCGCCGACTGCACCGCCCCGACGTTGGTGGCCTTGGAATCGTCATAATAACTCACCCCGTTGATCTCGGTTACCCGAAACAGCCGGTGGGGCGGGCGCTGAAATTGCCCCAGCACCCTGTTGATCACCTCATCCGGACAGGCCATGACCCGCGCCGCCAAAATTGCCGCCATGGCATTTTCCCGGTTCGGCGATTTCCGCAGCTCCTCAGGCAGGTCATACTTTTCCTCATGGCTAAACATGCCCTGCAGGACAATCTTTTCCTCTTGGATAACCGTACCGGGCCGGCCGGCATGTTCCCCGCCGAACCAGAGGGTTTTCGCGGCAATCGGCGCTGCGGTGAGCCTGTCCGCGATCTCCTGGTCCTCGGCATTGACCACCGCCAGGTCTTCCGGCTGCTGCCAGGCGAAAATCTTCATCTTGGCCGCCGCATAGTCATCGTATGATGCATAGCGGTCCAGATGATCCGGGCTGATATTGAGCAGCACCGCCACGTCCGGCCGGAACTGGCCCGCCGTATCAAGCTGGTAACTGCTTACCTCCAGAACCGCTATCTCCGCATCCTGCTCCCCCAGCAGGTAATCCAGCAGCGGTGTCCCGATGTTTCCTCCGACAAACACCTTTCTCCCAGCTCCCTGCAGCAATTCACCAATCAGTTTGGTCACCGTGGTTTTGCCGTTCGTGCCGGTTACGGCCACAATCGGGATCTGAAGATAAGCAGCACCAAGTCCAAGCTCGCCAACGATCTCAATGCCGGCCTGCCGGGCTGCGGCAAGCTCGTCCATTTCCAGCGGCACACCAGGGCTGACTACAATGAGATCGGCATCGAGGAATGTTTCCCTGCGGTGTCCCCCCGTCTCAAAGTAGACATCCCTTTCCTGCAGCCACTCCAGCAGTTTACCGTCCAAGGCCGACTCCCTGGCCTTTTCGCTGAGCGCCACCCGGCAACCCAGCCTGTCCAGAAACCGCAAAGCGGCAAACCCCGACTTGCCCGCCCCGACCACCAGAACCTTGCGGGATGCCGGCGAGGCTATGAATTCTTTTAATCCAACCATGGGATACTCACCGCAGTTTCAAGGTGGCCAGCGCCATCAGGCCGAGAATGATGGAGACGATCCAGAAACGGACCACCACCTTCGGCTCCACCCAGCCTTTTTTTTCAAAATGATGATGGAAGGGGGCCATGAGAAAGATCCTCTTGCCCCCGGAAATCTTGAAATACCCCACCTGCAGGATCACGGAAAGGGCCTCCATGACAAAAATCCCGCCCACCAGCACCAGCAGAATTTCCTGTTTGATAATAACCGCCACCACCCCCAGGGCTCCGCCGATGGCCAGCGAACCCACATCACCCATGAACACCTGGGCAGGGTAGGCGTTGAACCAGAGAAAGCCCAGACTCGCCCCGGCCAGCGCGCCGCAGAACACCGTCACCTCGCCCGCGCCGTGAACAAACGGGATCTGCAGATAGGCGGCGAGACCCGCATGGCCGGCCAGATAGGAAAACAGCAGATAAACGCCGCTGGTCACCACCGTGGGGCCGGTGGCCAGCCCATCCAGCCCGTCCGTCAGATTGACCGCATTGGAGGCCCCGGCCACCACCAGCACCATGAACAGGATATAATAAACCCCCAGATCCGGTTTCACGTCCTTTAAAAACGGAAAACTCAGCGAGGTATCAAAACCCGGCTGATTGAGTAAAAAGCCGCCGACCGCAACCACGCCGGCAATCTGCAGCGCCATTTTTCCCTTGGCGCTCAACCCCTTGGAATTTTTCTTCTTGATCTTGCGCCAGTCGTCGATGCTGCCGATGGCCCCGTACCAGACGGTGATGGCCAGGATCAGCCAGACGAAGCGATTGGTCAGATCAACCCACAGCAGGGTGGAGGTAACCACTGCGGCGATAATCAGCACCCCCCCCATGGTGGGCACGCCCCGCTTGCTGAAGTGGCTTGCCGGTCCGTCTTCCCGCACCACCTGTCCGACCTGATGGCGCTGCAAAAATCTAATGAAATACGGACCCAGCACCGTGGCGATCAAAAAACCGGTGACAATGGCCCCGATACATCGGAAGGTGATGTAACGGATGACATTGAAACCGCTGTACAGGTTATGCAGTGGATAGAGAAAATGATAAAGCATGAGCCCGCCTACAGCCTGTTCCTGAACTGCTCGATAATTGTTTCCATGCGCATGCCGCGTGAGCCTTTGACCAGCACCAGATCCCCGCTGCCCAGTTCACCCAGGGCGATCAGTTTGACAATGGCCTCCACGATATCCTCTTTGTTCTCCATCTGTTTTGCCTGTTTCATGGTCATCCGGGCATCGAGGGCGCCTTCCACCACCTTTCTGGCAAACTGGCCATAGGCAAAAAGATAATCAAATGCCTTGCAGGCCGCGTTCTCACCCAGCCGGCGATGGGCCGCTTCGCTGGTCTCGCCCAGTTCGAGCATGTCGCCCAGAATGGCCACGCTCTTTTTATTTTTCTTCATGGCCCGCACCGTCTCCAGCGCCGCCAGCATGGAGGCCGGGTTGGCGTTGTAGCAGTCATTGATGATCTTCAGCCCGCCGATGGTTTCCATCTGCAGCCTTTTATCATAGGGGGTGAAGTTCATCAGCCCCTGGGCGATCTGTTCGGCCTTTACCCCGGCGGCGTGCGCCATGGCCGCCGCGGCCAGGGCGTTGCCGATGTTGTGTTCGCCCAGGCTGCGGATAGTAATTCTCACCTTTTCGCCGCCCACATGCAGGGTGAAAAGCATGCCTTCCTCGCCCAGGTTGCGCACATGGGTGGCCCGCACGTAAGCATTGCGGCTGCGGCCGAAGGTAATCTGCTCCTGGCTGCAGTTGCGGGCAAGAGCCCTTACCCGCTTGTCATCGATATTGACACATAATTTGGCCCAGGACTTGCCGCCCTTAAACAGCTCGCCCTTGGCCCTGGCCACCCCGTCAATGGAATGCAGCCCGGCCAGATGGGCGCCCTGGATATTGACGATGCAGGCGATGTCCGGGTCGGCGATGTCGGTCATTCTGGCGATTTCTCCGGGCCGGTTCATGCCCATTTCCAGCACCGCCACCTCATGGCAGGTATCCGCCCGCAGCAGGGTCAGCGGCAGGCCGATCAGGTTGTTTAAGTTGCCTTCGGTCTTCAGGACATTGTATTCCTCTTTCAGAATGGCGGCGCACATCTCCTTGACCGTTGTCTTGCCGGAGCTGCCGGTAAGGGCGATGACCTGCAGGTTGGGCATGGAGGCCCGGCGGTAGGCGGCCAGATCTCCCAGGGCCTCCAGCGGGTCTGCCACCAGAATAACCGGCACGGGCAGTTTTTCTTCCACCATGCCGGAGACGATGACGCCGGCAGCTCCCTTGCGGACCGCCTCCTTGACAAACTCCCGCCCGTCAAAATTCTCCCCGGACAGGGCCACAAAGAGATCCCCCGGCTGCAGGGTGCGGGTATCCGTGGAGATGGCGCGGAAATTGGCCTCGGACGCGCCGCTGACAAAACGTCCTCCGGTGGCCAGCAGCACCTGGCTCAAGGTCCAGACCGGATCCTGCACCGTATTGAAGCCATAGCCGAACTCAGTCGTCGCCGGACCGGCTGCAAGTCGGCAGCACTCTTTTTCCGTGCTTCGTTCCAGTTCCATGCCCTTTCTCCTTTTGCCCTATGCTGCCTGTCTGGCAATATTAAGCTGCTCTCTGGCCTGCTCGCGATCATCAAAAAACAACTTCCGGCTGCCCTTGATCTGATAACACTCATGACCCTTGCCACTGATCAGCACCACGTCCCCCGCCTGGGCGCCGCAAATGGCGATACGGATTGCCTCAGCCCGTTCCTCCACCATGTCATACCCTTTCATCTGCCGGGCCTGCAGGAGCTGCTCGCCCTTTGCTTTCGCCAGCTTTTCTTCCCTGATGCCCGCCTCGATCTCCGCCATGATCTGCAGCGGCGGCTCACTGCGCGGATTATCCGAAGTCACCAGCAGCACATCGGCCAGCCGCGCCGCCACGCTCCCCATCAGCGGTCTCTTGCCCCGGTCCCGGTCTCCGCCGCAGCCGAACACGACAATCAAACGCGCCGGCCGGAGCGCCCGCAGGGTCAGCAGCACATTTTCCAGGGCGTCCGGGGTATGGGCATAGTCGACAAAGACGCTGGCCAGCTCTCTGCCTTCCCGCGCCGTGTCACCATCGGGCAACACTCTCTCCAGCCGGCCCGGCACACCCCTCACCCCTGCCACCCCCTGGCAGATGGCCGGCAGGTCATAGCCCAGTGCCGTTCCGCAACCGATGACCCCCAGCAGGTTGCGGAGGTTGAATTCACCCACCAGCGGACTTGCCAGCACAAAACGTGCCCCGGCAGAAACGATCTCCGCCCTGATCCCCTGCAGATCGAAAGTGAAATTCCTGGCCTGGATCAGCCCCCTGCCGATGCCGCAGGTCAGACAGGCATGCCTGCCCCGTTCCAGCCCGGCGATCAGCCGGCCGCACCAGTTATCACTCTCCAACTCCCCTTCTTCCCCATTGCCCAGCACGATGACCCCTTGGCCATCCTCTTTGAGGTAGGAGGCAAAGAGCTTTTCCTTCTCGGCAAAATAGCCGGCCATGCTGCCGTGAAAATCCAGATGGTCCCGGCTGATATTGGTAAAGAGCGCCACATCAAAGAAAACGCCGTTCACCCGCTGCAGGGCCAGGGCATGGGAGGAAACCTCCATGGCGACATGGGTAACCCCCGCAGCAAGCATCTGTTCGAGAACCTGCTGCAGCTCCACCGGCTGGGGGGTGGTCAGCGCGGCAGGGAACTCCTGGCCCTGATAGCGGACACTCACCGTACCGATGATACCGGGAACCCCGCCCGCCCGCTGAATCATCGCCTCCAGCAGATAGGTGCTGGTGGTCTTGCCGTTGGTGCCGGTGATGCCGATCATCTTCATTCGGCGGCAGGGAAAATCAAAAAAGGCCGCGGCAAGATATCCCAAAGCCCTGCCGGTATCATCTATTTTCATGAGCGGCACGGCACATTTTTCGGCATAATCACGGCCGGCCACCACCGCGGCACAGCCTTTGGCCACGGCATCATTGATAAAACGGTGGCCATCCACCGTGGCGCCTGCCACGGCGACAAACAGCATACCGGGGGAAACCTTTCTTGAGTCATCCGCCACCCCGCAGATTTCAATATCCTTGTCATGCTCAGGACAAAGGATGGCCAGTTCTGCGGCGGCGAGAAGATCGCCCAGTCTTTTTTTCCGCATCTGCGCCATGGATTACCGCTTTGCCTCTGCCTTCAAAATAACCAGGGTCCCCTTTTTCAACCTGCTGCCCGCATCGGGGTGCTGTTTTCTGACCACCCCCGAACCTTCGATCACCACCTTGACATCAAAACCATCCAGGTCCTGCAGAGCCTTGCGGATGCTCATGCCCCGCACATCGATCATGGTGTCCGGATCGGTTTTTCTGCCCCCCACCACATCAAACCCCAACTGCTTATTACGCAGTATCCAGCGCTGGAAGATTTCCTCCCTGGATACCGGCTGCGGGAGAGTCCTGGCGCTTTCCTTCTGATGATGCAATTTGAGGGCGGCCTGCAGGAAGGAATCAGTGTGCTGCTTCACCGGCGAGGCCTGCATCAGATCGATTTTGGCATCGTCAATAACCACCAGCATCACCAGTTCAGGTTTGCTCACCGTGATCGAGGCAAGGGCCAGTCCATTGCAATGCCGGACCACCATATCCGGTTTCCCTTCCGGCTCCGTGGTCTGGCCGGCAGCAGGGGCCGGCCCGGCCGGCGCTGTTTCGCCTTCAGCCACGGGGGGAGCGGTCATTGCCTCTGCGGCTGCCGTATCAATCCGGGGCCGCAGAATTTCGCCCACCAGCACGGCATCTGCGGGGCGGGTCTTCCCCTGTAAAAAAAGAACAAGGTCCCGGCTTGCCTCTGGGCCGATGACCTTGTTTTCCTGTGGCGGCCACGGCCATTCCTCCAGCTTTCCTGTCGCTGAAAGAGTGGCCTGCAGAAGGTGAGGGGTAACGGCATTGCCGCCGTTTACCAGGGCGGCATACCCGCACAGCAGCCCTATCCCCGTTTCCTTGCCGCCATTATCTCCAGGCAGGTCAAGCCTGCACTGACCAACTCTGTCCAGGATTTTGCCGAAATCGGAAAAATCCACCTGGCCGTTTTCCGCCCCGGCCCGCTCATCATCCAGAGCAGCCGCCAGCCAGTCGGAGACATATGACCCGTCCTGGAGTTGCACCCATGGAGATTTTGCCGGGCCTTCGCGTATTTTTTTCATCACCCGGGGCACCAGCGATTTAGCAACTTCAACCGGGGCCTGTGCTGCGGCAGGCTGGCCGGCGGCAAGGGCCTGCTGCGCCTGGTCAAAATTTGCCGCATCCTTGAAAATGAGCGCCAGTACCCCCGGGTCCACCCGGCCGGCCATCATCCGGTCCCCGTCTTCAATGCTGTTCGCCATCCCCAGTTTTGTGGCGGCAAAGTACGGCAGTTTGGCATAGGCCAGAACTTCGCCCCCCGCCGCGTCCATCACCAGGGCGCTCACGGCTGTCAACCCATCAGCCGCCGCACCATCCTGCCGTATGTCATTCAGCAATGCCGTCATTTCCTGCTCCAGCAGCAATTGCATTTTGGCGTCCAGGGTAAGAACCAGACTTTTTCCGCCGTCGGCCATGGGTCCTGAATCCGGTGCCGCCGAACCGCCAAGCAGCAGATTGTCATAAAAGAGTTCTATGCCCGACAACCCGTGCCCGTCTTTTACCTCGCCGACGATCTGCCCCATATTCGCCCGGCTTGGATTAAATCGTTGTTCCTGCTCATAAAAATAAACTCCTGGAAGATTCAAGGCCGCAACCGCGGCTGCCTTCTCAGGAGAAATATTTTTCACCACCCACTTATAGCTCCTCTGGGTTTTCAGTTCATTGAGCACGTCTTTTTCATCAAGATTCAAGGCATCGGCCAGCAGCGTAACCGTCTTTTCAATGTTGTCAAACTCCAGGGGTTTGACATAGATCGAGTCAACTTTAAAGCTGATGGCAAGCTCATTAAGGTTACGGTCATAAATATTTCTGCGCCTGACTTCTTCCTTTTTCGGCGGTACGGCAAGGGAAACTTCCTCATTTACCTTGACGGTGTCGTTTTTTGCCCTGTCACCTTCTCCAGGAGGGCTCTGCCGGAAAAAAAGAAAAAAGCCCGCGGCCATGATGAGAATGACCAAGAACCCGGCCAGAAGCTGCAGTCTGACAATTCTTTTCTTCTTCTCCTCATCCTGCCTGTATCCCCCTCCTAAACCCCAGTTGCTGTCATTGTAGCCTTTCATGGTTCAGGAATCCGTACCATTACCCCGCCCCCGGCACTCTGTTCCACGGTGGGGTAGAGCGAAAGTTTTGCTGCAGCAACGGTTTCAATCCGTTTTCTGTCAAGCAGCTGCCCCTTCTGGGCCCGCAGCTTGTTGCTCACCTTCTGCAATGCATGCTTTTCAGCCTGCACTCCGGTCAAAGAGTCCAGTCCACGCCTGATGCTCCACGAAAACCAGTAACTACCCGCCACGCCGACCAGGGTGGCACAGACGATAACCACGCCGGCCAGTTTCCAGAACCAGCCTCCCAGGGCCAATTTCTGGCCTGGTCCCTTTTGGCTCAGCTTTCTGCCGAGGCTCGGCTTGTAGTTATAGCGTGAAGAAAATTGCGCGGACATCACTCACCCCGCACCGCGGCAACGCGCAGCCTGGCGCTTCTTGAACGCGGATTTGTCAAGATCTCTTCCTCCGCCGCAGTAACCGCTTTTGCCGTTACCGGCTCCAGGGCAGGATTATTTCGAAAAGCCCGCTTCACCAGACGATCCTCCAGGGAATGAAATGAAATTACACAGATACGCCCTCCTGGCTTTACAATACCTGCTGCGCTGCCTAAAATTTGCTCAAGGTTGTCGAGTTCCCGGTTCACCGCAATGCGCAGGGCCTGGAAAACCTTGGTGGCGACATGGATTTTTTTGGGCCAGAATCTGCGCGGAACAGCGTTTTCGACAATCTTTACCAACTGATCAGTCGTCGCCAGTGGGATCTTCCTGCGGACGTCAACCACATAAGACGCGATCCGCCTGGCCTGACGTTCCTCTCCGTACAAGTAGAAAATGTCGGCCAGCTCCTGCTCGCTGGCCCGGTTCAACAAATCCGCCGCTGTTTCCCGGCTTCTGACATCCATGCGCATGTCCAGGGGCTCGGAACCCTGAAAGGTAAATCCTCGGCCGCTTACATCCAACTGCAGGGACGACAGCCCCAGATCAAGCAGCAACCCGTCAACCCGGTCCACCTTAAGCTCTGCCAGAACCTCCCGGATCTCGGCAAAATTGCGCCGCACAAACTCAACTCTGCCCTGATACCTCTCCAGATTGACCCGGGCCCGGGCCAGGGCATCTTCATCCCAGTCAAACCCTATCACCCGGCCGCTGGGACTGCTTGCCTCAAGAATCGCCCCGCTATGCCCGCCGAGCCCCAGGTTCCCATCCACATAGAGGCCGCCATCCTGCGGAGCCAGGTAGTGGATTACCTCATCCAGCAAGACCGGCAGATGTACCGGCTTTGTTTGCATCGGTTAAAAGAGGCCCAGCTCATGCAGGGTCGAGTCAAATTCATTAAAATCCTGCGGTGTTATACTGCTTTCCGCCTGCCAGGTATCCTTGTTCCATATCTCAAAAAACGGTCCCATGCCCATCATCACCACATCTTTTTTCAGATCAAGCTGATTGCGCAGATGCATGGGCAGGATGATGCGGCCGTTCCTGTCGATCTGACACTCCTCCGATCCTCCGATCAGGTAGCGGATCATCCTTTGGAACTGGGGATCTTTTTTTTCCTTGCTGAGCAGAGTGGCTTCCATTTTCTCCCACTCCTGCAGGGGATAGATGCGCAGACAGGTGCGCCATGGCGGGGTAATCAGCAGCCGGTCATCATAATCACGCAGGAGCACCTCCCGAAAACGGGACGGCACATTCAGCCTCCCTTTCCCGTCCAGCGTATGTTCAGATCTGCCTCTGAAGCGGCTTGGCTGGCTCACAATGACTGTCTCACTCACTCTTTATCCCCTCTGCACCCTATTGCCCCACTTTACACCATAGTATGATACTTATAAGAGGCAACGAACAGAAGTGTCAAGAGGAAATATTGGCCTGTTTTCGGGCAAAAACATGGGGATGCGGCATTTTTTACCACATATTGTGTACCACATCAGGAGCGCAACAACATATGGAAAGAAAGGAGGCTACAGGAAGGGAAAAAAGCGAAAATTATTTTTTACGGAAAGCGTGGTGTAAAGTGGGGTGAAAAAACCATTCCCCACAGAACGGCGCTGTCGAGGCACCCCTTGCGGGTGCCCGATCCCAGGGCACCCGCAAGGGGTGCCCCCGACGCCATGGAAGGTTGTCAGGCCTTGCCAAGCGCGGCCAGCCGGGCCGCCGCCTCCTGGCACTGCGGATCAAAACGGAGAATCTTCCGGTATATCTTTTCCGCCAGGCCGTGCTTGCCCCGCTTTTCATACAGGGCGGCCAGCTGGGTAAACAGACTGCTGTTCCTGCCATCCAGGGCCAGGGCCTTGCGCAACGCCCGCAAGGCGTCATCATATTCCCCCAAGCCCGTCAGCACCGCAGCCAGCCGGGACCAGTGCCGCCAGTCATCGTCAGCAAGCTCCACCGCCTGCCGGCAGAGGGCCAGGGCGATCTCATCCCCCTGCCGCTCCAGCAGGAAGAGTTCGCCGAGCATGCTCAGCGCCGCGGCATCCCGGGGATTGTGGCGGGCCGCCTTCTGCAGACAGGACATGGCCTTGCCATTCTCGCCCAGCCCCTTATAGGCCTCGCCCAGAAAACGGTGCACCGCGCCATGGCTGATATCCCGCACCCCACCCGGCCCCACCTGCTCACCCCGGCGCAGCACAGCCACCGCCGAGGCCCAGCGGCCCGTCTTGCAGTAGAGCTTGCCCAGCTGCAGCAGCAGATCGAAATTATCATCCTGTTCAGCCAGGGCCTTGTCGAAATTCTCCATGGCCTTGCCCTCTTCATCCGTGGCCAGGTAGGCAAAGCCGAGGTTGTACAGCGCCATGAAATTGGCGGGCTCTAGGGCCAGGGCCTGCTGGAAGAGGGGAATGGCCTTGCGGTACAGATTCATCTGGGCCAGGGTGACGGCCATGCTGTTCAGCAGATTGATATTGGCCGGATCAAGCTGCAGCCCCAGGCGGTACTCCTTGGCCGCCCGGGCCAGATCACCCTCGTTGTAATAGATGTCGCCGCTGATATTGAGACTGACCCCGTCAAAGACCGTCATGGTGCCCGGCCCGTAAAAGCCGGTGTGCAGCAGGGCCTTGCGGCAATTGCCCACCAGTTCCACCTTCTTGAAGCCATGATCCGGGTAGAGGGCGATGCCCAGGGAAAAACTGCCATTGCCGGCAGCGGCCCTGGCCTGGAAATCCCGGCCCCACGCCTCGGCAAGCTGCCGGTCAGCCCCGTCCAGATACACAAAGGCCTCATGCTCATCGATCCGGATCAGCGGCGCAGCCCCGGTGTCCGGCCAGGAAACGCTCCCGCCTTCCGCGCCATGGTCTGCGTGCACCAGCAGCAGGGCAAAACCGCCGCTGTCCTGCCAGAGCCTGCGCAGTTCGTCAAAAACCTTTGCCGGCGGCGGGCAGAGGGGATGGGCGCTGCGGTTGCTCAGGGCCTGATGGGAACAGAGGGCAAAAGGTCCACGCTTGCGGGCAACACCCAGGGCGTTCCAGGCCTGGCCCAGAAATATCTCCACCGCAACCGCCTGCTCCTCGGCCAGACAGGACCTGATGCCGATCCGGCTCCTGGCAAACCCCTCTCTTTTCAGCCAGCGCAGCAGCAGATCAGCCATCTTCATGGTCTGCCCCTCGCCGACCCCCTCCCAGAGAAGGCCAAAAATACCGCTGCCCAGATGGCAGGGGGTAAAGAGATGGCCGATGAGTGAGTCGAGAAAGGCGGCGCTCCTGGCAATGACCGCCAGGGCCTGTTCACCATCCCGGGCCCGGGGATGAATCTCCAGCAGCAGCAGGGAAAAAGGCGGATTGCCGTTTTCCTGGGTGCGTTTCTTTTGCAGCAGGGCCTGCAGGCGGTTATACAAAATGCGGCCGCCGGGCAGGCCGGTGACCGGATCAAGGGCGAATTGTTTCACCCTGGCCATTTCCGTGGAAATCAACCGGCTTTTTTCCAGCAGCAGGGATGAGGAGGAGTTCTGATAGGTGCCCGGCGGATTGTCCAGGATGGCGACACAGAAAAGAGCTTCCCCGTCCCACAGGGGCAGGTAGAGGTGCTCCACCTCTCCGCCGTCCACCACCGGTTTCTGGGCATTGCGCACCATCTCCACCCCGGCCTTCCAGCCGTAATGCAGCTCGCCGCCCGGATGGGGTCCGACAAAATGTACCTTGCGGCAGGGCAGCAACAGGCTGACGATCTCGGCAAATTCCAGGCCGAACAGATCAATGTCAGCCTCTTCAAGCTTCCGGCTGCTCCAGTCAAAAGGAAAGCTCATTTCTCCACCACCTCGAAAACCTCAAACAGCGCCGCGGCAAGCAGGGGTATTTCATCATCCGCCACGGTGCGCATATCCAGCAGCAGGGCATCATTTTCAATGCGGCCGATCACCGGCATGGAGGTCTCCCGCAGTTTCCGCTCCACCTCCGTCACCTTCATCACCTGGGGCCGCAGGGCCACCGCCCGGCTGGGCAGGTCCTGCTCCGGCATGGCCCCGCCGCCGACCCGGGAGGCAACCGGGACAATGCTCACCCCACAGCAATCCGCCAGCCCCTTGCGGATCCGGCGGATCAGCCTCGCGGCCCGGCGGCCGATCACCTCCGGCGCCATCCCCATCAGGGCCAGGGTGGGGATGGCGGTCAGCGCCTTCTCCTCATCGCCGTAAAGCCGCAAAATGGCCTCCAGCCCGGCCAGGGTGAATTTATCGATGCGCAGGGCCCGGTTGAGCGGATTTTTCTTGATACGGCCGATGATGTCACGCTTGCCGAGGATCAGGCCGGCCTGGGGGCCGCCCAGCAGCTTGTCGCCGCTGAAGGTCACCACATCAACCCCGGCCTTGACCACCTCGCCCACGGTGGGCTCCTTCTGCAGGCCGAAGCGGGTGAGGTCCACCAGACTGCCGCTGCCCAGATCCTCCATGACCGGCAGATTGTGCCTCCGGCCCAGCTCAACCATTTCCGGCAGACTCACCTCGGAGGTGAAACCGATGATCCGGTAGTTGCTCGTATGAACTTTGAGCAGCAGGCCGGTCTGTTCATTGATGGCATTTTCATAATCCCGCAGATGGGTCCTGTTGGTGGCGCCCACCTCGCGCAGAAAGGCCCCGCTTTTTTCCATCACCTCGGGGATACGGAACGAGCCGCCGATCTCCACCAGCTGGCCCCGGGAAACAATCACCTCACGATTCTTGGCCAGGGTATCCAGCGCCAGCAGCACCGCGGCGGCATTATTGTTGACCACCAGACCGGCTTCGGCCCCGGTCAGCTCGCAGAGCAGGTCCTCCACCAGAGAGTAGCGGCTGCCCCGCTTGCCGGTGGTGAGATCAAACTCCAGATTCGAATAACGGCTGCCCACCTTGATCAGGCCGTCCATGGCCTCCCGCGGCAAGAGCGAACGGCCCATATTGGTGTGGATGATGACCCCGGTGGCATTGATCACCGTGCGGAAATTGGGGGTCAGCTTGTCCTTGAGGCGTTTGTCGAATTTTGCCAGCAGCGCCTCGCGGCCAAGATCTTCCAGCTCGCGGGTCTGGCCTCCCAGAATAATCTCCCGCTCAAGGTTAAGAACCTCGCGGACGGCAGCCTTGATAAAACGCACCGGCGCCTGTATGTGGCCCACCCAGCCCAGGAATTCATCAACCTTGGGAATTGTCCGCAATAGCTCCTGCACTGAAGCCGGATGCGTCTTTGTTTCGTCCTGGTCAGCCATATACCCTCCACATGATCAATAAAACAGCCGCTGCTTAACCGCATTTTTTGCCGGCAACGCTTTTTTCTACTGGAAAAAGCCGGGCAGCGCAAAATAATTCAAAGAGAATCAGGAGCCGTTACGAAATAACCTCTGCTTTCTTGACCATTTCGGTACCCCTCAGGCCAGGATTCTTTTGATCTCGCCTTTCAATTTTTCCGAGGTGAAAGGCTTGACGATAAACTCCACTTTCCCATGCAACTCCTCATATCTTCCCGCCCCTGGCCGCAGATAGGCCGACATGAAGAGCACCTTTGTGGCGGGATAGGTCCGCTTGAAAACCAACGCCAGATCCTCTCCACTCATTTCAGGCATAACCACATCCGTCAGCAGCAGATCAACATTCCCATCGGCCATCTCAGCAAGCTCCAGACCCTTCCGTCCGCTCAAAGCCGTCTGCACATGGTAGCCGGTCGAGGCGAGTATATGCTCGATAATTTCCAGTACCGTCTCATCATCATCAATCACTAATATCTTATGCTTCTTCTTCATTTCTCTCCCTTCACGCACCGCAATCCAGCCGACATATTCACTCATCCCGGACTCTTCCCCACCAGAGCCGTAAATCAGCCGCTCGCAATTTTTCCCACTTTATCACAAGTGTCCTTGCCAGGGGAATAGGCTATTAAAAATAAACGTTCAAGCGTTTGAACGTGTAAGCGTTTCAGCGTAAACCCCCTTCAGGAAGTTTTCCCGGCGGCAATTCTCAGCAAATCCCCAACGAGAAAATCTTAGCCAGACAGTTGCAAGATGCAGCCGGTTAAAATACTATTCGCCGGTTGAACTCTTCGGCGAGTTGCAGCACTGCATCAGCGTTGCTGACAGACATAGGATTTTTGGTAATGGCTCCCCGGGCCAGGGATCAAGCTCTATCGTTTCTGCCGGTTTGTCGACAGGCTCGCTCACGGGTTCCGGTGTCCTCTGTTTCTTGTCCTGGGCCGGCATTTTCAATTGCGTTGAAGACCGCAATGTATCTTCTTTTTGTTCTGTCATTTTATCTCCCATTGATGATGGTTGTTGCGGATTAAGCAGCACAAATTTAGCATTTCAATTCAGGGTCGGAAATACAAGACAGGCAATCCGATGCCATTAACTTAAGCATGTTCGCAGTTCTATGTCGTCACCCCGGCGAAAGCCGGGGTCGCGAACCCCTGCAAAATTTCAGAGTAGTCTTGGTAGTGGGTTTCAATCCACGCCCCCGCGCGGGGGGCGACATATCCAGCGGATTGACTGGACTTCCGGCACCATGTTTCAATCCACGCCCCCGCGCGGGGGGCGACATATCCAGCGGATTGACTGGACTTCCGGCACCATGTTTCAATCCACGCCCCCGCGCGGGGGGCGACGTCGATCATTGACCGGGCTTTGCGGGAATATCGGGTTTCAATCCACGCCCCCGCGCGGGGGCGACCATGTTGAAGGCGAATTCATTTGTTCCGCTGCTGTTTCAATCCACGCCCCCGCGCGGGGGGCGACCGCCCTATTCGGTTGGGTTCAGGCTTGGAGATTTGTTTCAATCCACGCCCCCGCGCGGGGGGCGACGGTAGGGCTGGATCTGATCGCCGGATTCAGTGCTGTTTCAATCCACGCCCCCGCGCGGGGGGCGACTGAAAGGGTCAACAGGTTGTCAACATGCTGCACTGTTTCAATCCACGCCCCCGCGCGGGGGGCGACGTCAATAAGAGGAACAAGAGCACGGCAAACGGCCTTGTTTCAATCCACGCCCCCGCGCGGGGGGCGACAAGTCGAGCGTGTCGCCGTTGTGATCCATGGGATGTTTCAATCCACGCCCCCGCGCGGGGGGCGACCTGGATAGAGGGCAATGGTATTTTTGTGAGTACGTGTTTCAATCCACGCCCCCGCGCGGGGGGCGACTGCTACAATGCTCTGAAGAGCGTTACGTGTGGCGGTTTCAATCCACGCCCCCGCGCGGGGGGCGACGCTATCCCAGGACCCAGCAAGCGAACCAACACAGAGTTTCAATCCACGCCCCCGCGCGGGGGGCGACATGGTGTCGAGCGTCATCATAGCGATACATGATCCGTTTCAATCCACGCCCCCGCGCGGGGGGCGACATGTAATGGCAGATTTATTTGCAGACGAGATCCCTGTTTCAATCCACGCCCCCGCGCGGGGGGCGACCCGCCAGATACTGACGATTGGTTGTACACTCTAGCCGTTTCAATCCACGCCCCCGCGCGGGGGGCGACACAATAACCTCAACTCCGCACGTTCCAGGGACAAGTTTCAATCCACGCCCCCGCGCGGGGGGCGACTTCCCACAAAAAAGCCCTGCTGTAATCCACGAATGGTTTCAATCCACGCCCCCGCGCGGGGGGCGACGCGCACCGACCCGAAAGCCTATCCTCGCACGCAAGTTTCAATCCACGCCCCCGCGCGGGGGGCGACCTATTTCTTTCTATCGGGAGGTTTTTTATGACACGTTTCAATCCACGCCCCCGCGCGGGGGGCGACCTCACTGCTATGGCTTTTGCCATTGCTGCATCGCGTTTCAATCCACGCCCCCGCGCGGGGGGCGACTTTCCGGACCTGACCGGGCCTATCACGCAACGGTAGTTTCAATCCACGCCCCCGCGCGGGGGGCGACCTTTCTTCATGCCAGTCTCAATCCAAACGCTTGAAGTTTCAATCCACGCCCCCGCGCGGGGGGCGACCAACCAATCGTCAGTATCTGGCGGGTTTGTGTCGAGTTTCAATCCACGCCCCCGCGCGGGGGGCGACAAATTTCTGGTTTGCCGGCATGCCGATCTGCTTAAGTTTCAATCCACGCCCCCGCGCGGGGGGCGACCCTTCTCCCATGCAATTTGCAGGAGGCCCTGTAACGTTTCAATCCACGCCCCCGCGCGGGGGGCGACCAAGAATCTTGATTTTTTGCGCGGTCCTGATCATGGTTTCAATCCACGCCCCCGCGCGGGGGGCGACCGCTTGATGACGGTTTTGTGACATGGAAAAGTGGTTTCAATCCACGCCCCCGCGCGGGGGGCGACATGACATCAAACGGATCGGTACTCATATGTTACGTTTCAATCCACGCCCCCGCGCGGGGGGCGACGCCACAGAGGTCGCACGGTACGCGGTAACGTTAGGGTTTCAATCCACGCCCCCGCGCGGGGGGCGACAGCCTCGCCCTGTGCTTTCCCCGTTGCCTCCTGCGTTTCAATCCACGCCCCCGCGCGGGGGGCGACCGGCTGGCCGTTTCTGCTTCCAGCCGCGCGATTGGTTTCAATCCACGCCCCCGCGCGGGGGGCGACGACATCAAACGGCTCGGTACTCATATGTTATTACGTTTCAATCCACGCCCCCGCGCGGGGGGCGACCCTGGCGGGCGCGAGGGCTGCCGTCCCTGCCCTCGTTTCAATCCACGCCCCCGCGCGGGGGGCGACACGAACGCCTCTATCTCACCCAGTGCCAATGCCTTGTTTCAATCCACGCCCCCGCGCGGGGGGCGACGTTTGCTGCTTTCATTCCCCCTCCTACAAGATTGTTTCAATCCACGCCCCCGCGCGGGGGGCGACGCAATTTCCGGACCGCGAATCATGTGGCAAAACCTGTTTCAATCCACGCCCCCGCGCGGGGGGCGACGCCTCAAGGTACTGCACCATAGTCTCATTATCCGGGTTTCAATCCACGCCCCCGCGCGGGGGGCGACGCGGCTGATCCGCATCTTCCAGTCGCGCGGCTGGTTTCAATCCACGCCCCCGCGCGGGGGGCGACTTTCCGGATTGACGGACACATTCATGAAAACGTGGTTTCAATCCACGCCCCCGCGCGGGGGGCGACGGAGGGGCAACATTTATGTCCGGCAAATCAGACGAGTTTCAATCCACGCCCCCGCGCGGGGGGCGACTCCATCCGGCATTCTGTATTTCCGAATAGGTGTAGTTTCAATCCACGCCCCCGCGCGGGGGGCGACCATATTGCATTTGCCCCCCTGCGCAGTATGCCAAGTTTCAATCCACGCCCCCGCGCGGGGGGCGACCAGGTGTTACCCTGTGCCAATTGCGCAGGTGGTTGTTTCAATCCACGCCCCCGCGCGGGGGGCGACCAGGTATTGACATCAGAATCAGACATGTTTCCCTGTTTCAATCCACGCCCCCGCGCGGGGGGCGACGCAAATTTGTGGGATTGTCAACTGTTGGAATCGGTTTCAATCCACGCCCCCGCGCGGGGGGCGACGCAACGGAGGTTGCACGATACGCGGTGACGTTCGGGTTTCAATCCACGCCCCCGCGCGGGGGGCGACCATAGCTTTTATGTTATCAATGCTTTACTTTGTTGTTTCAATCCACGCCCCCGCGCGGGGGGCGACAGCTGATTTAAAGCAATTTATCCCCTATCGCCTTGTTTCAATCCACGCCCCCGCGCGGGGGGCGACATGGATTCAAATCAAAAACAAATCTTAAGACAAGTTTCAATCCACGCCCCCGCGCGGGGGGCGACGGGATGGTCATAGGGGATAGGGGTCATTTTTCCGGTTTCAATCCACGCCCCCGCGCGGGGGGCGACCCAGCTATGGAAGAAACAATTTATCAGGAGTGTATGTTTCAATCCACGCCCCCGCGCGGGGGGCGACGGGAATTTTATAGCTGGTTTTGAAACTTGGAGAGGTTTCAATCCACGCCCCCGCGCGGGGGGCGACATATTAAAATTTAAACAGTCTAAAGGATAAGACATGTTTCAATCCACGCCCCCGCGCGGGGGGCGACGACACATGTGTTTGTTGTTGATGATACAGGGGAAGTTTCAATCCACGCCCCCGCGCGGGGGGCGACTATAACCAAAAGTGTATGAATTTCTGGCATTGCGTGTTTCAATCCACGCCCCCGCGCGGGGGGCGACTTTTTCATTTTAAATTATCCATTACTGCATTTAATGTTTCAATCCACGCCCCCGCGCGGGGGGCGACTTAACAGCCTGCAATCTAATTCTAACAGGCATGTTTCAATCCACGCCCCCGCGCGGGGGGCGACGCTGATCTAAAAACAGAATGTCGACGATGCGGTGTTTCAATCCACGCCCCCGCGCGGGGGGCGACTTAACCTTGCAGACGTTTGTTTTAGCGATTTTTACGTTTCAATCCACGCCCCCGCGCGGGGGGCGACCAGATTGTCAAAGAAAAGAGAGCCTGCCCACACGTTTCAATCCACGCCCCCGCGCGGGGGGCGACGTACGGCAACGCTTTCAGCGCCGCCGTAACTGGCTGTTTCAATCCACGCCCCCGCGCGGGGGGCGACCCTGCGCCCTCGCCCTCGCCCTCGCCCTCGCCAGGGTTTCAATCCACGCCCCCGCGCGGGGGGCGACGACAGGCGTTTTGTGCCCACGTACATAGGCGACGTTTCAATCCACGCCCCCGCGCGGGGGGCGACCCACACGTAACGCTCTTCAGAGCATCGTAGCTGATGTTTCAATCCACGCCCCCGCGCGGGGGGCGACCCACACGTAACGCTCTTCAGAGCATCGTAGCTGATGTTTCAATCCACGCCCCCGCGCGGGGGGCGACGCCGCGCCTGCGCCTGTACAGACAGTGGCGGCTGTTTCAATCCACGCCCCCGCGCGGGGGGCGACCCTCGCCCTCGCCCTCGCCCTCGCCCGTGCCAGGGTTTCAATCCACGCCCCCGCGCGGGGGGCGACTCAACGCTCTTGATCTCTTCTGCTACAATGCTCTGTTTCAATCCACGCCCCCGCGCGGGGGGCGACCACAATGTGGCATAACTAGTCACAGCCATGTCTTGTTTCAATCCACGCCCCCGCGCGGGGGGCGACACAATGTGGTAGAACTAGTCACGGCCATGTCTTGTTTCAATCCACGCCCCCGCGCGGGGGGCGACTATTCGGCCAGTGTATATAAAGGAGGTAAGAGAGTGTTTCAATCCACGCCCCCGCGCGGGGGGCGACTGCTTCATTTAAATGCGTTATACCACCTCCTTTCTTTCTTCAGATTCCGCGAAACCAAATATTATAAACGCAAAGCACTCTAATCAAACGACAAACTTCCTGCAAAAGCGCTACATTCCAAGCCGTTACAGCCAGCGCGAACCTCCCTGGAATTTAATGGGAGCTCGTGGTTCGCGCACCCATCTCAGACAATCAGCGGCCCTTCCTGATCTATGCCTTTTTTGGCCCCGACATGTTCAACCCGGTGCTGCCAGTTCGAGCCGAGAAAGTAAAACCGCAGACTGTCCGCCTCTTCGTCAATCTCATCAAGCAGCTTCTGGCGGAAAACCGTCCACTGGGCCGGATCAACGATGCATTCAAAAACCGAAAACTGCACCCGCTGGCCGAAATTCTTGCAGGCCTTGGCCACGCGCCGCAGCCTTCTCTGCCCGGCCTTGTCCATTGTCGAGACATCATAGCTTACCAGAACAAACATAGGTTCTCTTCCTCCCGGCCATCAAGGCTGCAGACATGCTTGGCAACACTATTTCCAGAGAAAAACCGGGTATCCATCAAGATCCCCCCGCAGATGCCTGGCCAGCAGCAAGGCCTGGGTATGAAACAACAGGCCGACCGGCATTTTTTCCTGGATGAAAGGGTGCATGATCTCATCCTGTTTGCGGTTCTGATAAGCGACCAGAACCGTCTTGCGCGTGTCGTCATCCATCAGGACCGCACCTGATTCCATGATCCGGAAACCCTTGTCTTTTACCTGAGAAAGATTGATCAGCGACAGGGCCAGGCGGTCGGCAAGGAAAGACCGGAATTCCTCCATCATGTCCAGGGCCAGGCCATGCCGTCCGGGCCTGTCCCGATGCAGAAATCCCACCGCCGGGTCCAATCCGACACATTCCAGGGCTGACCGGACATCATGCATGACCAGGGTGTAAAGAAAGGACAGCAGGCAGTTTACCCGGTCCAGCGGCGGCCTGCGGCTTCTCTCGTGGAAAACGAAATTTTCCTTCTGCGCGGTGATTAGATTGTCAAAAACCTTGAAATACACCTGGGCGGCCTCCCCCTCATAGCCTCGGATGGTATCCAGCGGCACGAGCTCCCGCACATGCATGAGGATGGCATTGAGCCGGTCAATCGCCCCCTGCAGAACCGGCACATCGATTTTGTCGGCATGATCCCGCAGGCAGCGCTGCAGAACGGTCCGGCTGTTGCTGATCTTGCCGATCACGGCGGCCCTGGCGACAGACGTTGATTTCTGCGGATCATCGGCCCAGCGGTACTGTTCACGCCTGAGCAGCACATTGCCGGAAACCGGCCCCTGCACCTTGGCCAGAAAGCGGCCGTGTTCGGACAAAAAGCTGATGGCTACATTCTTTTCGGCGCAGAACCCCATGAGAAAGGGGCTGCAGGAGACCTGTCCGAAACAGACAATGCCGTCCAGGGTGTGCACCGGCAACTGCAGGCGAATCTTGCCTTCCACCTTGACGGCAACCGTCTCGCCTTCCTTGGCCAGATAAGCACCCTGGGTGGTGACAAACAGTGTGTTCAGATGTTTTTTCATTTTCCCTCGTAAGCCGTTATAATTAAATAACATGGCCATCTGAATGCCAGGAAGGGCAAAGGAGCCGCAGCGAAATATTGATGGCTTCGTAAAAAGTCCTAACGCCGAATTTTTGTGACGATAAATCAATTACTTATCATGCACTGTACGGCTGTCGAGAGGGTTTTCACGAGACAGTCAAATATTAAAGAGACAAGTTATTTCGTAACGACTCCTAAGCCTGATCCAGATAACGATCAATCTTTCTTTTTTTCTCCAGTATCTTCGGCAGACAGACTTCATAAAACGAACAGGAATCGCACTGCTTTGTATACACCGGCGCCGGTGTTCTGCCCGCATCGATAAGTTCGTGCAGCAGCAGCGCGGTATCTTCCGTCTGCCGCCGCAGTTCATCGGTAAAGACGACATCCTGCCGCCGGCGATTCTTGCCGTAAAAAAGCGCGCCGGCCGGGACGGCGCGCCCAAGCATCTCTTCAAGGCAGAGGGCCTGGGCGCAGAGCTGCACCTTGTCCCAGTTCTCCTTTTTCTGCTTGCCCCGCTTATATTCCACCGGAAACGGCTGCCAGCCTCCTGCAGCAGCCAGCCTGTGAAACTCGACGACATCGGCCTTGCCAATCAGGCCCAGCCTGAGGCAACGCAGAGGCATGCCGTATTCAATCCGCACATCTTTTCTCGACTCCCGGCCCGACTGATCTACCCGCTCATGCATCAGCCTGCCCTGGGCGGTGAACAGGTTTTCCTGCCACGCCTGCTCGAGGTGAATCAGCGCGCATTGCCGTGGACAGAAAAGCAGATGCTGCAGGGCCGAAAGGGCAAGGAGGTCATCTTCTGGGTAAACAGCCATTTGCTTTAATTGAGATCCTCTGATTGACAAAACACGTTTAGCTCTCTAAAGTATTCTTACAACTTTCTTACCTGGAGGTCACCCATGGCAATAACCGTATTATCCAGCAAGGGACAGATCATCATCCCCAAACCCGTGCGAGACGCCCACCAGATGGAACCCGGCCAGAAACTTGAGGTGCTTGACACCGCTGAGGGCATCCTGCTGAAACCCGCCCGGCCCTATCCGCCGACAACTCTTTCCGAAGTGGCAGCCTGTCTCAAGTATAACGGTCCGGCCAAAAGCCTGAAAGAGATGGATGAGGCCATAAGGAAAGGCGCCATGGAGAGTGCCAATGACCGGGGTTGATACAAATATTCTTGTCCGGCTGCTGACCCGCGACCATGAAGGGCAATTCCAGAAGGCCTTTGCCCTTTTCAATAAGGATACTGTTTTTATTGCCGACACCGTTATGCTCGAAACAGAATGGGTTTTACGGTTTGCATACAGTTTCAAATCCCATGAGATCCGCGATGCGTTTATCAAACTGCTCAGCCTGCCGAACGTCAAAACGAAAAACCCCGACATCCTGTTTCTGGCCATTGAATGGACCCGCAAAGGCCTCGATTTCGCCGATGCCCTCCATCTGGCATACAGCAAAGACTCAGACCAGTTCGCTACCTTTGACTCTGATTTCATCCGCCGTTCCAAGGGGTTGAGTAAATGTGTGGTAAAAAAACCCTGAAAGACGCTCTTGCCCGGATCTCCATTATTCCTCCGCAATCAGGTTCATAATCAGCCGGATCAATATTTCCTTCTGCCCTGATTCACTGGCGGCAGTCAGCAGGGCCAGGGCCACCAACGCCCGGTTATCAAAACTCCCAGCCTCCAGCAGGCCATTTGCCTGGAGAAACAGCAGGAAGAGAAAGGAGCCGATCCGTTTGTTCCCGTCAATAAAAGGATGATCCTTGATGACAAAGTACAAAAGATGAGCCGCCTTCTCCTCCACGCTGGGATAAAGATCCTGGCCGCCGAAGGACTGCTGCACCGCGCCGATAAGTCCGGCAAGGCCGTGGCCCCGCTCCTGGCCGAAGAGGTCGGTCGCCTCTCCCCTGGTCAGCAAGTCTTTTTTCAGGGCAGCAATCGCCTGCCGGGCCTGGGCAATCTCCAGAACCGACTTGGTGTCGTGTTTTCTCACGGGCATTGGCAGCTTGTCTTCGTCATATTGCAGAAGAAGCTGCCAGGTCCTGGCATAGCGATTGACAACCTCCAGCACTGCCCGGCCTTCATCACTTACCAGGTTGTGACTTTCCAGGGTGCCGGCCAGCAGACGCAGAACCTGCCGCACCTCTTCGACACCTTTCTCTGCCAGCCGCCGCTGATTGAGCGAAAAACCTTGCACCAGATGGTCTTTGAGAACCGAGGTGGCCCAGATGCGGAACTGGGTGCCGCGTTTTGAATTGACCCGGTAGCCCACGGAGATGATGGCATCCAGATTATAGTATTCGACCTGGTATATTTTCCCGTCCGAGGCAGTTGTTGCATTTTTTGCAACAACTGCCTCTTTCACCAACTCCCCATCCTGAAAAACATTGCGAAAATGGCGAGAAATAACGGATTTATCCCTTTCGAACAGCTCCGCAAGCTGGTTTAGGGTCAACCAGACGGTTTCATCTTTGAGTTTCACATCCAGCGATGTCTGCCCATTCTCAAACTGATACAGGACGACTTCGCCAAAACCAGAATGCATATCTTCGTTTTTTCCAGTTTTTTCAATCATTATGACTCTTCCATGTTATTCATTTCTTGCCCCTCAGCCGCTTGCGGCCTTCCGGCTCGACAAGATAATTCTCAGTTGTGACCACCTTATTGCCCGTTTCATTCTCCAGTTTTTCCCGCGCCTCCCCGGCAAACCGGCCGCCCTTGCGGGCTGCCGTTTTATTTTCGCCAAAGCCCTGCGCATCCTTCCTCCGGGCGATCTCGGTGGTGGCCGCCTCGCCCAGCATGGAAAAGATCAGTTCCAGATCGCTCATATGGTCGCGCAGATTCTCCCGCTCCAGCCCTTTCAATTATTTATACTCGGACGGGGTGAGGCCGAAAGCGGCCTTGGAAATTTCCGCAGTCAGGATGGCGTGTTCCGGCTCGCCGTTTACGCCCCGGTTCTGCCATTCATCGGTAAGCTCGGTTTGGACGGCGATGCCGCGCATCCGTTTTTCAATCCAGGCCTCGGAATAACCCTTGGCCCGGTGAATGGCCTTGGTCCGTTTCGTTGCCAGCTCCGGGTCCTCAATCTCCTGCACCCGTTCATAGCCAACCTTGGCCAGCCAGCGCTTGAACGGCTTCGGCCTTGGGCGAGGGGATGGACTGGATGATGCGGAAGATGCCTTCGGTGTTGGCCATTTCCGGCTGGTATCTCTTGCCATCCGTGGACCCAAGCTTGAGTTGTCGACACAATGTCGACAACTCAAACCCGGTTGATTCCAACTCCCGCTTTTTCATCCGATACCAGTAATCACGGGGCTTGTCGCTGTCCGTCAATGCTGCCACCACATCAACGACGGCGAAATGCCATTCATCCTTATAGATGATTCGGCGGATTTCCTTGTTTTTAAAGACCGCGAGTTTTGTTTCCACTTTCATGCCATTATTATGTTCAAAACACAGTCTCTTCCGGCCACATCTTGATCTCAATGCCTGCCGGAAGATTGCTTTTGTCGACAGCTATTGCATAATCATCTTTACCACGCGGCAAGTCAGTCTTTTTCGCTACAGTCACCCGTTCAAACAACCTCCCCGAAAGTTCATTCCCCAAATGACTGTCGTGTTTGAAGATTATTAATTTTCTGGGGTTCATTTCCCCCCTTGCGGCCGCACGGTCATGTTCAAAGGCGTTTATCAAAGATTTCCAGAGCAACTTGAGGTCATCCTCGGAGAATTTTGTTTTTGCAGCATCAACGGCTGAAACAAACCCATGCATCTGATAAAGGGCATACGGGACTGTTGTCTTCCTGCCGAACGTCGAGGCATATTCTCTGCTTTCCTGCTTCTTGGCATCTTCCTCTGTGGTTACCGCACAACGGGTTATGGAATGCTCCGCTTGAAAGATACGATCCTCTGAACGAGAAAAAGTGAACTGCACCGGTCCACGAATAGTTCCCGCGCCGCGTTCACCAGTTGACAGAACTGCACCAAATGTCCTGATATCGAAATACTTTTCAGACAGGCTGTCTTGACGCTGACGAATATTCTCACCAGGAGCTGAATCAATAATTCTGTTCAACACCTGTTCTTGCCGAATGAATATGTCGTAAGGCTCCTTCAATTCCTTTTCCAGCATCACATAATTTCTGACTTTCCTCTTTATGCAGACATCTGTAACCAGACCCCGCTGGTCCTCTGCATCCGCTCTGGGAAGATTTGCCTGATCCGGATCGCCATTTGGGTTGCCGTCCTTCACGTCAAACAAAAATACAAAATCATACCGATTCTTGATTGCTTCGCTCACTGCTGACTCCTTTTGTAAAATTTATTTTAATTTTGCGAACTGTTTTTGTTTCTGATGGTAGTAGCCGATTGCAAATTGGCCTTGCTCTTCCAAGCGAAATAATGGCGGGAAGCTTTGGATGTCAACGTCTTTGCAAAGCGACTGCAGCTCTTTGTCGAGCATAACCGCCAACCCTGGTTTTTCGCTCTTCAGTTTGGTGAAATGTTTTGCATTCAGGTTGAACAACCGACCAAATGCGGCCGCTGGTGAAGTCATGGAGTAGGTAAAATATTTTTCCCGTATCCCTGTATTTCTGTCTCCCAACGCGGCATGCTGGATGCTTTCCAGTTTTGCGAAAATCTGACCGCAGACATAGGCAACCGGCCTGTCGCCCTGTGCCTTATCTTCCGTAATCATAAAGCCACCTCCCATGTTGTTTCGATTGAGTATTAGTTTGATGAGCGCAGCCCGTTCAGATGTAACATCCAGGCGGGCGCGCTGCAGGACCTTTGTTAGAATCCACAATGGAATTGGAACGTTCTGTAATGCTGCTTTCCAGAGAGTGGCCGCGACCCTGGCCGTTGCAGTATCATCCTTGTCATAACTGCCATCGCTATTTTTCCTCTGGCAGCTTCTTGCAAGATCATACAGCGGCGTATACTGGGCACTTATCTTCTTCAAATCAAAGTCATATTTTTCGATGGCGATATCCTTGAACCAATTGGCGATTGATTTTCTGAAGTCACCAAGGCTGGTTTCGATCCAATCCCGCACAGCGATCCGAGCGGCGGCACCGGAAAGGGTGCAGGAATAAAATCTTTCCGGTTCAAGATAGCGGCTATCCCTCTCTGTTCCGGTCGTTAACGTTTCGATCATTCTTGCGACATCATCGGCGGTCGGCGCTTCAAGCTGGTCCAATTCAGGCAAGTTTTGATTGTTGCGGGTCCAGAACACCATTGCTGTATCTGAACCGAAATTCCGTCGGTTACTATAACGAAACAGTGACTTCTCTTTGCCTTTTTTGTTTTTGATGATCACCTCATTTCCCGCTGAAAGCAGCCAATTCAATCCTTCGACATAAGTCCTGGAGCAATTGGTACAGACTGACGAATTAATATTCCCTTCCAGCCCATAGGACTCAAAGGCATTTTCATTGTACGAGACAAGCGCACACCCACTCGATTGGCCATCAGGAACTTTTTTGATCATCCCATGAGGAATATCTTCCACCGGATATTCGCTTTTTCCGCATACGGAACAGTTCTTTGCTGAGGCAGCTAACTGCTCCTTTTGTAACAATTCATATTTGGCAATGACAGCTCTAAGAACTTCGGGCTTTTCGTGAATGCGAAGTGCCTCTGCATGAACTCTGAATCCGATATTGCCGCCTAACTTCTTTTTTTTCTTCTTGTCATCCGTTGTTGCAGCCATTGCGACTTGTGCCTCGAATTCTTTCAAGGCATTATCGAGCCCATTGTTTTTATTGTGATGATAAAAAGCTTCAACTGGAGTCAATTCCTGCAAATTTTGATAGTCAGCAAGTTTTTTCAGAAACAGTTGGTGTTTCTTTGTTGAGGCATCCCCGCCGTAGCAAAGAACTTCTTCCGGTTTGTCCAGCAGTAACCGCGCTTTCCCTTTTTTTGCAGTTATCGCCTCGGCTGGCCTCAGCATTTCGTCAATGATGTTAAATTGCTGAAAACTTCCATCTTGGCCAATAACCAGCTCCATTGAAATTGATTCAGGCTTTAACGCATTGTGAACCCACTCATTATCATCTTGTCCCGACCGCAATGTTTTCCCTAATTCACTCAATTCCCTAATCATTGGCCTCCTCCTCTTCGCGTTGATTGAACCCATAGACCAAGGAGGAGATTTCGCTATCCACCGGTGGACGGATATGGCTGGACTGCATCATCCTGTCGTTCTCCGGCACCTCACAGTTAAGAACGCCATTTCTGATCGCCACATCATGAAAAAAAAGCGGCTCGGGCTTGCCTTTCGCATTATAAAAGATGTCAAAAAGCATACTTCCGATAGGGATGGTTTCTTGTATCGGTTGTTCGGTTCCGTCCGGCTCCATGAATTCGGCCGCAAATTCACGAGTCCCAAGATACGGCCTGCGCCAGCATTGCCCTTTTTTGACCCGGCGGGGAAACATCCCTTCTTTGCCTGGATACATGCCAGCATATTTTTCGAAAGAATTATTGCCGGCGGGTTGTATCAGATCAATGGATGCCTCGATGATGTACGCCACGTTCCTTAACACAACACTGTTGCGTTGAGCGCGGTATTTAGGTTTTCCAGCAGCGTTGACCTCATCGACAACGATGGGGTTTCTCCCCTGTTTGGAATTGATCTCGTTGCGTTTAATCGTAGTAAACTTGACAGGATTCAAAACCAGTATTCTTAGAACATACCACTGAAATTCCGGCTTCCAGAGGATGGAATCAAGAATGCCCCGCGCCGCAGACGGAGTCATGCAGGGGTAAGTCATCCGTTCCACCTTCAAATCAGGCCTGGTAAAACAGGCAAAATCACCCGTTACCTTTACTCTCACAATTTGATCATCGAGCATCTGAGCCTCCTTCTTCACACCACATAGTTATCCGCCTCCATAGGGGCCACGGAAATTCCCGTAGCTTGGTCATATTTGCCATGCCAAACCCTGAAACCTTGCGGCATTGTCTCAATCAGGTCTGCATGCTGAAAAATAAATTTTTCATACACCTGCACCGTATAGGCTTGCATCTTGCGATAATCGTTCCTCCCCAAAAATTCCTTATACCGCAGTGAGTGCAGTAGCTGCCTGCTGTCCTCATTGAAATTGCAAATAAATAGCCCTTCCGTGGCTTTCTGGATGATTCGATAGCTGTCATTTACCGTCGCAAAATTAAATTTCCTGCGGGAGTCATTTATAGCGTACTTGTCAGGGTCCACATACAGGTCGATGACCTGCGAATAATAGCGTTCAAACACGTCGTGTTTGTAGAGCTGGTTGATGTCGGTCTTGATCAACTCTTCAGCAAATCCGGCACATGCCGCATATGTTTTGTCCGGCATTCCGCCATTCTGTAATTTGAATAAGAACACCTTGCCGTACACAGCCAACTTCCCCTCACGATTGCAGCGCCCGGCGGATTGGATAACTGCTTCCAGCGGCGCCATGGCCCGAAACAGAACTGGGAAGTCAAAATCAACGCCTGCTTCGATAAGCTGTGTGGAGACAACCAATATCTTTTTCTTTGCAGAGAGGTCGTCCCTGATTTTCTTGATCACGTTTTTTCGATGAGATGGACACATGGACGTTGACAGATGGTACTTACTTTCCCAATTGCCGAATGTGCCCATGAAAGTATAAAACTCAAGGGAGGCTTTTTTGGTATTGAAGATGACAAGCGTGGAGGCATCACAGCCCAATACCACGGCAGACAATCTGCCGTATTCAATCGGGGCCAGATTATCCAACAGATGGTATTCGACACGTCGTGTCTTGTCATACAGAATGTCTGGTTCTTTAATCAATGGGCAAATTGCGGTTATGCCATCAAACTTCGGTCGTTTCTCGAACGCCGGTTGTGTCGCCGTACAGAACAGGAAGGACGACTTCATGACCACCTGAATATCTTTGAGCATTTGCAGCGTCGGTAATATCACTTCCTTGGGGAGTGACTGCACCTCATCAAAAATAACGAGTGATTCAGATATATTGTGATTTTTCCGGCACTTGGACGGCCTATTGCTGAACAGCGACTCAAAAAATTGCACCGTTGTGGTCACGATGAGTGGATAGTCCCAATTTTCACATGACAGTTGCTGCCGTTTTTGGAGCTGGAGCAATGCCTCCTTTTCATCGTCTCCGTCCTTTTTCCCTTCGTTGTAGGAGGAATGGTGTTCAAGTACGATCTCATCTCCAAAAATTCCTTTCAGAGTTTGGGCGGTTTGGTCAATGATGTTGATATATGGCAGGACAATTATTATTCGCTTCAATCCGTTTTGCTTGGCATGCCGGAGCGCCCAGGCCAAAGAGGTCAGAGTTTTCCCCATACCGGTTGGAAGTGCTAATGAATAAAAACCAAGCGGCAGCAGCGCCTTGCTGACAACCTCACTGCGCGCCGCATTCCGTAACCGATTGATTTCACCCTCTGTAGATTTTCTGGAAAATTCCTCCTCCAGTTCGATAATCATTTCGTCCACGGGTAAGGCGCACCCAACACGCATCGCGGACTTCTCCGCCTCAAAATGTTCTTCCGTAGAAAGCCAATCACTGTCGGTCAATGCACTGAAAAGATATCTGACAAAAATCTCTCGCTGCGATAATTCAGAAAAGTTTATACCCCCCGATGTGTTGATATCCACCTCACTGACTCCCACATCATCAAGAAAGGATAGTACAACATCCTTAAACGCCGGAATCTCATTGTGCATGTACGGATTAGTATCGCTCTTCCATGCCGCATTATCCGGCAGCCCCTTGTGATGGCCGTCAATCGCAATTGAAGCTTCAAGCAACTTATGAATTCTTGCGTATCCGGCGCCCCAGGAAGCATGGGGAACACTACCGCGTCTTCCTCCGTTTATAAGATAGTCTTGAAATGCTGACTGGTACTTTCCGAGATCATGCAACAAGCCTGTTATTTTGAAAGCTGGCTTATAATTTTCCTGACATGCAAAATTTTCAGCAAATTGAGATGTCTGATACAAATGCTTAAACAAGGAATGTTTTTCTCCATTGTCATTTTCTGAATGCGCAAAACAAGGTGTCATAACATAACCATTAATATTGGTGTTCTTCCAGCGGCTCCCATTTTCCCGGCGGCTCTCCTTCGAGGCTATGGGCGTAATATTTCATGATGAAAAATGTTACAGCGTTTCAGCGGTTAAGCGATCAAACGCTCAAGCGGTCCAGCGTTTGAGCGTGGGTGCCGTTTCTTCATCCCATCCTACCACTTTCACTGTGTCATACGATGTCATAATGAAAATAATTTTTTGCCATTTTTCCAACAAAACCTCAGGCCAAGACTTTGGGGAACGTTCCAGCGCTCCAGCGTTTAAGCGCTGAAACGCTGGAACCGATAGTTCACTTTGCCTCATTCTGACCGGAACCTTTTGCCCCAGGCTCGCCGTAATAACGCTCCCTTGGGCTGGAAACCGCCTTGACGGCGATGTCCTGCACCTTGCCGTAGGCCTTGTCAAGCTGGGAGGCAAGCAGCTCGATCTGTTTCTTTTGGTCGGCGGCAACCTGCTCCAGACCGGTAATCCTGGTGGTGAGCACATTTTTTTCGCCCTCAAAGGTTTTGCGCAGCAGTTCCTCATTTTTGGCGGCCTCGGCGGTCAATCTCTCCGCCGTCTCCTTGACCGCGCGCTTGATGCCCTCCTCCAGTTCTCTGGGGAATTTCTCCACCTGGATATCCAGGGCCACCATGCGTTTTTCCTGCTGGGCCACCGCCGCCTCGCGCTCCTTCAGGCTGGCCTCCTTGTCCGCCACCTTCTTGTCGAATTCACCCTTCTTCTGCTGCAGCTCCTTTTCCAGACAGTTGATCTCATCCTGCAGGGCGTTGGTCTTCTGTTCCCGGTCCCGTTTGAGCAGGTAGTCATACTCCTCCTGCTCGCGGCGGCGGGCCTTTTCCAGCAGCTCCTGCTGCTCCTTGGCCCTGGCTTTGGCTTCGGCCTGCTCCAGCTCCCAGGCGGCGCGGTCGCGTTTGATCCCCGCCTCCAGTTCCGTGCGGCGGGCGGCCATCTCTTCCTCAAAGGCGGCCCGTTTCTGCTTCTGCGCCTCGACCAGGGCGGCCAGGGAGTAGGCGGATTTTTCCATCTCAAAGATTTCGGCCAGTTCCTTCTCCTTGACCGCCACCGCCTCCTTGACCTTGCGGAAACGGTCGGTCTGCTCCTCGATGCGGGCGGCGATATCGGTCAGGGCCGCGGTGATATCGGTCTTGATCCCGCCGATGGCCTCGCTCACCTTGACCGCGGCAAGTTCCTCGGCCACCACGGTCACTTCCCTGGCCCGCCGTTCCTCCTTTTCCTTCTCCGGACGCAGCTCCTCGACCGCGCGTCCCTCCAGTTTCTCAACCAGTTGATTGTATGCCTCAAGAATCTCCTTCTTGGTATTGGTCGGCGTCAGCTTCGGCGTCTCATCTTCTTTCTTGCTCATTTTTTCACCTGATTTTTTTGATATTGGTTGTGGCCGGCATGCATGCATTTTTTCTGATTATCCGCTGCATACCAGAAGTGGTCGGACAAATAGCGTCCGACCAGATTTTTATGCAAAAAAAAATGTTTCAGCGTTGCAACGCTTGAACGTTACTTTTTCAGATAGCTCTGCAGCAGGACATCAAATTCCGCCATTTTGGCATCAGGCTTCGGGGCCTTGTATTTCTGCCCCTTGAAGCTGCTGCCTTTCAGGTGCTCCATGAATTTATGGATCATGATGGAGAGCTTTCTGTGCTGGTCAATCAGGGCCACGGCCTCCTCCTGATTGACATATCCCTGATCCTGGGCCACATAAAGCTGACAGCGCACCTCCCCGCAGCTTCCCTTGGCAATGGCCAGAAATTGAATGAACTCCTGGTTGCCGCCTCGTTCATAGCCCTCGGCGATGTTTGACATCACCGATACAGACGCACGCTGGATCTGGTTACTCAAGCCGAAATCCCTGGCAAAGCCGCCGTTCCTGGTAATTTCGTATATCCTGCGGGTTAATGTCCGGGCCAGTTGCCAGATTTCGAGTTTTTCAAAATTGCTCGCGGTCATGGCTTCTCCTTCGCTATAGTGTTCCAATGGTCCAGCGTTCAAGCGTTCAAGTGTTTCAACGTTTCAGCGTTCCATCGTTTGAACACTGGAACGTTCACCCCTCCAGCCACTCCAGGTAATCCCGCAGGACATCGGGGGCCAGATTTTTCAGATCGCGGCGGGCCATGACCATGGCCTGGTGATGGCCGAGGCGCCTGGCCTGCTCCGCCCGTCGCAGCAGTTCATACACCCTGGCTTCCCGGGTCACCGGCGGAGTTTCCAGCTCAACCAGGGGAAGAATTCCTTGCAGAAAGCCATGGACCGGCGCCAGGGCCGGGCCGTATTCCCGGATGACAGCAACCAGCGGCTGGTTGCGCATGCTCTCTGCCGCGACATCATGCGGGGCAAGCAGCAGGGCCCTGGCATAGGCCGCGCCGGCGATTTCCGCCCGGCCCTGCATCCACAGGGCATCGGCAAGATAACCGTGCAGCCGGCCGTTTTCCGGCAAACGCTCAAGCACAACCCGCAAATGGCGTTCCGCTGCCGCGTTCTCGCCAAGCAGCAGATGCAGATAGCCGCTGCACAGATCAGGCGGGACGTATAATGCCGGACTGCCGTCCAGCAATGTCAGCAGATGCCTAATCAGGTTCAGCCGCAATATCTGGTAGCTTTCGGTATTGCCAAGGGGGAATTTGCTGATCCTGTCCCACAGCAAAGGGGCGGCAGCTTCTGGTTCCAGCCCCTGCAGCTCGCCAAAAACCCCTTCCCAGCATTGCAGATCCCGCATGCCGCGCCCGGCTTCGGGATGATCAGGCAAGGCCTGGAGCACCCCGGCAAAACGCTCCCGCGCGTCATTAAAATCAAGCCCGGCAAGGCTGCGGTAGCCTTTGCCCACCGCGATAAGGTCCCATTGAAAAAGACTGAGCTGCATCTCCTCTTCTCCCGCAACTGCTATCCTGCCACCCGCACTCTGTCATCCAGTGTCATCGTGACAAAAAATAACGTTCCAACGCTTGAGCGTTTAAACGTTGATGAACTCGCAACATCTGAAAATTTACCACTGAGAGCACAAAGCCCACAGAGATAACTAGCTGCAATAAAAAAATATTTCTCTACTATCTCCGTGGTGAAAAAAGACTCAATCAACTCCGTGAGGGCGTCCTTGCCGAGCGATTCGCAGAGCTGTTCGATTTTTTCAAGATAGGGCTTCAAGGCGAGTTTTGCTGTTTTCGTGGTTTTTCCTCATAGTGGCAGGGGCCGGTATGGCGGGTGAAGGTTTTGCCGCTGTGGGGCGAATGGTGGGTGATGCGCAGGGGGGAGTCGTCGAACATGGCCTGGACCGTCTGGCGGAAACACCAGCCATCCACCCTGGAATATTCGATATTCTTGACCGAGATCCGTTCGCCGACCAGCCGCGCGGCATTGGGATAGCGGCCGGACTTGATCCGGCCATGGAACCAGTAAAACCGCTCGTATTTCAGCCGGTTGGACATTTCCCCCTCCTGCGCAGCCTCAGTCAATCATCAGAGGTCTTCCCCGGCGTGACGGGTCATGGGCAACCCGTCTCCAGGCGAAGAGCATAACGGGGGAAACACTACTGCATCGTTTGCTTGTCCACCACAAAAAAACGTTCCGGCCTTTAGCGTTTAAGCCTTTGCGCGGGAACATCCCTGGCATGGCGTCAGGCACGGCGCTCTACCACCAGAACTCGGGATATTTCCTGGTTTTGGGGATATTGTTGACGACAAGCGCCACCGCGAGCATGACGCCTGCTCCCAGGGCGGCCGGCATCAGCACATAGAGATAGCCGAGTTTGTGCACACTCTCCCCGCCGATCACGGCGATCAGCGCCGTAGCGCCTCCCGGCGGATGGAGGGTGCTGGTGAGATGCATCAGGGCAATGGAGGTGGAAACCGCAACCGCGGCCGCCAGCCAGGGATGGCCGCCGAGCCACTGGAAGGCGGTCACGCCGATGAAGGCGGAGAGGATATGGCCGCCGAGCAGGTTGCGCGGCTGGGCCAGGGGGCTGCGGATGGCTCCATAGATGAGGACGGCTGAGGCGCCGAAGGAGCCGATGAGCATGAGCAGCCCGTTTTGATCCACGAGCTGGTAATGCAGCAGAGCGACCGCGGCGATGCCGCAGAAACTGCCGAGCCAGGACCAGCCGACCTCGGCCAGGCTCACCCGTGGCGGGCTCTGGCCGTTGCCTCTCATTTTTTGCAGGAATTTCATGGCAGACGGCCTCTAGCGGGTTGCATGGTAAGATCGCACGAGATCAGTGCGGGTAACGATGCCGGCAAGTCTCCCCTCGGCATCAACAATCGGCAGGCGGTTGATCTGCCGGTCGATGAACATGGCCGAAATCGCGCCCACCGTGATCCCGGCCCCGGCGGTGATCGCCGGGGTGGTCATGATATCCCGGACGCCATGGTTCCGCAGGGTTGTTACCATGCACCCTTTGTTATGCAGACAATGGGAGATGATCTGCATGAAGGATACCGATTTGCCGAGCCCCATCCTGGCGAGAAAATCCTTTTCCGACACCATGCCGGCAATCCGGCCTGCGCCATCCACCACCGGGGCCCCGGAAATCCGCTTGTCCGCCAGGAAAGCAGCGGCCTGCACCAGATCCATCTCCAGCCCGATACAGTGTACGGGACTGGTCATGATATCCCTGGCCGTCAAGGAATTCTGTATCCGCTGCACGGCATGCCGGTAGGCCACCTGGAAGATTTCCCTGAAGTCACCGGGACTGATATCGATATACCCCTGGATATCCTTCATTGCCGCCAGGATATCCGGCTCAACAATTTCTATTGAGCCAAGATCTCTGTCCTCTGTTTCACCCATTGCCACTACTCCAAGTCAATTTTCCCCTCGTATATGGCAGGGGCGGTTCGCGAACCGCCTCTACCGGGTTATGTGCCTGTGGATGTTAAATTTTTCTATTTCCCCGCGGCGTGGGTCGCCCGCATGGTTTTCGCCAGCTCCTTGATTTCGCCGAGATCCTTGGTCATCTCGTTCCAGCCGTACCAGTAGGCGTAATCGGGGCTGACATGGAAAAAGGCCTGGTAGGCCCGCATGCGGTGCTTCATGAACATCTGCACCAGTACCTGGTCGATGTAGGAAAGGCCGTCGAGATTCTCGTTCCAGTTGGCGCCGTTGGTATGCATGAAGGTGAGCAGAAACGGATAGTTATGGGGATAGCCTTCCGGTTTCTTGATGATGCCATCTTTATAGAGGGCGGCAACGGTCTCGATGGCGTCGGCCATCAGCCGGTCGGCTTTCTGCAGAATGGCATCACCCATGGCGAGCTGCTCCCGGCCATACTGTTCCGCATGGCACTCGGCGCAGACGGCGATCATCTTGTCACGCTCCTTTTGCCATGATTCCTGATCAAGTTTCGCCATCTTCACCGCCTTGACCGCATCGAAGATCGGGGTGGGTTCGCCGGTCTCGGGATTGAGTACCCCCAAGGCCTTGAGGATGGTCACCCGGTCCGCCGCCGCCTGTTTGTCTTCCGGCAGGGGCAATCTCACGCCGAGGAAGCCCCAGGCGGTATGGTTGGCGTGGTTGCCGTCCGGCATGTGGCAGTGCTGGCAGGTGGGGGCCACGGCGCCTTCCGGCAGGCTGCCCTCCACCTTGGCGAAATAGCGCTCGCCATGCTTGGCGCTTGACCACATCTCCCACTGGGGATGGTCATAGCCCATGTGACACTGCTGGCAGGCGTGCGGGTTCTGTGCCTCCTTTTTGGAGAAGGTGTGGCGGGTATGGCATTCATCGCAGGAATTATTCTGGTAACGGTAGCCCTTGTCGCGCAGCTCCTTTTTCTGCTCTTCGGTCTTGATGCCCATGTTGTGACAGCCGCCGCAGCCGCGGCCGCCCTCGATCAGCTCATCGGGCGCCATATGGGTGGCGGGTATGGCATTGAGCGAGGTCCAGCCGAAATTGTGTTTGCCTTCGGAAAACTGTTTGAACTGCTGTTCATGGCACTGGGCGCATACCTTCTCGTCCGGCAGCTGGGCCAGCCGGTAGTCCTCGGCGGTCTTGTGCTGCTCGCCATGACAGGTCCGGCAGGTCACTTCCCCGCTCTCGGCATGTTTACTCACATTAAAGTCCGCCACCTGGCCGGGTGAGATTTTGGTATGGCAGTCAATACAGTCATCGGCGGCACAGAGTGCCGGCAGGGACAGCATGGCGAGTGCTGCTGCCGTAAGCAGAAGTTTCCTTTTCATCATTTCCTCCTTTGTTTTTTGGCTCTCCTCACAAATAATTCCTGACAAACGACCCTACCCCAGAGATATCCGCCCTGTCTTTGACTTAAGTCAAAAAAAGGCGGCTGACAACGTTGGTTAGACCATGAGACTGTAGTCTGAGCCTCTTGCAAAATAAACAATGCACCATATCGTCATTCCGGCGAAAGCCGGAATCCAGTCATTTAGGCCCATTTCTCCTGTTCTGAACCCCGGCTTTCGCCGGGGTGACGTCATTTTGCAAGAGCCTCGTCTGTCAGCAAAAAGCGATGGGAAATAAGGGTGCAAAGCGTGCTTTATTTGGTTTTTTTCAGTTATGAAATCAACTTTCTGACTTGATCTATTTTGTCGAAATAACAATATTTTTGTGACATAGTTGCTGTTCTGATCTCCGTCATGGGAATTCAGGAGACAGGAGACAGAATGGTTGATTTTATTAGGTTTTATTCTGGCTCCTGATTTCCGGCTTCTGAATTCTCTGGAAACAAGCTGCGGGGGCCATGAGGATATCAATTTAATTTCAACATGTTACCGCAACTCAGAAAGTTGAATCACTAACAGCCTAAACACCTACAGTCTATCCATCAGTGGGATACTGGCGTTTTACCGCAGGAGAGGCCAGGGGCAGCAGAATAATAAAACGGGTCATGCCGTTTTTTACCTCAATTTCGATATTGCCGTGGTTGGTATGGACAAAACGGTTGATGATGTTCAGGCCGCGGCCCCTGACCGCACCCCGCCGCATCTTTTCCAGCCGCTCGGCCGGGATATCGCCGGAATTTTCGATGACCAGCCGGGCCATGCCGTCCCTACGGCTGGCGGACATCGCCACCCGGCCGTCGCTCTGCTCGGCCACGGCGCGCACGGCGTTGCCCAGCAGATTATCCACCACCCGCTCCAGCCCGAAGCGGGAACAGGAAACCAGCAGAGCGGGTTCCAGTACCGGCTTTGCCAGGGTGGTCCCGGCAAGTTTTGATTCCCGCACCACCTCCTCGATGATGCAGTATCGCACCGCGGCAACGGCCGAGAGATCCACCACGGTTTCCCGGCCCTCGCCGGTCATGGCCTGGGCCAGATCCTGCATGCGGGCGGCCTCGGAGGCCATGATATCCAGGTAATTTCTCAGTTTATCCCGCACCGGCTCCAGGTCCTCATTTTCCAGCAGCTTGCGGGCCCGCTTGGCAAAGCCTGCCACGGCGATGGCCGGGTTCTTGATGTCGTGCAGGATGTCCCCGAAAAACTCGAGCTTGGAGGCCTTCATGATCTCCTTGCCGAAAAAGGTAATCAGCTCGATCTCTTCATCCGAAAAAAAATGCTTCTGCTTGGTGGCGTTGAAGGTCAGCAGATGCCGCACCTTGCCGTCAACACTGAGCGGCACCAGCAGAATGGAGTGGATATGATGCGCAGCGGTGAATTCCCGCAGCTGGGTGCTCATCAGGGAGCTGCGGGACGGATCCTTGATCAGCAGATAGGATTGGGTTATCCGCTCATACTCCGTATCGCATTTCTGCTTGGTCCAATTGATGGCCGCCTGGAAATAGGGGTGGTTCGCCACGGTAAAACTGTGGCCGGCATCATAATAACAGCCGTCCTGGGGATAGGCCGCCTCAAGATTGATGAACTGCTGGTCCTCGGAAACGGTGAAGAGCGAACAGCTCTGCACTTCCATCATCTCTTTGAGTTCCGGGATCAGCAGCACAAAAAGATCTTTCAGCTTGATGCCTTCCCGGCGGCTCAGCTTGACGAATATTTTGTTGAAGATGGTCTCCTTGCGGCGGTTCAGCTCCTCCAGGTCAAGAATCTTCTTTTTGGCCAGGACAAAACCGATACGGCGGGAGAGCAGTTCCGCGTGAATGATCTCCAATTTGTCGAATTGACGGTCATCCTCCTTGTAATAGATCTGCAGGGAACCGAGCAGATCATTGCCAGGGGGCTTGGACAGGGGCATGACCAGGGGCACGGCAAGCAGGGAATTAAATCCCCAGGACTTGACCACATCCTTATTCTGGTAAAGAGGGTCTTTATGGATGCTGGGCACGGCGATGCAGCGCTGCTCCTGCACCACGGCGCCGGAAATGGTATTTTTCACCGGGATGTCGGACAGACGCTGATAATCGGATACCCCGTATGAGCCGAAAGAGGTCAGCCGCAGGGAGTCGGGATCAAAGATCCGGATGGTGGCCGCATCAGCCGCCAGATTGCGCACGATGCGCTCGGCGGCAACCTCAAGAATTTCCTTAAAGGAAAGACTCGGGTCGATGGACATGATTTCTTCGATTTCCTGAATAATGGTGGACAGAAACCAGGACTGATATTCCGATTCAACCGTATTGATCAGTTCCTGCAGTTGCCCCTCGGTCAAATTGCCTTTCGGGAGAAGATGCTGACTGAAAAAATCTTCCAGTTTTTTTTCCATGCCCGCCTCCTGTATTCAGACACCCACAGAAAATGCCATCTGCCTCCTAACGGGAAACTGCTTTTTCCATCTTAAACTAACTATCAGTAATTTTACAGTTTTTCCTGCACCTTCATTGAATTATTTTAATTTATTTCGACCGAAGCGGCAATTCCGGGCTATATAAAGCAAACTTGGATACCTTTTCGGTAATTGCGCAACCCATTTCCCTGTCTCTTGACTCCGGCTGTTGCCGAGGATAGAGTGAGATGACCATGAAGAGATTAACGCTCACTATTGCTCATAACTGTACACTTGCCGGCGCGCCGCCGGAGCTCATCGCCGTTCTCAACAAAAAACTCACCCTGGTGAACCCCAAATATCGCGACGCGGTGAGATATGCGCGCTGGGTCGGCAAGAATCTCAAAAAGGAACTGCATTTCTCCAGCCTGGCAGGCTCCGATATCCTCTTTCCCCGGGGCTTCGGCAATCAGGCGGTGCTGCTCTGCCGGAAAATGGGCTTTGAGGTGGATATCATCGATCACCGGCGGCAGCTCGATCCGGTTGACCTGGCCTTCTCCGGCAGCCTGCGGCCTTATCAGGAAAAGGCCTGCAGCGCCATGCTGTCCAGGGAGTTCGGGGTGCTGGAGGCGGCCACCGGCAGCGGCAAGACCGTCATGGCGGCCGCCATTATCGCCGCCCGCCGCCAGCCCGCCCTGATCCTGATCCACACCAAGGAACTCCTCTACCAGTGGCAGGAACGCATCCGCAATTTTCTCGGCCTGGAACCGGCGCTCATCGGCGACGGCGCGTTTAGCGTGAGTGATGTCACCGTGGGCCTCATCAACACGGTGAAAAAGCATCTGCCTGAGCTGCCGGGCCATTTCGGCCACATTATCGTCGATGAATGCCACCGCACCCCGAGTTCCATGTTCACCGACATCATCAAGGAATTCGACTGCCGCTACATGCTGGGCCTGACCGCCACCCCCATGCGCCGGGACGGGCTGACCGAACTGATCCACTGGTATATCGGCGACCTGGTCCACAGTGTTGCCCAAAAGGATCTCGACCGGCACGGCGCCGTGTTAAAGCCCTGCATCATCTCCCGGCCCACCACCTTCACCTTCAACTACCGCAGAAACTACCAGGATCTGATGTCCGCCCTCACCGCCAACGCCGGACGCAATGAACTGATTGTGGCCGATATCTGCCGCGAGGTGGAAAATGATGCGGGCACGGTTCTGGTGGTCTCCGACCGGGTGTCCCACTGCGAGACCATCTGCCGGATGCTGGCGGACCGGGGGCTGCAGCCCCTGCTGCTCACCGGCCGGGTGGCTGGGGAGGAACGCAGCGACATCGTCCGCCGGGTGCAGCAGGGCGAGGTGCGGGTGCTGGTGGCCACCATCCAGCTCATCGGCGAGGGTTTTGACTGCCCGGGGCTGACCTGCCTCTTTCTCTGTACTCCCATTAAATTCGAAGGACGCCTCACCCAGGTGATCGGCCGCATCCTGCGGCCCGCCCTGGGCAAGGAACCCAAGGTGTATGATTATGTGGACCCGGTGGGTGTGCTGAAGGCCTCGGCCAGGGCCCGCCGCCAGATCTACGAACTCACCCTTTGCGCCTGAGACCAGCCGTGACCCCTGCCGGGAGCAACCCACCGCAGCAGCTGTCCGAGGCCCTGGCCTCGCTCACCATCTCCGCCAGCCTGCCGGAGCTGCGCCGGGCCATGGCCAGCGGCCCGGCGGTGCTCGCCGCCCCTCCCGGCTCCGGCAAAACCACCGGCGTGCCGCTGGCTCTGCTGGATGAACCATGGCTTGCGGGCAAAAAAATTCTCATGCTGGAGCCCCGGCGGCTCGCGGCCCGGGCCGCCGCCTCGCGCATGAGCCGTCTGCTTGGTGAACCCATCGGCCGGACCGTGGGTTATCAGATCCGCTTTGAACGCTGCATCACCGCGTCCACCCGCATCGAGGTCCTCACCGAGGGGATACTGACCCGGCGCATCCAGCACGACCCGGAACTTGCCGCGGTGGGGCTGGTCATCTTTGATGAATTCCACGAACGCTCCATCCATGCCGATCTGGCCCTGGCCCTGTGCCTGGATCTGCGCCAGCTGCGCGATGACCTGCGTCTGCTGGTTATGTCCGCCACCCTGGATGCCGGTCCGGTGGCGGAGCTGCTCGGCCAGGCGCCGCTGATCACCGGACATGGCCGCAGTTTTCCGGTGACCACCGATTATCTCGACCAGGAACCGGCAGGCAGGATCGCCGCGGTGACGGCCCAGGGCATCAGCCGGGTGCTGGCGGAACGCAGCGGCGATATCCTGGCCTTTCTGCCCGGCGCGGGCGAAATCAGGGAGGCCGGGGAACTGCTGGCGGAACGGATCAACCAGGATACTCTCATCCTGCCCCTGTACGGCAACCTCAGCCAGCAGGAACAGGATCTGGCCATCCTGCCCGATCCGGCCGGCCGGCGCCGGGTGATCCTGGCCACCTCCATTGCCGAGACCAGCCTCACCATCGAGGGCATCGAGACGGTGGTTGACAGCGGCTGGTCCCGCTTGCCGCGCTTTCAACCGGCCAGCGGCATGAGCAGGCTGGAAACGGTGCGGGTGTCAAGGGCCGCGGCCCGTCAGCGGGCTGGCCGGGCCGGCCGCCTGGGGCCGGGCCATTGCCTGCGGCTGTGGACCAGACACCGGCATCATGGCCTGGTGCCCTTCCATCCGCCGGAGATCTGCGCCGCGGATCTGGCCCCCCTGGCCCTGGAACTGGCCCTGTGGGGGGTGAGCAGCCCCGGCGAGCTGCGCTGGCTGGACCAGCCGCCCGAGGCGTCCTATGCCGCGGCCCGGGAGCTGCTCATGGCACTTGCCGCCCTGGATCAGACCGGCCGCATTACCGCCGAGGGCAAACGGCTGGCGAGCCTGCCGCTGCATCCCCGCCTGGCCCACATGCTGATCAAGGCCGGGGAGCTGGGCCAGGGGGCCCTGGCCTGCGATGTGGCGGCCCTGGTGTCCGAACGTGATGTGCTGGGACAAAGTTCCATGAACGCCAGC
>JALNXE010000028.1 GCA_023230525.1 Desulfobulbaceae bacterium
CTTGTATGCGTAAACTACTCACCATCCTTAACGCGATGGTGAAATCCCAAAAAAAATGGGATGAATCTTTACATTTAACTTGACCCCAAAGACAGTTGCTCAAGGGGGTACTGAAAAGAGTGCCGTTTTACCAACCGGATGAGGGCATTATTTTGTGACAACGGCTAAAATGGCATTCTGGCCTGGATTTTCCGGGCACCCCCCTGTGGTCACTTTGCTGTAAATTTTACTTTCTGAGTTGTGGTAACATGTTGAAATTAAATTGATATTCTCATGGTCCCCGCAGCTTGTTTCCAGAGAATTCAGGAGCCAGAAATCAGGAGCCAGAATAAAACGTAATAAAATCAACCATTCTGAATTCTGTCTCCTGTCTCCTGAATTCCCATGGCGAAGATCAGAGCAGCAACTATGTCACAAAAATATCGTTATTTCGACAAAATAGATTAAGTCAGAAAGTTGGGTTGTAAAAAAAGTTTAGCGGATATCTGCGCGTGACGATGAGAAATTTCTTTGGCATTGACAAACTTATGCAAAAAAAGTAACAATTTTTGTTAGGTTTTTTCGGATAGGATGTGCCGCCGATGAATCGCGTATCAGGTGCGGCGCCAGATAAGGGGGACGAATTCCGGTCTTCCGGCTGGATGTCCGGCGACGGAATGTTCAGGAGCATCCGGCAGGCCCAGGGAGGGAGGGGGATTGCCTTTTCCCGTCTGCCGTCTTTTTCTCCGGCTCTTCCTGCGAAAAGCGATTCCTTACCACCTATCACCCATGAAAAATGAAATGACGACAGGTTTAGAGAAATGGCAGGTCCTGAGGACCCTCAGTGAACGGTATAACTGCCCGTGGGTGGAGTATCAGGAGTCGGTAACCGGCCCCCAGTTTCTGCTGTGGAAGCTGGACATGGCAAAGCTCCGGGCCGAGGGCTGGTTCCCCCGCGAGGTTCGCGACGGCCGGGCCACGGTGATCGCCACCGAGCCCGGGCCGGCTCTGGCAGAGGTGGTCCGCCAAACCCTGGAGGTCGCGGAGGTGGAGTTTCAGGTCACCCTGCCCGAAGATCTCCTCCGCATCATCGAGCACAACCAGGATCTCAATCCCGGCTTTCCGGCCACGGCCGGCCGCACGCCCCTGGCCAAGGTGCGCACCTATCTGGCCGCCCGGCGCTCCCTGTTCGCCCATTACCGCACCCTGCTGGCCAAGAGCCGCACCGGCCTGGCCTTCATCCGCACCGGCCTGGCCTTCATCACCATCGCTCTGCTCTTTCTGCGCCTGGTGGGGGCCGGTTATTACCTGCTCATGGAGGTGCCGCTGCTGATCAGCGGCGTTATCATGGTCTACGACGGCCTCAAATGGTATCTGCCGGCCCGGTCGCTTTACGCCAGCCTGCCTTCCTGCGTCGATACCGGGGCAACCGGAGGCACGAGTGTCCTGGAGGCCCGCAAAGAGCACCTCATGCCGGAATTCATGCGCAGCGGGATTGTGCCCGGCGCTGCCGAGCTGCGGTCCGGCTGGACCAGCCTCTCTCCGGTGATGCGCCGCCGCTATCTGGCCAGCGACCGCACCGATCTCGCCGAAGAACGGACCTTCCTCGCCTGTTTCCGGACCAGGATGGCCAAGGCCCGCACCGGCCTGGCCTTCACCCGCACCGGTTTTGCCTTTATCAGCCTCGGCCTCGGCCTGCTGAGGCAGTTCAAGACCAGCAACTGGCTGGCCTTTGATCTGGGACTCATCGTCATCGGCGCCATCATGGCCCTGGAGGGCTTTTTCTGGTACTTGCGCGGCCGCAGGGCGGGAGTGGAGGGCTTGGCCTCGGTGCGGAAAAAGGCGAAGATGTCCACCATCTGGGACTACTTTTTCCCCCATAACCACGCCCTGCCCGGCTGTGAAAAAAATCCCATGGTCCTGCCGGTCCGCAGCTCCCATATCCCGGGCATCTGGGCCACCACCGGCGTTGCCCTGGAGCGCACGGTACTGGCCGAACGGCGCAACGTCATGGCCCGGCTGCGCACGGTCATGGCCAGGGCCCGCACCGGCTTCGCCTTTATCCGCACCGGACTCAGCCTCTTTCTCATCGGCGTCGCCTTTCTGCTCTCCTTCAAGGATACCGGCGGCGTGGGCTGGAACATTTTCAGCTATGCCATGATGACGACCGGCCTCATCCTGGTGGCGGACGGCTTTGCCTGGAGCATCCCCGCGGAAAGGATACGCCGCCAGTTTCCCTACTGTTACGGCAACATGGAAATAAATATTCCCGATTACGGCAAATCGGCAAGATTCTGGCAAAAAGTGGTGTTCAGCAGTGATTGAGCCTGAAAGATTGCTGGAGCCCTTCCGGCCCGCGGCCCTTCTCCGGCCCGAGCTGCTGGCCCAGGCCGCCGAGGCCGCCGCCAGGCGCGGCGTGCCGCTTGCCCGGATTCTGCATGCCGAATACCAGGTGCCGCGGGAGGCTCTGCTCGCGGCCCTGCGCAGCCATTACCAGTGCGCCTCCATTGAATACGATGAGCGTCTGCCCATTCCCCCGGAACTGCTCATTGATCTGGCGGGCAAGCAGCTGGCCGCGAGCGGCTGGTTTCCGGTGATCAAGGACGTTGACGGCACCATAGTCATCGCGGCCCGCGATCCGTCCGACCCCGCCATGCGCAGCGAGGTGGAGAGCAGCTTCGGACCCGGACCCTATGAATTCCGGGTGGCCCTGCCCGACGATATCTCCTGGTTTATTCAGGATTTTCTCCATGCCCGGCCCGGCCTGCTCATCGGCACCGAACGCACCGGCCTCGCCTTCTGGCGCAACACCATGGCCCAGTGGCGCACCCGGCTGGCCTGCTACCGCACCGATCTGGCCCGGGCCCGCACCGCCCTGGCCTTTATCCGCACCGGCCTCGCCTTTGTCGTCATTTCCTGGACACTCCTGAGCGGCCAGGGTTTCTCGACCCAGCCGGCGCTGGCCTATGGCGTCCTGATTAGCGGTCTGCTGCTGATCTGCGGGGCTCTGCCCACCTACCTCAAGGTGCGCCGTTCCCGGCTGACCCCGCCGCGGCATCAGACCCTGGTGGAGGTGAGCGCCGCCACCTTAAGTTTTCTGGAGAACTACCAGGATGTGGAGCAGTGCGCCGTGAAAAAGGAAACCAAGGAAACCATGCTGGCCCGCCTCGGCGACCTGCTCGGCAATTACAGCACCATCATCTATCCCGTCCCGTCCAGCCGGGAGCGTACCCATCTGGCCAGGGAACGCAACGTGCTCGCCGCCCAGCGCACCATCGCCGGCTGCTACCGGACCATCTATGCCCGGGCCCGCACCGGCCTGGCCTTCATCCGCACCGGTGTTTCCTTTGCCAGCATCGGCATCGGCCTGAGCGGCTACTTCGCCCCGGGGTTCATCAACACCCTCTTCGGCGCCGTGGTGATCGTCATCGGCCTGCTGCTCATGGTTGACGGCGGGCTCTGGTACCTGCCGGTGCGCAAGGAGCAGGCCGAGCTGCCCAAAACCCGCAGCGCAGCCCTGGCGGGGGAATCCTCATGAAAATCGTCAATAAGATCTATCTTTCCAATGGGGTTCATATCCTGCTCATCGTGTTGATCGGCATCTTCGCCCTGCACAACCTCAATACGATTCTGACCAAGTTCCGCTTTATCGTCATAGCCGAGGGGCTCAACACCGCCTTTCTCGAGATGCGGCTGGCGGAAAAAAACTACTTTCTCTCCGGCGATGACGAGGCCCTGGTCAGCATCAAAATCAGGATCGATCAGACCACCGAGACCCTGCGCCAGGTGCAGCAGCCGATCATTCTGGCGGTTGGCAATGATAAATACTGGAAACTGCGCTATTATCTCGATGAGTACGCCCAGCTGGTTGATGCCATTGACCGGGCCCACATCAGAGATCCCGGAGCCCAGAAAGAGCTGCGCCAGGTGGGGCAGAACCTCAAAACCTTTTCCGAGGATATCACTGATCTGGAGAGTGAGCAGATCGGCGCGATCATTGTCCACTCCAAGAATATCCTGCTCTACTCCTTCTGGGCCGTGGTTCTCTTCGCCCTTATTTTCAGCAATGTCATCGTGCGCAACATCGGCAATTCCCTGAGCAAGGTGGTCGGACTCACCCGCTCGATTTCGCAGGGCAACTTCCACACGATCGAGGCCAAGCCCTCCGGCGATGAGATGGGAGCGGTGTTCAGTGCCGTCAACACGATGGCCGAGGAGCTGCAGAAACGGGAAAAGGAGATTGTCCAGTCAAAAAAACTCGCCTCCATCGGCGTGCTGGTGGCCGGGGTGGCCCATGAGCTCAACAATCCGCTCAACAACATCTCCATGATCGCCCAGACCTACGCCGAGGTGTATGACTCCCTGAGCAGGGAGGATCGGATCAGCTTCATGGAGCGGGTTGACGAGGAAACCGAGAGGCTGCGGGTCATTATCAACAACCTGCTTGATTACGCCAAACCCAAGGAGCAGCATCTGTCCAGGATGGCGGCCAACCCGGTTATCCAGAAAACCCTGGCCCTGGTGCAGAACATGCTCGATATCTCCAACATCAAAATCAAGCTCGGCCTGGCCCGGGATCTGCCGGATATTTACATCGATGTGCACCAGATCCAGCAGATTCTGGTCAACATGGCGACCAACGCCATCCAGGCCATGGACAAGGGAGGGGTGTTGAGCATTGACACCCGTTTTGTGCCGGAAGAGGATACGGTGGAAATCGTCATCAGCGACAACGGCAAGGGGATTGCCCCGGAATTCATCGATCATATTTTTGATCCTTTTTTCACCACCAAGGAGGAGAGCGGCACCGGGCTCGGCCTGTGGGTCAGTTACGGCATCATCAAGAACCACCAGGGAAATATCCGGGTGAAAAGCGAGGTCGGAGTGGGCACAACCTTTATCATCAGCCTGCCGACCTGCAATAAGCTGGGAATCGCCTAACCCGGTGCGGAATTTTATCTGATCAATATTATCGGCAGCGCCGGCGGTTGGCGCTGCCGGCAAAAAATTAACGGAGTGAAGTGATGGCAAAACACGGCATTATGGTCATAGACGATGAAAAGATCGTGGGAGATATGGCAAAGCTCTCCCTGGAACAGGACGGCTACGAGGTGGAAACCTTCCTGAACGGCGAGTCGGCCCTGGAACGGCTCAAGACAAAACGCTTTGACGTGGTGGTGACTGATCTCAAGATGAAGGGGGTGGACGGCCTTGAGGTGCTGCGCACCGTAAAAAAGCTCTACCCGACCACCGTCGTCATCATGATCACCGCCTTCGCCAACCTGGATGTGGCCATCGAGGCCCTGCGGGACGATGTGCACGACTTCTTCCCCAAGCCGGTCAAGATCAAGGAGCTGAAGGCCTCCATCAAAAGAGCTTTGGGAACCGCTGCGAAATAAGCTGTTCATGAGTGCGGTTTCGTCAGGGCTCCTGATACCCCTCAGGGGGGTACTGAAAAGAGTGCCGTCTCTGGCATCTGGACGGCTACATTTTTTTACAACGGCTTAGGGGAGGCATGAACCGGCTGGCGGCATGATCGCGGGCCAAGGGTTCCTGGTATCGACATGGCAGGCTCATTGTTACAGTGGTTCAAGGGGATAGTCGGCCGGGAGCATGGCGCCGCCCCCGATCTGGCGGAACGGTTCCGGGCCTTCCAGGCAGTGGTCGAGGGCAATAACCGCACCCTGGAGGCCATGACCGAAATGGGGGAAAAGCTCGGCGGCGACTACCTCTTTGACGTCAATTACACCCGGCGCGCCTATGCCGAGCTGTTCGCGGCCATCTCCGATTCGCTGAGCCATTTCGATCAGCTCACTGAGCACCGGTATCCTCAGCTGGGGGAAACCCTGGCCCGCATCGACAGCCTGGTGCAGCGCATGCTGACCAGCGACGAAGCCGTTTCCAGCCGTCTGGTGGTTTTTTATCCGGAGATTACCTGGGACCTGGCCGAAGAGGTGGGCGGCAAGAATTATCACCTGGCCGAACTGGCCAACAGCCTCCAGATCCGGGTGCCGGAGGCCTTTGCCATCACCACCGCCGCCTTCAGCGCCTTTCTCCGGCACAACGGCCTGGAAGAACGGCTGGCCGGGCTGGCCGCGGCGGATGACGCCGCCCTGGCCGGGCTGCGGGCCGCCATCCTGGCCGGCGGCTTTCCGGAGGAGTTCACCGCCGCCCTGGCCGCTGCCCTGGCAACGATCAGGCCCCGGCTGGGGGAGGAGGCGGCACTGGCGGTGCGCAGCAGCGCCGAAGAGGAGGATGGTGATTTTTCCTTTGCCGGCCAGTTCGAGACGGTGCTCAATGTCCCCTGCACCACCGAGGCGGTGCAGCACGCCTACCGGGAGGTGGTGGCCAGCCTGTTTCAGGCCAGCGCCATCAGCTACCAGCGCCAGCTGGGCTTTAATCCGGGGAAATTGAAGATGGCGGCGGGCTGCGTGGCCATGATCAATGCCAAATGCAGCGGAGTGATCTACACGGCCGCGGCCGGCAAGGACCGGAGCAGAATGGCGATCAGCGCCGCCTGGGGACTGGGCAAGGGCGTGGTGGATGGTCTGACCGATGCCGATCTGTACACGGTGGCCAAGGGGGAAGAACTCCAGGTGGTGGAGCAGCGCACCGGCGGCAAGGAGAAGATGGTGGTCAACCGCGGCGGGCAGGGCATCGAGACCGTGGAGACCCCGGCGGAGCAGCGGGTGCTTGCCTGCCTCAGCCAGGCGGAGGTGCTGGAGCTGGCCAGGCAGGCCGCGGCCATCGAGGAGCACTTCAAGGCGCCCCAGGATATCGAATGGGCCATGGACAACAGCGGCCGCTGCTATCTGCTCCAGACCAGGGCCCTGCGCATGGACGAGCCCACGGAGGAGGCCCCGGCCCTGGAACAGGCAGCCGTCGCCGGCGACTATCCGGTGCTGCTGCGGGACCAGGGCGTGGTGGTGCAGCGGGGCACCACGGCGGGCAAGGTCTTTATCCTGCGCCAGTTGGACGAACTGGAAAAGATTCCCAAGGGCGGGGTGCTGGTGGCCAGGCACGACTCACCCCATTTCGTGCGGGCCATCCCTTTCCTAAACGCCATCATCACCGATGTGGGCGTGCCCACCAGCCACATGGCCTCCATCTGCCGGGAGTTCAACATCCCCACCGTGGTCAACACCGGCCAGGCCACCACGGTGCTGCGGCACGGCCAGGAGATCACCCTGCGGGCCGGGGAGGGCAGTGAATTTGCCGTCTATGAGGGAATTGTCCAGCATCTCCTGCGGGAGGAGCGGCAGGGAGCGGCCAGACTCCGGGAGCTTTATGAGTTCCGGCGGCAGAAATACATCATGCGCCATATCGCCCCGCTCAATCTGGTCAATCCCCTGGAGCAGGAGTTTTCCCCGGAAAAATGCCAGACCGTGCATGATCTTGTCCGCTTCATGCACGAGAAGGCGGTGCAGGCCCTGGTGGAGTTTGCCGAACGGCAGGGCCGGGGCCTGGCCAGGCTTTTCGGCGGCCGGACCCCCCTGCACCGGCTGAACCTGCCCATCCCGGTCCAGCTGCTGCTGATCGATCTGGGCGGCGGCCTGCAGGATGGGGCCGGGGGGAAGAAGGTGGATGTCGAGCAGGTCGGCTCGCTGCCCCTGCGGGCCGTGCTTGCCGGTATGCTCTTTCCCGGGGTCTGGCAGAATGAGGGGCTGGCCCTGAGCGGCGGCGACCTGATGTCCGCCATGACCAGGGCCACGGATCTCACCGGCGGCGGGCAGGAACTGGCCGGCACCAACGTGGCCCTGGCCGGCAGGGAGTATGTCAACATGAGCCTGCGCTTCGGCTACCACTTCAACATGCTGGACTGCTACTGCAGCGACAAGCCGCGCAACAACCACATCTATTTCCGCTTCGTGGGCGGGGCCGCCTCCATCACCAACCGTTCCCGCCGCATTACGCTCATGGCCCAGGTCCTGGCGGAGTATGGTTTTGCCCTCAAGGCCAAGGGCGATCTGCTGGTCGGCCGCCTCTCCGGTCTGGACCGGCGGGAGATCGAGACAATCCTCGATCAGATGGGCCGGCTGATCGGCTATACCCGGCAGCTCGACGCCCTGCTTGATTCCGATGAGATGGTGAACACCCTTGCCGGCCGGTTTCAGGCAGGCGATTACCGTTTCGATCCCTGATGATGAAAAATACAGGAGCCAGGAGCCAGATGCCATTGCCGCCCATTAGGCCGAAATAGCGGCCTGGGCCTTTTTGCCGGGAGATGGATTTGTTGAGGAGCCGGAAGCAGGAAGACAGAATCCGGCATTTGCCATTGGCTGGATTATTCTGACTTCTGACTGCCGATTACTGAATTTCTGCCTTTTACCGCAGGCGGCCATTGTCTTTTGGCCGGGGAGGATAGCTTATGATCTCGTTACGACCGCTGTTTCTGCTTGCCGGGTTGATCTGTTTGTTCTCATTGCTGACCGCAGAGGTCTGGGCTGAAGGTCCCGGCACGGGTCAGGCGGTGGCCGAAAAGTCGGGAAACCTCCAACTGTTACTGGCAATCAAGCAGAACCCGGTGATCTTTCAGGAGGATGTGGAGGGGGTGGTGTTGTTGAAAAACTGCGGCGCAGCTCCCCTGGTCGTGAAATTTCCGCAAATGGACCAAACCATGCCCATTGTCCGGGTAAGCCCTGTCTCCACCGGCGGCACCCAACGTTATCAGCGCCAGGCAGGCACCTCGCCGCGGTTTTCCAGCGATCTGACCCTGGCCGTCGGTGCTGTAGTGGAAAACAGCTTTTCTCTGCGGGACATTGTTCCCCTGTTGCCCCCGGATGAATACAGTATCTCGGTATTTTGGCGCTACGACAATGACACGCGCACGGCCGAGTCAAACGGGGTGCGGCTGGTGGTGTTGCCCAGCAGGCCGGCGAATCTGCAGCTGGTTGATGCGGTGGGGGGGCAGGGAGGCCTCAAATATGGGGTCTGGCTCAACAGCGGGAGCAAGCACCCGGCCATCTTCCGCGGCGATTTTTCCTTCACCCCAGGCGGCGGCGTGCAGAACATTGTGCAGGTGGCGGCGGCCGGCCCGGATACGCACCCCGTTTCGTCAGCTCCCGGGCCCGGCTCCCCCCTGCAGGGTCAGTGGATTGCCTGGCTTGCTGGGGAGGTGATCCACTACAGCCATGTTGACGCAAAACGCGAGGTGTTGCCGCCGCAGCAGTTACCGCTTCCCGCCGGGGGGACCTGGGAAATTGTCCCTCCCCTGGCTGAAGAACCGGGTGGCGGGGACCAGCCGGCCGCGGCTCTGCTGCTCTGCGGCAGCGGCACAAGCGCTGAAGATTTCCGGCTCCAAACTGTCCGGCTGGGGGAAGACCGGGCAGAAATGGTGGCACACGCCACCTTGCCTGGGCCGAAACCCCTGTGGCTGAAGAATCTTGTGCTTGGCGACGGCAAGCAGTATCTCGCGTATCTGCAGTCTGACGGGAAAAATGTTGCCCTCCACCTGGTTTCCTGGCCCGGCCTGCCAGGTGATCTGCCAAAACCCAGGCGGTTGTCCGGCTGGAGCGGCAATCTGCTGGCCGCCCAGGCCGCGGCCGGCCAGGACAGCGTCATGCGGGGCGCCATCCTGCTGCAGGACGGTAAGGATTTGTCCCGTCCGGCGCTCATCAACTGGTCCCTGCCCCACGACACCCTGCGCTTTACGGAACAACAGCAGGCCATGAACTGGCCCGTGAAGCAACAGATAGCCAGCGCCGCCATCGGCATAAGCGACAGCGGACAAACGGCGGTCATCATCCAGGCCGGAGAAGGCAATTGGTATGGTGCCGCAGGCGACGGCCCGTTGACAGAGATCCCGGCCAAGGTGACAAAGGATCTCCTGGTGCATGAAGTCGGCTTTGCCGATGGTCAGGATGGGCCTGTTTTACTCACCGGATCAGAGGCCGATGGTTTCCGGATTCAGCAATTTGCCGGTTCCCCCTTGCCCTTGCCGTCGAGTCAGAAGTGATACGAGCAGCACCGGCTACCCCTTCCTGGCCAACCTTACAACTCTTGACATCCGTGATTATTTCTGCCGATAATGTTGCCAGGAATAACAAACGCCTTTAAGAACGTAAGCCCCTCCCCAAGGATCCTGGCCACCCAGTCAAGCCCCGGCCGGCACTTCAACCGAAACAAGGACAGGAAATTATGAAACTGAGCCTGCAGAACAGATTTCTTCTTCCCGTGGTTGCCCTGATAATTGTCGGCATGGGCATCTCCTCGTTTATCTCCTACGTGCGAAGCAGGGATGCCATTCAGGACTCGGTTACACGTCAGATTGTCCAGCTCACCGACTCAACCGTCCAGATGCTCGAGTTCTGGATCAACAGCTGCAAAAAGGACATAAGCATCTGGAGCCGGCAGGAAATTTATCAGACGGCGCTCAAGGATTCCAGCGAGGGGGAGGCGGCCCGCCAGGCGGCGAATCAATTTCTCGCCAAGGTCAAGGAAGAATATCCCTTTTATGAAAATATCTGTCTGGCCGATGCCAAAGGCGTCCTCCTGGCCGCCGCTGATCCGGCCGTGCTCGGCAAGGTCAATGTCAGTGAACGGCAGTACTTCCTGGAGTCGCTCAAGGGAAATGTCTTTATTGCCGACATATCCAAAAGCAAGGCCACCGGCAATCCGGTCTTTATGATCTCCTCTCCGGTCCAGGAGGACGGACGCATTGCCGGCGTCCTCTTCGGGGTGGTGGATCTCTCCACCTTCAGCAAGAGTTTCATCAGTCCCATTAAGGTGCTCGAAACCGGCTATGCCTATCTCCTCTCTCAAGACGGCACGGTGATCGCCCACCCTGACCCGAAACAGATCATGACCTTGAATATCAAGCAATTTGATTTCGGTCAGGAGATACTGAAAAAACGGACGGGCATGCACACCTATGTCTTTGCCGGCAAGGAGAAAATGGTCAACTTCAAGGAGATCCCGACCTCCCACTGGATTCTGGCCATTGGCGCCGTTACCTCGGAAATGCTGGCCCCGGCCCGCCGTATCGGCTATCTCAACGGCATAGTCGTTGTTTCCCTCATCGTTTTGGCCGTCATCGTCATTCTCTTCCAGGTCCGCTCCATCGTCATCCCCATCAATAAGGCGGCAACGGGCATTGCCGAGGGCACCGATCAGGTGCGCGCCTCCGCGGAAATGGTGGCCTCCACCAGCCAGTCCCTTTCCGAAGGCGCCACCGAACAGGCGGCCTCCATTGAGGAAACCTCTTCCTCCCTTGAGCAGATGTCCTCCATGACCAGGCGAAACGCCGACAATGCCACCCAGGCCGACACCTACATGAAAGAGGCCACCCGGGTCATAGGCGAGGCAGAGGCGGCCATGGGGGAATTGATCGCCTCCATGCAGGAGATCTATCAGGCCAGCGAGGAGACCTCTAAAATTATCAAGACCATCGACGAGATCGCCTTTCAGACCAATCTGCTGGCCTTGAATGCTGCCGTGGAGGCGGCCAGGGCCGGGGAAGCTGGGGCGGGTTTTGCCGTGGTGGCCGACGAGGTCAGAAACCTGGCCATGCGGGCGGCGGAAGCTGCCGGAAATACCTCTGCCATGATCGACGGCACGGTGAGCAAAGTCAAAAAAGGCAACACCTCGGTGGAAAAAGCCAACCGGGGATTCACCGAATTGGCAGACAAGGCGGCCAAGGTGGCAGGCCTGATCGACGAAATCGCCACGGCATCCAATGAGCAGGCCCAGGGGATCGAACAGATCAACCGGGCCGTGAATGAGATGAACAATGTGGTGCAGCAGAATGTGGCCAATGCCGAGGAATCGGCGGCCGCCTCGGAGGAGATGAACGCCCAGGCCCAAAGCATGCACGATCTGGTCGATTCCCTGGTGGAGCTGGTCCAGGGCAGAAAAAAAATATCCCGCCCCGGGGTGGCTGAGGGGATGCGCTCCAACCGGTTCATTGCGAAAAACGATGGGGCCTGAGGTTATGTTGCTGAGGATTCTTTTTGGATAATAGCCGTTTCGCCGGGATTCCGGCACAACAGGATTTTCCTGCCCGGCAGGACAAATACCCTTGCGGCCCCTTAATCAAGGACGAAGCTTACCTTTAGATGCAGGCGATAGATCATGGCCGCACCCTCCAGCAGGACTTCCTTGTCCTTGATCCGGATGCTGCGCACGTTTCGTAACGTGCCGCTGGCCCTTTTGATGCCTGCCTGCAGCGCGTCGTCAAAACCTTTCTCGGAATCCGCGCTCAACTCGATGATTTTGGCTGCAGAACTCATGGGAAACCTCCTCTGGGGCTGCAACGCCGCCTGCCGGAAGCGCTGCTGCGCTATGGTTGGCCACACCTGCGGCAGAATCCAACTGGAAGGGATGCTGCCGCGATGCGCAGGAAATGTGCATTCATGTGTATTAACAAGATCCATGCCATTTGCTGAATAACCCCTCATCACTTCTGTCCTTAACCCCTTCCGGCAAAATAACATGAGGCAATAGCGGTTTTGGGCGGCTCTGGCATATTTCCTGCCTTTTCCTGAAAGTACACAAGAAAAACGTTCAAGCAAGAAGAGGGGGAGAATGTCATGGCGAAAACGTGTACAGAATGCTGGTGGTCATTTTTATCTCGGGGGATTATCGCTGTTCTTTTCGGGGTTGCGGCGATTCTGCATCAGGGCCTTGCCCTGGAACTGCTGGTGCTGCTGATGGCAGCCTTTTTCTTTGTCGACGGGGTGCTGTCCATTATTGCCTCCTTCGGCGCCAGGGGGGCTGAGACCCGCTGGTGGATTTCGCTGCTGGCAGGTCCGGTCCGCATAACCATCGGCATCGTGGCCGCTCTCTGGCCGCAGGCCACCCTTTCCACCGTGATCAGCATGTTTGCCGGCTGGGCCCTGATCACCGGGGCTCTGGAGATCGACGCCGCCATCCGTTTGCGCCGGGTCATTGCCGGGGAGTATTTCCTCGGTTTCTGCGGCATCATTTCGCTTCTTTCCGGGGTCATCCTGGTCGCCAGTCCGGAAATCAGCGTCGCGGCGCTGGTCTGGATCCTCGGCATCTACGGCATCTTTTTCGGAATTTTTCTGCTCTCCCTGGGTTTCAAGCTGAAAAGGGAATTCGCGCCCCGCAGAATTTCTTTTGCTGATCCGGTGACGTAAGATTTGTCCGCTAAGGCTGGACGAAAAAACGTTCAGGAGAATTTCTGATGAAAAGCGCGGACCGGGAAACTGCGGAGGGCATTCTCTTTACCGATCAGTACCAGCTGACCATGGCGCAGCTCTATTTCCGCATGGGCATCCATGAACAGCAGGCGCAGTTCGATCATTTTTTCCGCAAGTATCCGGACTACGGAGCCCATCAGGCCGGTTACTGCGTCAACGCCGGGCTCGCCTGGCTGCTGGACTGGATTGCTGAAGCCCGTTTCGGGCAAAAAGATCTCGCCTTTCTGCGGGGCATGCGCAGCCGCGGCGGCCACCCGGTTTTTGCCGAGGATTTCCTCTCCTGGCTGGCGGACAACGGCCATTTCGGGGGGATCAGCCTGCGGGCCATCCCCGAGGGCAGGGTAGTGCACGCCAATGTGCCCCTGACCATGGTCACCGGGCCGCTGGCCATGGCGCAGATCCTGGAAAGCCCCCTGCTCAATTATCTCAATTACCAGACGCTGATCGCCACCAAGGCGGCCAGGGTGCATGCCGTGGCCCGCGGCAGCCAGGTGATTGAGTTCGGCATGCGGCGAGGCCATGAGCGCGGCGCCAATGCCGGGGTGCGGGGCGCCCTGATCGGCGGCGCCGATTTTTCTTCCAGTGTCGGCATATCCCATGTCCTGGGCATACCCCCCAAGGGAACCCACGCCCACAGCATGGTCCAGGCCTTCATGGCCCTTGGCGGGACGGAGATCGAGGCCTTCCGGGCCTATGCCGAACTCTACCCCGATGACTGCCTGCTGCTGGTGGATACGGTGAATACCCTGGAGAGCGGGGTGCCCAACGCCATCAGGGTTTTCGAGGAACTGCGCCGCCGGGGCCATCAGCCGGTGGGAATCCGCCTGGATTCCGGGGATCTGGCCTATCTGGCCATCCAGTCGGCGAAAATGCTCAACCAGGCCGGCTTTGCGGATGCCAGGATCGTTCTCTCCAACCAGCTGGACGAAATGGTCATCTGGCAGATTATCAGCCAGATTCAGGAAGAAAGCGCCAGGGCGGGGGTGGACCCGGATGAACTGGTGGAGCGGCTGATTTACGGGGTCGGCACCAGTCTCATCACCTCCAGCGGGGCCTCGGCCCTGGATGGGGTCTATAAGCTGGTGGCCCTGCGCCGGCAAGGCGACTGGCTACCGGCCATCAAGATTTCCGAATCCCCGGACAAGACCCTCAATCCCGGCAATAAGCAGGTTTGGCGGCTCTATGACCGGCGCGGCAAGGCAACAGCGGATTACCTGTGCCTGCATGATGAAGATCCCCCTGCCGAGAAATTGCTGGATCTGCGCCATCCCACCGATCACACCAAATTGCAGGCCTTTACCGCAGCCGATATTTCCCGCCTGGAACCGCTGCTGGTTGACGTTATCAAGGACGGCAGGCAGGTGTATGCGCCAGGGGAAATCAACGATCTGCGCAGCCGGCGGCAAGTTGATGAAGAGTATCTCGATTCCGGGGTCAAACGTCTCATCAATCCCCATATCTACCACGTCTCGTTAAGCAGGAAATTATGGGAGCTGAAGCAGCGGCTGATCAGCCAGGCGAGAAAACCGGATTAAGGAGAAACGGGCATGGCAGGACAACACGAAAAGCTGCAGAAAGGTGACGGGTTGCTGCTGGTGGACGTCCAGCGTGATTTCTGCGCGGGCGGCAAGCTGGCTGTAGAAGGGGCGGACGAGATTGTGCCGCTGCTCAATAGCTGGATTGAGGCCGCCGCCGCAAAAGGCATCCCGGTCTATGCCTCGCGGGACTGGCATCCGCTGCGTCACCCGAGTTTTCAGCCGCAGGGGGGCAAGTGGCCGCCCCACTGCATCGCCGACAGCGATGGCGCGCGTTTTCATCCTGGTCTGCGCCTGCCGGAGTGGCTGGCCATCACCAAGGGAGTCCGCTTTGACCAGGACCAGTATTCGGTTTTCGACCAGACGGGTTTTGCCGTCCAGCTGCTGCGTGACGGCGTTAAACGTCTGTGGGTGGGCGGCCTTGCCCTGGATGTCTGTGTCTTCGCCTCAGTGATGGATGGCCTGCAGGCGGGTTTTGCCATGCAGCTGATCCGGCAGGCGACTAGGCCGGTGAGCCGGAAGGACGGCGACGAGGCCCTGCGTATGATGGCCCGGGCCGGAGCGGTGATTATTGACCACAGCCAGGGGGTTGAGCAAAAATAAGTTGCCCTGGCGCCATTTTGTTGATAGCAATACATGGAAGTTCATGCCGCAGGCTCAGTGGCGAGAAGCGCCAGGCCGGTGCGGTGAAACGATCAACAAGGGCTCCCGGGTGATTATGTATGTTTCCCATTCGCGATGACAACCCGCGTCTCCATACCTCCTTCGCCACCTTTACCATTATCGGGCTCAACGTGATTTCCTGGGTATGGCTGCAGGGGCTGGGCATGAATCCGAAGCTTGCGGAATCAATCTGCCGGTTCGGTTTGATCCCCGCTGAATTGCTGGGCCATCTCAAACCGGGCACGGATATCTATCTCGGCAACGGACTTGCCTGCATCGTCCAGGGCAAGGCCAATCTGTTTACTCCCCTCACTTCCATGTTCATGCACGGCGGTTGGCTGCACATCATCTTCAACATGTGGTTCCTGGGGCTTTTCGGGGACAATGTGGAAGATGCCATGGGCTACTTCAGATTTATCATCTTTTATCTGCTGTGCGGATTCGGCGCCGTGGCGGTGCAGTTGTTCGCCAGCCCGACAAGCTCTCTGCCGATGATCGGGGCCTCCGGCGCCATCGGCGGGGTGATGGGCGCTTACGCCCTGCTGTATCCGAAGGCCCCTGTCCACATGCTGGTTTTCCTCGGCTTTTTTTTCTTCCGCGTTGTGGTGCCTGCCTATTTCATGCTGGGATACTGGTTTCTGCTGCAGGTTGTCAGCGCCATGTCCACCACAGACAGCAAGGCGGGCGGTGTTGCCTTTGCGGCCCATGTGGGAGGTTTTCTCACGGGCATTATACTGGTGAAGCTCTTCTGTAACCCCCGGCGGCTGGCGGCTGGCAGCGCCAGAAGAGGGGAGGTGGCGAAACTGGTACAGAGAGTCCGCTGAAAAACAGAATAGGCCGCCGCCATTTTTACAAAGTATCCGGCGGGGACGATCCGGTCCGAGGCAGCTGTGAAAAGCAACCGGGGCAGGTGCCTGGAACATGAATAGGAAAATACCCAGCCTGACCCGGATGCTTGACCTGCGGATGCGCAGATTCCGCTATGGCGATTTAGGGTAAACTTAATTCGTTAAACAGATGAACAAGTTCACGGATATCCTCCTGGTCGGGATGCCCATTGGCAGCCGGCGCATCTGCCAGCCAGGGAGGTTGAGGATCTTTTTTGGCTGCTGCCTCCAGGACTTTTTCATTTACCTGGCCAGGACACTCGTAAACAGCGGTGATTCGCGCCGGAGCAACCAGTTCCTTTGCCTTGCGCATGGCCTTGTGGGCGTGATCCGAGTTTTTTGCTGAACCATGGGTGGCAAATAAAAAGACTTCCTTTTCACCGATCCTTGGCAGAAATGCCTGGGTGGCGGTATCAGGCTCGCCGCCCTGCACCCAGAAACCAACGGCCACAAAATCATAGCCGGCCGGATTCGGATTATCGGCAATGGCAACGAGATCTTTCTCGCACTGCAGGGCTCCGAAGAGCGCATCAGCCAATTTTTTCGTATTACCGGTTTTGCTTGAGTAAACAACGAGTGCTTTCATACTATACTCTCCTGTTTTGACAATTTGTCTGATTAGGCATTACTTCATCATTTTCTGCCCGTTTATCCCTGTAAGTCATTTAAAATCAACATCTTCGGTTAACCATGGCTAACGGGATAGCCGGTTGATCACCTTGATGCCTTTTTTATGTTAGGGGTTTATAGTAATCTATAAGCAGTGATAACCGACATGCAAGACCCACAAAGTAGGGCCAGTGGCTTTTTTTTCAATTAAGGTTAGGAAGGCAGGGGCAATCTGACTCTGCCAAGTCCGCTGAAGAACCCGGAAGGAAGTCGGCTGAAACATTTGACATGAAGAAAACCCTGTTGTATTATGTAATTTCAAGATCAAATCATGAAATTGCATAATATATGATTCCGCGAATACTGGCTGAATACGCCGCCGCCATTTTTACAAAGTATCCGGTGGTGACGGTCACCGGTCCGAGGCAGTCGGGCAAAACGACCCTGGCCAGGGCCACCTTTGCGGATAAACCCTATGCCAATCTTGAAAATCCCGTTACCCGCCAATTTGCCCAGGAAGACCCTCTGGCCTTTCTGAATCAGTATCCGGAAGGCGCGGTTATTGATGAAATCCAGCGTGTTCCTGACCTGTTGTCCTATATCCAGGTCATTGTTGACGAGAGAGGCAAGAACTCTCTTTTTGTTCTGACCGGTTCGCAGCAGTTTGAATTAATGCGGGGAATCAGTCAGTCGCTGGCCGGTCGCACCGCCCTGCTGAAGCTCCTGCCGCTCAGTATCCCCGAACTTTCCGCAGGTTTTTCTCCTGGCATCGACGAGATGCTGTTCAAGGGATTCTACCCCAGGATTTACGCCCAGGACCTTGCGCCTGCCCAGGCGTATGGGGACTATTTCGAAACCTATGTTGAGCGGGATCTCCGGCAACTGGTCAACGTTAAAGATCTGAGCGTCTTTCAGCGTTTTGTCAGGCTGTGCGCCGGCCGTTGCGGGCAGTTGCTCAATCTCAACAGTCTGGCCAATGACACCGGCATATCACAAAGTACGGCAAGGGAGTGGATGACGGTACTGGAGGCAAGCTATATCGTCTTTCTGCTGCAGCCATTTCAGGCAAATATCGGCAAACGGCTCATCAAATCACCGAAGATGTATTTTTATGATGTGGGCCTGGCCAGTTGGCTTTGCGGCATTGAGGAGGAAAAACAGGTAGCAACCCATCCCCTGCGCGGCAGCCTCTTTGAAAACATGGCGGTCATGGAGGTTCTGAAGTATCGCTATAACCACGGAAAGCGCAACAATCTCTATTTTTACCGAGACAGCAACGGCAATGAAATTGATCTCATTTATGTCAAAGGCAACGATATGCTCCCCATTGAGATCAAATCAGGCCAGACCATTACTTCATCCTATTTCAGCAGCCTGAAAAAGTTCTCTGCTCTTTTTCCCGACCAGCTTCCCTGGCCCGGTTTCCTGATCTATGGCGGCGAAACGGAACAAGCGCGGCAGGACATTAAGGTATTGCGTATCTTTTCTTTGCCGGAGCATCTGTATGAGATTGAGAGGCAGTAAATGCCGCCGTTACGGGTTGCTCAGACTTTGTTGAAGAACCCTTGTTTTTTCTGGCGCAAAAATTCATATCGCGCCATTTTATTGAACGGTATGGTATGGTTGCATGGTATGTCTGCGAATATCCTCGAAGCTGTCGTGTGAAGCGGTGGGTAAAATGCTGGTCAGGATATTGCGTTGAGATTGCTATTAAATCTGGCTGGCAGTAAATAAGTATTGTGTCCTGAGAATTGTGTCCGGGAATTGTGGCTGTGGCAGAAAGGTATTCTTGGACACGAAAACAGAAAAACTACAGAGGGGTATATACATACTATGAATGGAAAGTCCTATTCAGCGATTGAAGCTTTTGAAAAAGAGCGAACTTTATAACTAATAAATTTTAAATGTAAGTTTTATTGTTAATGTTGGAATTTTCTGGCAGACGAAATGTTTTAATAAGGGACCATTAATAAGGACATGAGGGCATTTTAATGCAATTAAAATCAGTAAGATATATTGAATGGGAAGGAGGTTTACAAGAATGGTCGCTGGAGGGATTTGATATTGGACCTCGAAATTTAATTGTAGGGAAAAATGCTTCTGGGAAAAGTCGTATTTTAAACGTTATTTCTGGACTTGCTAAATATTTTACTGGAACAAAAGCAACATCTCTTTCAGGAAATTATGATGTGGAATTTATTGATGATGGAAAAATCCTTCGTTACAAACTTCAATTAAAGAATCAAGAAGTTGTTGAGGAAGAGTTCTATGTAGATGGTAAGATTTTTTTAAAGCGAGGAGAAGGAGGTGAAGGTGAAATTTGGGCAGAGGAAATAGGGAAAAACATTCGTTTTCAAACTCCTTCAAGTGAATTGGCTGTAGTTGCACGACGCGACAATATTCAACACAATTTTTTTGAACCATTATACATGTGGGGGTCATCACTACGTATATATCGTTTTGGGTCATCATTAGGAAAAGAATATATGGCTGTTATTGATAGTAAGTTAGAAAACAATGAGGATGAAAGTGATCAGAATAAAGTTATTGGGATATACCAATTGGCAGTTAAGAAGTTCGGTGAAGAATTTAAGAAAATTATGATCAGTGATATGGAAGAAATTAATTATGATATAGAAGAAATAGGTATTAAGACACCTGTGTCAGTTCGTTTTGTTTCAGGCCCACCAGGAGATGTGGTTTGTTTTTATGTTAAAGAAAAGGATCTTTCTGGAATTACTGATCAAACTAGTATGTCGCAAGGTATGTTTCGTGTACTATCAATTTTGATTCAAATTAATTACTCTCAATTAGCAAATAAAGCTAGTTGTATATTAGTCGATGACATTGGTGAAGGTTTAGACTTTGATAGATCTTGTCGACTAATAAAATTACTACGCAATAAGGCAGATTGTTCTGGTGTCCAACTTATTTTGTCTACAAATGATAGATTTGTAATGAATAATGTTCCACTTGAAGAGTGGTCTGTTATTCAACGTGAAGGTGGTCATGTGCATGTGCGTAATTATGAGAATTCTAAAAAGTTATTTGAAGAATTCAAATTTACTGGTTTGAGTAATTTTTCATTCCTAGAACTAGATTTTATAAATGAGGCGATAATAGAGGAATAAATTGATGTTGGAGAGGCTTGCTGTATTTGTTGAAGGAAATACCGAAGCAATTTTTGTTAAAAAAATGATTGAGCAAATTGCAGGGAAAAATAACGTTCGTCTCGAACATCGGTCTATTCGTGGAGGTGTAAATGCACCTCGAACTATACAGATCAATGCAACCCAACCTTTCAATGGGCAAAAATATTTTGTTCTCATTATAGATTGTGGTGGGGATGGTTTGGTAAAAACTCGAATAATGGAAGAACACGAAAGTTTTACTCAAAAAGGCTACTCAAAAATTATTGGTCTCCGCGATGTTAGGCCAACATTTACATTTGCTGACATTCCAATGCTTGAAGCAAATTTGCCCAAATACATAAAAACAAAACTCATCCCTGTTGAGTTTATACTTTCAATTATGGAAATCGAAGCCTGGTTTCTTGCTGAATCGTCTCACTTTCCTAAAATAAACCCTGCTATTACTGTAGAAGCAATTAAATCTCTTTTGGGATTTGATCCTGAAAATGAAGATATGGAGCAACGTTTTCATCCTGCTGAAGATCTCAATAATTGTTATAAGATTGGCGGAGTTGCATATCGGAAGAAGAACGCAGCGCGCACGGTAAATAGATTGGACTTTACTTTAATGTATTTAGAGTTCGGTAAAAAGTTTGATTATTTGGGAAGATTTTTGAAAAGTATCGACGATTTTTTTTCATAAACTGAATAGATTTAATTCATTTCTAGTAATCACACACATTTTCACACACGCAAGAACAAGGGCAGAAAATAAAAATGAAATCCAGCAAAAACAAAAAAGAGGAACTCGTAAAAAGTCCAAAAAATGGATTTTCGGCGGCGTAGCTCATTGAGTTGGTGTCATCATTTTTTGAAATTTTGACTTTTTACGAGACCATCAAAAAAGGACTAACAAGCTGATATCGCTCGAAAGTCCTTTGCTGTTTATTTGGTGCCCCCGGCAGGAATCGGACCTGCGGCACCAGGATTAGGAATCCTGTGCTCTATCCACTGAGCTACGGGGGCTTATTTAGATAATTTTTCAGCTTTTTTACAGTGGCGGGTTGAGAAGTTTTGCCCACTGTTGCCGACCACCGGATATAAAAGTAATGCCTGCTGATTTCCGGTGAAATTTTCTGCCTTTTTTACACTAATTCCCCTATCACTGCAAGCATTCTTCCATATTCAGGCAAAGGATTTGCCGCCTGGTTGCGCTGGAATGGCCGGTTTTCCCTGGGCCGCTGACCCGTGTGGCGCTATTTTTCCCACAGACATTTTCCCGCAGTCCGCCGGCAATAAGCTGAGGGGATGAAATAAATTCTATCGACAACTGATATTGGGGATTATAGTAGGGCAATCGCTGGCCCCTTGATTCAAGGGAATCTTGAATAATTGCCTTTTCGCCCGATCTCTGCGTCACAGCAAAATTGAAAAATGCTCACATATACCTAATATGCTGCGCCTTTTCATTTTCACTGTTCCTTGATCTCAGACGAAAATTCTAATTATTCAAGACACCCTCAAGTTTGCAATTGCGACGGCATGATCAGGTCATTCCCGCCTTCTATGCATGGGTGGAATCCGGAAAATTCATGGATTGCCTGCCCCGCTTCGCTTACCGGCACTGCCTTATGGTTGCATGTGCCAGTGGGCAGCTTTTTTGCATCTTTGTTTTTTAATGTATGTCTTTGACGGAAATTTTTATGAGTTATTACAAAAGATTAAATAAAATAATCCTGACCGGTCTGATTGCTGTTCTGCCCATAACCGCAACCCTTTATCTTCTTGTCTGGTTGATGACCACGGCGGAAAAAGTTCTGGGCGGCGTGCTTGAGTTTATTTTTCCCGAGGGTCTGTACTGGCCGGGAATGGGGGTGGTGGCCGGGTTGGTGATGATCTTTTTTGTCGGCCTGATGATGGAGAATTTTTTCGCCCGCAAGGTGGTTGAAAAGGCCGAAGGCATCATCTACCGGGTTCCCTTGATAAAGAGCATCTACCGGGCGGTGCGCGATTTCCTCACCTTTTTGTCCCAGGGAAAAAACAGAGGGCCGCGCCAGGTGGTTGCGGTAAAGCTGGGGGAAACAGGGATCAAGCTTGTCGGATTTGTGACCCGCCATGATCTTTCTTTTCTCGGTGCAGGCCTCAGCGATGAGCGAGTGGCCGTCTATATTCCCTTGAGCTACCAGATAGGCGGGTATACGGCGCTTGTGCCGCTGTCCGCCTTGGAACCGCTGGATGTGCCGCTGGAAAAGGCCATGCAGTTTGTCATGACTGCCGGCATTATTGAGGGCAACAGGCAGAAGGAGTCTTGTAATGCGGAGGATTAGGCAGGATCGATGGAAACAGGAAGCTGGAACGAATATCTGAAATTTTTTGCCGCGCTGCTTGCCATTGTCAATCCGGTAGGGGCTATTCCGATCTTCATCAACCTGACTGCGGAGCAGTCTGATGCGGATCGCAGGAAAACCGGGACCATGGCCGCTGTCTCCGTGGCGGTTATTCTTGCGGTGGTGCTTTTCACCGGGGAGTCGGTGCTTAAATTTTTTGGCGTAACCGTTGGTTCGTTCAGGGTGGGCGGCGGCATTCTCATCCTGCTCATGGCTATTTCCATGCTCCATGCCAGGGTGAGTCAGGTCAAGCAGACCGAAGAGGAGGTGAGCGATTTCGCCGACCGGGAAACCGGCGGAGTCGTACCCCTGGGCACGCCGCTGCTGGCCGGGCCCGGCGCGATCAGTACGGTTATTTTATATGCCCAGCGTTACTCCTCCAGTCTGCATTATGCTATCCTGCTGGCCGGGATTGTGGCGCTGGCCCTGCTGACCTGGCTCTGTTTCCGCATGGCGCCCGTCATGGCCAAGGCGCTGGGGAAAACCGGCATCAATGTTTTCACCAGGATCATGGGGCTTTTCATGGCTGCTGTGGGCGTTGAATTCATTGCCAACGGCCTAAAGCAGCTTTTTCCCCTGCTCGGTTGACGGGGCAGGCCGGGCAGGCGGATGGCCGCTGAGAAATTCGTAGACCCTGTTCCGCCATGCCTCGATCTGGTCCTCATAGGGGCCAACCGGCGTCTGCATTCCGCACTCCGTGCAGATTACCGTGGCATTGCTTCAGCGGCCTTTGAGTTCTGCCCTGCCGCTGCAGTAAATACACTGCAGGATCAGTTCCGGTGCGTCAGCCATCTGCTTCCTCGCGGGTTTGGGTTGATGAGGTTGATGATTTTTTTTTGCTTTCAAGAGATTAACACTGTTGTCGGCAATGCGCCATGGTTTGCGCATTTTGCCGGTTTTGTTTGGGCAAAGGCAAGCGATAATCGCCCGGTGGGCGCGGCAGCAGAAAAGGGGATAAGGAGAAGGGGTTGGCTGATCCATATGTGCTGACGGCTGTGACCGGAGGAATGGGTTCAGGGAAAAGCTCGGTTGCCCGCTTCCTGTGCCGCAGGTTTCCTGTCACCTGTTTGAGCGCGGATGCTGTGGCCCATGAGCTGCTGGAGCCGGGCCAGGAGTACTGGCAGGTGATCGCGGCATTGGACAGCGCTTTTATCCGGCCGGACCAGACAATCGATAAGCGTCTGCTGCGGGAGGCACTGTTCAGCGATGCCTCCTTGCGCCGGCAGATCAACGGCAAGGCTCACCCCCTGGTTCACCAGAAACTGCTTGAGAAAATCGGCCATGAGGCCAAAGTGCATGGCCGGAAATTTTTTCTCATCGAGGTGCCGCTTCTTTTTGAGGCAAACTGGCAGGATAGGTATACGGGGGTTATCGTGGTGTATTGCCCGCAGGAAAAATGTGTTGCCCGGCTCATGACGCGGGACCAGATTTCCGCAGATGAGGCGAAAAACTCCATTGCCACCCAATGGCCTTTACTGAAAAAGGCCCTGCTGGCCGAACATGTGGTTGATAACAGCGGCAGTTGGGTGGAAACCTCCCTGCAGTTGCTGCATCTGGGGGAAATTTTATGGGGAAAATGAGAATTTTATGAAAAATTCTTGACAGCATGCAAGAAATACATCATATCATTATCACTTTTACAAAATTCCCTGATCCTTCCCAATATCGACACTATATAATTCGTTTAACTCATAAATCATCAGGTTTCCAGGTGATTATGGGAACCGAATCAAGTTTATTATTTCATTTGAATTCAAGCAAATCCTTATAAGTCACGCATACCGAAAATACCCAATTTATCTATTACTAGTGTTTGAGAAACTAACGGATTACGTAGGCTGTTCGAAAATATTTTGTCTGGCATTGCGCTCCTGTTGTTCCGCTAGCTGAGAGAAGTGATAGCCCCCTGTGTCGCATTCTTCATTTAGTCCAGGTTCATCCGGGAAGGGATGTCGTGTGCTAAAACTGTTGTTCACTAATAACCTGAGTTTGAGGAGAAAAAGAGGCAGATGAATTTAAGTGATCTAAAAGTAATGAAGATCAATGAACTGACCAAACTTGCAAAAGAGCTGGGGGTCGAGGGTTTCAGCTCTATGCGCAAACAGGAGTTGATCTTTGCGATTATCCAGACCAAAACCAAAGAGATGGAAAAAAATGGTGTGGTCAGAGGAAACGGGGTGCTTGAAGTGCTGCCTGACGGCTTCGGGTTTCTTCGCTCACCGGATTTTAATTACCTGCCCGGCCCTGATGATATTTATGTTTCTCCCTCTCAGATCCGTCGTTTAAACCTCCGCACCGGCGACAGCGTCGAGGGGCTGGTGCGCTCTCCCAAGGAGGGTGAACGCTATTTCGCCCTGCTGAAGGTGGACACCGTAAACTTCCAGCCCCCGGAAAACGCCAAGAATAAAACCATCTTCGCCAACCTGACCCCCCTGCATCCCGAGGAACGGATTGTCCTTGAACGCGCCCCTGATAACTATTCCATGCGGATGATGGATATCATGTCGCCCATCGGCAAAGGCCAGCGCGGTCTGATTGTGGCCCCGCCCCGTACCGGCAAGACGGTACTGATCAAAGACATCGCCAACAGCATCATTAAAAATCATAAAGAGATCATCCTTATTGTCCTGCTCATCGACGAGCGGCCTGAAGAGGTCACCGATATGGCCAGAAGCGTGAAGGCCGAGGTCATCAGCTCCACCTTTGATGAGCCGCCCCAGCGTCACATCCAGGTGGCCGAGATGGTTCTGCACAAGGCAAAACGTCTGGTCGAGCATAAGTTTGATGTGGTGATCCTGCTTGACAGCCTGACCCGTCTGGCCAGGGCATACAACACCGTCATGCCCTCCAGCGGCAAGATCCTCTCCGGTGGCGTGGACTCCAACGCCCTGCACCGCCCGAAACGCTTTTTCGGCGCGGCCCGCAACATTGAGGAGGGCGGCAGTCTGTCCATCATCGCCTCCGCCCTGGTTGAAACCGGCAGCCGCATGGATGAGGTTATTTTTGAGGAGTTCAAGGGCACCGGCAACATGGAAATCGTGCTTGACCGCAAGATGGCGGACAGGCGTCTGTTCCCGGCCATGGATATCAACCGTTCCGGCACCAGGAAGGAGGAACTCCTGCTCGCCCCGGATGTGATCAACCGGTCCTGGATCCTGCGCAAACTCCTGTCCAACATGAAATCGGCGGATGCCATGGAATTTCTCCTGGATAAGATGAAGGGTACCAAGAACAATCAGGAATTTTTTGAAATGATGAATTGCTGATGGCTGCCAGGGGGAAACCTTCATGGCCTGCATGATAAATTATTGCAAAAAATTGTCTGTGGTATATAATACCCTGCTTGCCCTATAGAATTTGCCGGCATGTGCCCAACGCCGATGTGCCGGCTGAAATAAGATTGCATCTAAAGTTTTGGAGGTTTGCCATGAAAAAAGATATCCATCCCGAATACCATAAGATTAACGCCGTCTGCGCCTGCGGCAACGAAGTACCCATCGGCAGTGTCAATACTGAAATGAGAGTGGAGATCTGTTCCGCCTGTCATCCGTTTTTCACCGGCAAGCAGAAATTGATCGATACCGCCGGCCGGGTAGAAAAATTCCTGAAAAAATACGGAAAGACTCTCAAAAAATAATTCTCCTTTCTTTTCATCTTCCGGCCCCCCATGTTCGCCAAGTTTGAAAATATCCATGATAAGCTTCTGGAACTTGAGGGGATGCTTTCCGATCCCGCGGTGCTCGCCAATCAGAGTGAGTACAGCAAAGTCGCCAGGGAGCATTCCCGTGTGGTCAAAATCGACAGGCTTTACACGAAATTCAAACGGGTGAAACAGGAACTGGCGGAAAGCCAGGAGCTTTTTCAGCAGGAAGAGGATGAGGAGATGCGGGAGCTCGCCCGAAGTGAGGTGGCGGAGCTGGGCAACAAAGCAAAAGCGCTTGAGAAAGAGCTGCGCATCATGCTGCTGCCCAAGGATCCCAACGATGAGAAAAATACCCTGCTTGAGATCAGGGCAGGTACCGGCGGCGATGAGGCCGCTCTTTTTGTCAGCGACCTGTTCCGCATGTATTCCAAATACGCCGAATTGCAGGGCTGGAAGGTTGAGGTGATGAGCAGCAACCCCATCGGCATCGGCGGCTTTAAAGAGATCATCGTCTTAATCAGCGGTGATCAGGTTTACAGCCAGCTGAAATATGAATCCGGGGTGCATCGGGTGCAGCGGGTGCCGGAAACCGAGGCCCAGGGGCGGATTCATACCTCGGCGGTTACGGTTGCCGTGCTGCCCGAGGCTGAGGAAGTGGAGCTGCACATCGACCCCAATGAGCTTCGCTTTGATGTTTTCCGTTCATCCGGCCCCGGCGGTCAGAGTGTCAATACCACTGATTCCGCGGTCCGGGTCACCCATCTGCCCACCGGACTGGTGGTCACCTGCCAGGATGAAAAATCCCAGCATAAAAACAAGGCCAAGGCCCTGAAGGTCCTGCGGGCCAGGCTGTTTGACCAGATGGAGCAGGAGCAGCATGACCGCATTTCGGAAGAGCGCAAAAGCCAGGTCGGCAGCGGTGACAGAAGTGAACGCATCCGCACCTATAATTTCCCCCAGGGCAGGCTGACGGATCACCGGATCAATCTGACCCTGTATCGGCTTGATGATATCATGCTCGGCAAGCTCAACTGTGTGATTGAGCCTTTGATCGCTCATTACCAGGCCGAGGCCCTGAAAACCGTTCAATAATCATCCGATGCTGTTTTTCACAACACATTACCCTTTTTATCTCATCACAAGATCAACTGATCTCAAGGTTCACGGCTGCCGGCCAATGGATCATCAGACATCCTCTCTCTTCTGTGCATGGCGCAGGCTGCCATGAAGACGCTGGATCTTTATCAGAGCGGGGTGGCCCGCCTCAGAGCCGCGGATATCGAGGATGCGGAGATAGAGTCATCTCTGCTGCTGGGTCATCTGCTCAATCTTTCCCGGGCCCGGGTTTTCCTCCACGAGGGACAGCTGCCGGACGCGGTTATCAACGATTTTGAACATCATCTCAGCCGCCGTCTGACTAGGGAACCCCTGGCCTATATTCTGGGCGAACAGGAGTTCTGGTCCCTGCCGTTTTATGTCAACAAGGATGTACTGATTCCCCGTCCGGAAACGGAACTCCTGCTGGAGATTGTTTTGCAGGTTTTAAAGGGCGAGAAACAGGAGCTGTCCGGCCGGCTGCTGGATATGGGCACCGGCAGCGGGGTCATTGCCATTGTGCTGGCCCTGGAACTGCCCCAGGCCTTGGTTACGAGCCTTGATATCTCTTATGCCGCGCAGGCGGTGGCCCGAAAAAATGCCGCACGACACGGCGTGCTGGATCGGGTATCCTTTATCTCTTCCGACTGGCTGACCGGCATCCGCAGGCTGCCTCTTTTTGATCTGGTGGTGAGCAACCCCCCTTACGTGGCCAGGGAGACCTTTGCCGGCCTGCAGCCCGAGGTGAGCCGGTTTGAACCCAGGCTGGCCCTGGACGGCGGCCAGGGTGGAGGTGAGGTGATTGCCCGGTTTGCCGGTGAGGTGAGCTCCGTGCTCAAGCCCGGCGGCCGTTTTTTTATGGAAATCGGCGCGGATCAGTCCCATTTCGTCATGGATCTTTTTTCAGCATTTGCAGAATTTGACGGACTCACTGTTTACGAAGATTATGCAGGGCTTCCCAGGATATTTCATGCAAGGCGGTCATAATGGATAAAATTTTAATCGAAGGCGGCAGAAGTCTGCAGGGGGAAATCAAGATCAGCGGGGCCAAAAACGCCGCGCTGCCCATCATTGCCGCAACCCTGCTCTGTCCGGGAACCCATACCATCTATAATGTGCCGGAGTTGCGTGACATCACGACGATTCTCCAGCTTCTCGTCACCCTCGGCGCGACCTGGGAGAGGGCTGATAAGCATACCCTGAAGATCAATTCCGATCATGTCAACGAGTATGAGGCCTCCTATGAGCTGGTGAAAACCATGCGGGCCTCGGTGCTGGTGCTGGGGCCGCTGCTTTCCCGGCTCGGCCGCGCCCGGGTTTCCCTGCCCGGTGGCTGCGCCATCGGTGCCCGGCCCATTGATTTTCATATGCAGGGTTTGCAGAAGCTCGGGGCCCAGATTGAGCTGGAACAGGGCTATGTGGATGCCAAGGTTTGCGGTGGGCTGCGGGGCGGCACGGTATATTTCGATATCCCAACCGTCACCGGCACCGAGAATATCCTGATGGCCGCGGTGCTGGCCGAAGGAACCACCATCATTAAAAATGCCGCCAAGGAGCCGGAGATTGCCAATCTGATCGACATGTTGACCGGCATGGGAGCAAAAATCGAAGGACGCGACACCGACCGCTTGACGGTGCACGGGGTAAAAAGCCTGAAACCCGCGGAGATCGCCATTATCCCCGACCGCATCGAAACCGGCACCTTGCTCATTGCCGTTGGCGCCGCCGGCGGCGATGTGACCCTGACCAACTGTAATCCCGCTCACCTGCCGTCACTTTTTGAAAAATTGCGCAACTGCGGGATTTATCTGGAGGCAGACGAGAGGAGCATGCGGGTGATCCGCTCCGGACCACTGAAAAATATTGATATCAAAACCATGCCGTATCCGGGGTTTCCCACCGATCTGCAGGCCCAGATCATGGCGCTGATGACCTTGACCGAGGGTTTAAGCGTCATCCATGAGAATATCTTTGAAAACCGCTTCATGCATGTGGCTGAATTGCGCAGGATGGGGGCGGATATCATGGTGGATGGCGGCAAGGCCATTGTCAAGGGGCTTGGCAAACTGGACGGGGCCCAGGTGATGGCGACCGATCTGCGCGCCAGCGCCTCGCTGGTCATCGCCGGGCTGGCGGCCCGGGGCATTACGGAGATCTCCCGGGTCTATCATCTTGACCGGGGCTACGATGATCTGGTGGGCAAGCTGTCGGCGGTGGGGGCTAAGATCTGGCGCGAGCCGGAAAAGTAAAAGAGCCAGGTACGATTTCAGACAAACTGCTCTTGGTAATGCCTAAAGTGCCTAAAGTGCTTCAAGTGCCTAAATTTGCGGTGCTTTCTGGCCAGATAACTCGCTATTTCAACCGTTCCAGGGCCAGCCGGAGAGCCTTTTCGTGGACCTTGCCGGCCACGTGCAGAGCGCTTTTGCCGCTAAGCGGATCAAAATTGCTCGGATCGGCGGCGCAGAGATATTGCGCCTCCCTGGCAATGGACTCCAGCGCCATTTCCGTTGACAGGCCGAGAATCCTGGGGATGAGTTCCCAGCTTGCCCCGCAGGAGGCCCCCCGCCTCACCGCCATTCCCCAGATTTTATTTTCCCTGACCTCCACCTCATATTCGGGTATGCCGAATTGTTCTCCGTACAGCCCGAGCCCCGGCAGCCGTCCCAGGGAGCAGCAGGTGAAGGGGGTGATGGCTGCCTCGTTTTTTCTGCCCGAGGCGATGAGCGGGATGTTCTTTTCCCGGCAGAGTCCCGCCAGGTGATCAAGCAGGTCGGGGTGTCTGAGAAAGCTGAGCACCAGATCGCCGCTGAAATCTTTTCTGAAGTAGTCTGCCGGGTTGTCAATGAAGTCGGGCAGGTGGGCGGGCAGATCAAAAACCCGGCTGATAACAAGGCCTGAGCCGTATTGCCGGATGCCGCTGATTTTTACCTCGCCGGAGCCGGCCTGCTGAAAGACGATGATCTCATCCATGTGGAGCCGGTAATGCTAGTGGGTCGTCTTGCTGATATACGGGGATAATTGACCGGAAAAAAGCTCGTCGAATTCGGTCATGATCCTCTCCCTGGAGGCTTCTACCTTTTCATAAGGAAGATCAAGAAATAAGGCTACGTCATCGATGCCTCTGCCCTGGCCGAAATGTTGTTCGGCAACAATGATCTTCAGAAAATCGTCCTGGATAAGCGGGCGGAGATTTTCTTCGAGTTCCTGCAATATCTCGCAGGCCTGGGCAAAGGTTTTTCCCTTGGCGATTTCCTTGCGCATCTTCTGTACCGCCTGTTCATAAAGGAATTCGTCGTCTTTTAGCTTCATATTTTCTGCTTTGCTGATGGTGAATCTGAAACAAGGTTATTTCTTTAACTGAGCATATAGTAATGATCTTTTGCCGAAAAATCAAAATTGCTGGCTCAAAAAATAATCCATGAACCAAATTTGTATCGATAAATCAGTTAGTTATCGCGCGCTACCCGGCTGTCGAGAGGGGGTTCACCGAGACAGTCAAAATCCCTTTACCTAAAAAACGCAAAAAAGGAAAGAAGTGAATTGATTTTTTTTACAGCGGTTTAGCGGCAGGCGGTGAGAATTTCCATGATGACCTCCTTGCCGTACTCATTTAGGCGCCAGATGCGGGCCAGGGCCAGGGCGTTTTCGGCAATTACGGGAATGTCTGCGGCGGCAATACCGACCTGGCTGAGAGTTGTCGGACTGTTGACGCTGACGAACCACTCTTCCAGCCGGTTGATCCCTGCCATGGCGCATCTTTCATCGCTGCCGGTAAGATTGAAAACCCGTTGGCCGAACTGGCTGAACTTGCCGGGCCGGAGCCTTGCCTGATGGCGCATCCAGGCAGGCATGACAATGGAGAGGCCTGCGCCGTGGGCGATGTTGTAGAGGGCTGAGAGCGAGTGCTCGATCATGTGCATGGGAAAGCCCACCATGCCCAGGCCTGCGGCGGTCCAGCCGTTTAAGGCCAGGGTGGCGGACCACATGAGATCAGCCCTGCCCTGATAGTCGGCCGGATCGCGCAATACCCGGTCGCAGCTCGCCATGATGTTGATCACCAGCCCTTCCATGAAGCGATCCTGCACCGGGGTGGCAGGGTCCCGGGTGGTGAAGTAGAATTCCAGGATATGGGCAATGGCATCCACCGCGCCATAGGCGGTGTAATCCGGGGGCACGGTAAAGGTGAGGGTGGGATCGAGGATGGAGACCCTGGGGCAGAGCAGGCGGTTGCCCACCCCGAATTTCTGCCTGGTCTCCTCATTGGTGAGCACCATGCCGCCGTTCATTTCCGATCCGGCGGCGGCTAGGGTGAGCACACAGGCCAGCGGCAGGGTCTTTTTGATGCTTTTCTTGGCCTTGAAGAACTGCCAGACATCATGGTCCACCAGGGTGCCGGCGGCAATGGCCTTGGCGCTGTCAATGACACTGCCGCCGCCCACCGCCACGATGGCCTGTACGGCATGTTGCCTGGCCAGGCCAATACCTGCCCGCACATGGCTGAGCAGGGGGTTGGAGACCACCCCGCCGTGTTCGATGATCTCAAGCCCTGCCGCGGTAAGTGAGGGGAGCACCTGGCCGTGGATGCCGTTAGCTTTGCAGCTGCTTTTGCCATAGACCAGCAGAATTTTACGGCCCAGGGCCGCGGTTTCCGGGCCGATCTCTTTGGCCGTATCTTTGCCGAAGATAATTTTCGTCGGGTTGTATAAAACAAAGTTCTGCATGTTCTTTCCCTGTCAGGCAACCTTGGCCAGCTCACCGGTCAGGGCAACAAAATCCTCGATGGTCAGCCGCTCGGCCCGGGTGGTCGGATCAATTCCCGCCGCCAGCAGAGCAGCGCGGCAATTTTCCTTGGCAAAGGTGATGAAAGGCGAGGCGGAGAGGGAATTGAGCAGGGTTTTGCGGCGTTGCTGAAAGGCGCTGCGCACCACCTTGCGCAGCAGCTCGGGATCATGGGCGGGCAACAAAACGGCGCGCTCGGGAGTTGGGTGGAAGGTGATCTTGACCACCACGGAATCCACCTTGGGCCGGGGATGGAACTGGCCGGGGCCGACGTTCAGCAGCTGGGTCACGGTGGCCGCCCCGGCCATCAGTACCGAGATGATGCCGTATTCCTTGGTGCCGGGGACGGCGGTCAGCCGCATGGCCACCTCTTTTTGCAGCATCAGCACCGCCCACTCCATCACCTCCCGATTATCCAGCAGCTTGAAGAGCAGAGGGTTGGAGATGGAATAGGGCAGATTGGCCAGTATCTTCAACCGGCCGCCACATTGCTGTGCCAGGTCTGGGAAATCGGCCTTCAGCAGGTCCTGATGAATAAGAGTCACGTTGTCGGCTAGATTGCCGCTGGTTTGCTGCCAGTCAATGATGCCGGAGTCGATCTCCAGGCCGATCACCTGGCTGACTTTTTCCGCCAGCGGACCGGTCAGGGTGCCGAGGCCGACCCCCAGTTCCACCACGGTATCGTCGGGGGTGACCCCGGCCAGGGCGACAATGGTCGCCGCGGTCTGCCGGTGGATAAGAAAGTTCTGGCCCCGTTTTTTTGAGGGGGCCAGTTTTTCACTTTTGAGAATGTCTTTGATTGACTGGAGGCTCATAAATTTCGTAGTTTTCGGCGCGCTGTTTGAAGCGTTTCCGGCGCAGCCTTTTGTAGAAGTAAAGGGAGAGAAAGTAGCCGGCCACCGCAAAGGGGAGGGCCAGCACCGCGCCGCCGACCAGCATGACCGCAATGGACTCCCCGCCGAGTTTACTCAGTTCGGCCAAGGTCATTTTAAAGCCGATATGGCCGGAAATGATGGCCATTATTTCGTGGATGCGCTCCCAGGAAAGCTCATAAGGCGTGAGCCAGGTGCCGAGCCGCCAGGAAAGATAATATTGAAAAAAGAAGGTCAGCGGATTGCTCACCACGCAGCTGGCCAGCAGACCGGCAAGTTTGCTGGCCCGCAGGAAGAGGGCCAGCACCAGGACCAGCAGGGTGTGCAGGGGAATGGTGGGGGTAATGCCGATAAAGATGCCGATGGCAATACCTCTGGCGATCTCCTTGGGGTCTCCCTGGAGGCGGATGAACCGCAGGTAATAGTATCTGTAAAAACGCCTGTTCATGCAAGCTCCGTGAGCCTGCTGCGCGAATAGACATCCATGTCAAGAGTGGTGACCGCCTGTTGCCGGAAGAGATGATAGCCGGCCAGGGCGATCATCGCCGCATTGTCCGTGCAGAATTGCTGGGGCGGCATGTGCACCGAAAATCCCTCCCTGCCGCCCTGTTGCCGGAACACCTCCCGCAGCCTGGGATTGGCGGCGACTCCGCCGGCCAGGACAACCGTTTTCACCTTGAGGTTGCGGGCGGCCTTCATGGTTTTGCCCGCCAGCACGTCAACCACCGCCTCCTGAAAGGATGCGCAGATGTTTGCCGTTTCAGTTTCTGACCGGCTCTTTGCCCCGCCGTTTGCGATCAATTGCTGATTTTGCTTGACGTAATTGGCAACAGACGTTTTGATACCACTGAAGCTGAAATCAAGGCTGTCCGGTTCCAGCCATGATCTGGGGAAGCTGATCGCCCCGGGGTCGCCGTTTTTCGATAATTTCGAGATGATCGGCCCGCCCGGATAGGGGAGGTCAAGAATTTTCGCCACCTTATCAAAGGCTTCACCCGCCGCATCATCCCGTGTTCTGCCCAGCAGGGTGTACTGAAAATAGCCGGTGACATGGAAGATGGAGGAGTGGCCGCCTGAGGCGATCAGGGCGACATAGGGGAAGGCGGGTTTGTTTTCCCCGAGAAAAACGGAAACAAGATGGCCTGCCATGTGGTCCACCCCTACATAGGGTATTTTTTTGACCAGCGACAGGGCCTTGGCAAAGGAAAGTCCGACGAGCAGCGAGCCGATGAGGCCCGGTCCCTGGGTGATGGCCAGACCGTCCACCTGATCAAGGGTGATGCCCGCCTGCTGCAGGGCCTGTGCAACAACAGGATAGATATCCTCCAGATGCTTGCGGGAGGCAAGTTCCGGCACCACGCCGCCGTATATGCCATGGAGATCGATTTGCGAATTAATAACATTCGCCAGCAGGCGTCTGTCGTCTTCCATCACTGCGGCGGCAGTCTCATCGCATGAACTTTCTATTCCGAGAATAATCATCAGCAGATTTTTAAAAGAGGCTGTCAAAACTCCACCTCACGGCACATGACCGGGGCGGAAAAAATTGACATTGTGACATATTATGACAAAAATTACTCCTGAAATTACGCCAAAACAACAAGAAAAATCCCTGGAAAATCTGGTGGAAAGCGGACAGCTGGTCGATCTTTTTTCCCGCTCCATTTCCTATCTGCGGGTGTCGGTGACCGACCAGTGCAACCTGCGCTGCATTTACTGCACCCCCAGGGAAATCGGCGAAAAACTGCCCTGCGGCGAGCTGCTGAGCTATGAAGAGCTGCTGCGGGTCATCAAACTTGCCGTGGAGCTTGGCATCCGCAAGGTGCGGCTCACCGGGGGCGAACCGTTGGTGAGAAAGAATATCATCTCCTTTATCCGCCGGCTGGCAGCCATTCCCGGCCTGGACGATATCCGGGTGACCACCAACGGGGTCATGCTGGCAAAGTACGCCGCGGATCTCTATGACGCCGGCATCAGAAAGCTCAATATCAGCCTTGATACCATGAAAAAGGAACGGTTTGCCCGGATCACCGGGGCCGATCTCTTCGATCAGGTATGGCAGGGCATCAATCTCGCGCAGTCCATGGGATTTTCGCCGGTAAAGATCAATATGGTGGCCCTGCGCGGCATCAATGACGACGAGTTGGTCGATTTTGCCAGGCTTTCCCTGACCCATGCCCTGCAGGTGCGCTTTATTGAATTCATGCCCATCGGGGACGCCACCATCTGGGGGGAGGAGAGGTATATCTCCGCAGAGGAAATCAAACAACGGATCAGTGTCCTTGATGAACTGGTGCCGGTGGAGACCGCCCGCATGGACGGCCCCGCCCGTATTTACCGGTTCAGGCAGGCAGTGGCGGCCAGGGGATCAGTGGGTTTTATCAGCCCCATCAGCCATAAGTTCTGTGATCAGTGCAACCGTCTGCGCCTGACCTCGGAAGGGAGACTGCGTTCCTGCCTTTTGTCCGATAAGGAAACGGACCTCAAGAGGATTCTGAGGTCCGGCGGCAGCGATGACGAGGTGAAAAAAGCCCTGGTGCAGACCATCCTTGATAAGCCGAAAGGCCATACCCTGTTTGAAAAAGAGGGTTTCAACTGCCATGGGCAGATGTCACGGATTGGTGGTTGATTGCCGGGCCTGGGGGTAGGAGCCGAGCCATTCGAAATAGGAGCAGCTTTCCTGCAGCCGTTCGCTTGCCTCGACCAGCACCCCGTCCATATAGTGGCCGAGCATATCGATGAAGAAGAGATATTTGCCCGGCTCGCCTTTAACCGGACGGGATTCGATTCTGGTCAGGTTGATGTTGCGGCGGGCCAGAATGGCCAAGGTGTCATTCAAGGCCCCCGGCCGGTCAAGCAATCCCAGCAGCAGGGAGGTTTTGTCACGGCCGCTTTTGGAGGGAGACTGTTTGCCGATCAGCACAAATCTGGTGGTGTTGCCGCGGTAGTCCTCGATGCCCTTGACCACGACCTGCAGCTGGTAGGTTTTGATGGCCAGCGAGCTGGCGATGGCGGCAATGGTGTGGTCATCGTGGGCCATCTGGGCTGCCTGGCCCGTGCTGAAAACCGACTGGGTGGGAACGTTGGGCAGCTGTTTGCGCAGCCACTGGCGGCATTGGGCGAGTGGCTGCGAGTGGGAGACAATGAGTTTGATATCATTGATATCTCCCGAAAAATTCACCAGATTATGGGTGATATTGAGGTATTCTTCCCCGCAGATCTTGACCTTGCATTTCATGAAGGCGTCCAGGGTGGAAGTAACTGATCCCTCTATGGAATTCTCCACCGGCACAATGCCGTACTGGACCCGGCCGCGCTCCACCTCGTAAAAGATATCCTCAATGGTTTCAATGGGCCGATAATCAGCCGAATGGCCGAAATACTTTACCGCGGCGAGATGGGAAAAGGTCGCCTGGGGCCCCAGGTAAGCAACCTCCACCGGTTTCTGGGAGAGTCTGCAGGTGGTGATGATCTCGTGGTAAATGCTGTACAGGGCCTCCTCGGGAAATTCGCCGTTATTGTCCCGGATCAGTCTGTCGTAAATCTGCCTCTCCCGCAGGGGGTCCCATTTCGCCCTGTTTTCCTTGGATTTCAGTTGGCCGATATCCTGGGCGCATTTCAACCTTTCCTTTAATAATTTCAATATGGTATCATCAATGGCGTCAATGCGGTTACGCACATTGATGAGGGCTGCCTGATTGTCTGTGGCCATAGTCTGTATTTTTTTATGAATTTATTTCTCGGGGCCTCGGTTTTTTTTGCATTGAGGCGCAATTTTGATGATAGAATGAGCACTATTAATGCAAATCGGCGGATATGGAAAGAGAAAATGAATAAAAATAGCAGCCCTTTTCCCTGTTTCTTCTAACTTGAAAAAATATTAAAAGTATTCTAGGGTTAAAATCATTTCCCTTTGCCGCATTCTTTGTTCCTTCTCAGAGAAGGAACCGTAAGGGGAAGGGGGCAGACATAAGGTAGGAATTGTTATGAAGATTAAGAACTGGATGAAAGCCGATCCGAAGACCATCCACCGAACCGCGCTGCTGCAGGAGGCAACAGAGCTGATGAAGAAGTATTCCATCAGGCATCTGCCGGTTGTTGAGGATGATCAATTAGTTGGATTTATTACTGAAAGCGATTTGCGGCAGTTTTCTTTTCCGTCAATGGTGGAAGACATACCGGTTCATCAGGTGATGGTGTTGAACCCCATTACGGTCAATGCCAATGCCAGCATTGAAACGGCAGCGCGGCTTATTCATGATTACAAAATCGGGGGTTTGCCCGTTCTTGACAAGAAAAAACTGGTGGGCATCATCACCGCGTCGGATCTTCTTTCCGCCTTTATCGAGGTGCTCGGCCTGTTCAAGGCCTCAACCAGGATTGATGTGGTGGTTGATAAGAAGAGCGGCCTGGAGGACGTAACCCGCGTCATTAATGAACACGGCGGCGAAATTATCAGTGTTGCCATTGAAAGCCATGCCGCCAGACGCAAAGTCCATTATTTCAGACTGGAAAAATGCGATCCTGCCCCGATTGTCGAGGCGTTGGAAAAGGCCGGTCATAAAGTTGTTTCTGTGATGGAGTGAGGTTTGCTGGCATGAGTGAGTGGAAGGTTCAGAAGACTTACGATGAAATAAACGCCCGAATCAAGTCTGGCGAGGCGGTGGTGGTGACGGCCGAGGAGATGGTCGGCATTGTCCGTGAGCATGGGCCCGAAGAGGCGGCCAGAAAGGTGGATGTGGTCACCACCGGCACCTTTTCCCCCATGTGTTCCTCCGGGGCCTTTCTCAACTTCGGCCATTCCCAGCCGACGATCAAGGCGTCCAAGGTGTGGCTGAACGATATTCCCGCCTATGCAGGCCTTGCTGCCGTGGATATCTACATCGGGGCCGCGGAACTGGCGGAAGACGATCCTTTGAACAAGATCTATCCGGGTGAATTCCGCTATGGCGGCGGCCATGTGCTGGAGGATCTGGTGGCCGGCAGGAAGATTCATCTGAAGGCCGTGGCCTACGGTACGGATTGTTATCCGAACAAGGGCATTGAAAAGGAGATCACCCTGCAGGATCTGCCCTATGCCCTGCTGGTTAATCCCCGGAACTGCTATCAGAACTATAACTGTGCCGTCAATCTGTCCGATAAGACGATCTATACCTACATGGGCACGCTGCGGCCGTTTGGCAAAAATGCCAATTACTGCAGCGCCGGCGAGTTGAGCCCCCTGCTCAATGATCCCTACTTCAAGACCATCGGCATCGGCACCCGGATCTTTCTGGGTGGCGGCATCGGTTATGTCGGCTGGCACGGCAGTCAGCACAATCCCGGAGTCCAGCGGGCGGAAAACGGTACGCCATGCCGGCCGGCCGGAACCCTCATGGTCTATGGCGATATGAAGCAGATGAGCAACCGGTGGCTGAAAGGTATCAGCATGCAGGGCTATGGTTCCACCCTGGCCGTGGGCATAGGCATACCCATACCCATTCTCAATGAGGATATGGCGCGCTTCACCGGCGTTTCCGACGCCGAACTGGTCACCCAGGTAGTTGATTACTCCTATGATTATCCCCATGGCGTTAAGCGCAATTATGGCGAGGTCACCTACGCCCAGCTCAAAAGCGGGCACATTGAGGTAAACGGCAAGGATGTTCCCACCGCCCCGCTGTCGAGTTTTGTCCGGGCCCGGGAGATTGCTCTTATCTTGAAGGGATGGATCGAAAAGGGTGATTTCCAGCTTGTAAAGCCGATACAGACCCTGCCTGACAAATAATCCGTATGGTTCCTGCTGAGGACGGGTCGGCTTTTTCCTTACAGTTAATGGAAAAATACCATTGTCTCGTGGCCGCGCTCAAAAGAGCAGGGCATGGGACAGTGGCATTTTCCGGCGGCGTGGACAGCACCTTGCTGCTCAAGGCCGCCACCGCGGCCTATGGCGCGGATGCCATGGCTGTTTATCTGCGTTCCCCGCTTCAGAAGCCTCGGGTGCTGGAAGTAGTCAGGCAAAGCTGCCAAGAGCTGGGTTGCGCGCTGCGGATTATTGATGTTGATCCCTTGTCCTGGCCGGAATTTACGGCAAACGGTGATTTGCGCTGCTATCATTGCAAAAAGAAAATGTATAGCTGCTTGACGTCTCAGCTCCCTTCTGGGTATAAACTTTTAGACGGGACCAATATTGATGATCTCAAGCAGGATCGTCCCGGACTGCAGGCTGTCAGGGAGCTTCAGGCTCTGACCCCCCTGGTTGAGGCGGGTTTGTCGAAAGGGGAGATACGTTCCCTGTGCAGGGAATTTCAGCTTTGCTGCTGGAATCTCCCTTCGGAATCCTGTCTGGCTACCCGCATTGCACGCGGGTTGGCCATCACCCCGGAACTGTTGCGGGATGTGGCCCGCGGGGAAAATTTTCTCGAGGAGCGAGGTTTTTTCGGCTGCCGGGCAAGGCTTGATGGGAAATCCGTATTTATTGCGCTGTCTCAAGGAGATAGCAAGAAGTTTCTGGAAAACGGCTTGCGGGAAGAAGTGATAAATTTTTTCGCAAAACTCAATTATACCAAAGTTTTTCTTGAACTTTCTGAGCGAGCGAGTATTTTGGGCTGATATTGAGGTTTTTTTTGGGAAATACAGTGTTTTTTTTTGTTTGACAATCTAATAGTGTTTGGTTAAATCGGCACTAACGTTCGTGTTAGATTCATCTATTAAGTTATTCGTGAGGAGGAAGGAGTATGAATAAGAGTGAGTTGGTTGAAAGCATGGCTTCTGCTGCGGGGATCAGCAAAGCCGCTGCGGAGAAGTCATTAACCGCTTTTCTTGATGCAGTGACTGATGCCCTGGCAAAAGGAGACAAAGTGACACTGGTTGGTTTTGGCACTTTTTCTGTCTCCGCCCGTGCTGCACGGCAGGGTAGAAACCCCCAGACCGGTGCTACCATCAAGATTCCTTCAAGAAAGGTTGCACGGTTTAAAGCTGGAAGTAAACTTGCTGATGCTGTTAAATAAGCCCGCTTGATGAAGTAGGCTGCGCCAATTCACATTTGATATATGCAACCGGGTACCACCGGTTCTGTTATTCAGCAGGTCGTCATAAGTAATACATAAAGACGCGGAGAAATTTATTCGTTTTCTCCGCGTCTTTATTCTGTCTATCCGGGTCGGGACGTGGCTCAGTCTGGTAGAGCATAGCGTTCGGGACGCTAGGGTCGGAGGTTCAAATCCTCTCGTCCCGACCATCTAAAAAATCAAATTGTTAGCACTGTTTCTGTGGGTAAGGAATATTTGCTGCCTTTGGTTAATCTATTAGCCAAGAGTACCAGGCTGTTCTCTGATAAATCCTCACTGCTCCCCTTTTCCTCAGCCGGTTCGGTTCCGCTTGTTTCACTGAAGTCTCAAGAGTATAATATCCATCATTATTAATTATTTTTTTTCTGAGTGGAGGCGGTGAGATAGCTTTCAGATTGTAACGCCATCGGGGCCATTGCCATCGCTCAGGTGTCGGACGGCGCTCTGGGGAAATCTTCAGAAATCATTATGTCCATCCGGAAAAAAGTTCTGCAGCCAGCCAGCGATTCCCAGACCTGCCAGACCAGGCAGTCCCTCCAGTCTGCTATTAACCAGGCGTTGTCCGAGCGCAGCAACATTTCCGGCAAGGATAAGGGCAGAGCGTTATCATGACAGGAGAGCGTCGCATCAAGCTTCTGCAGCAGATTGACCTTTTTTCCTCGTTTTCAGCCGCGGATCTGCAAGCTTTTGCCTTCAGCATGGAAGAGGTGCATTGTCAGCCTGGAGACATTCTGCTCTGCGAGGGAACGGAGGGGGAGGATTTTTTTGTGCTGCTGCAGGGTAAACTGCTGGTTTATAAGGACAAAAGAATTCTGGCTGAAATCATTCCGGTGGATTACGTGGGGGAAATGGCCATTATCGAAGAAAAACCCCGTTCCGCCACCGTCAAAGCCAGTGAACAGAGTCTGCTGCTCAGGGTGCCGGCCCGGCTTTTCAAGGGATTGCTGATGAACAACCCGCAGACACTGCTGCCGATTTTGAAGATTCTCAGTCATCGTCTCAGGAAGGACAACGAGGTAATTGCCCGGGAGTTTGAGCAGATCAATATCCTGGTGCATGACATGAAGAATCTTCTCTCCCTTTTCCTTTTTCTTGATAATTTCCCGGTGGAAAAGGGCTCAAGCCAGGAAAAATATATCCGCTACATGAAGATGGCCCGCAATCATATCGCCGCCTTGGTGGAGCAGGCCCTTGCCAGCGTGAAAAATCTTGTCGTGCCGGAAGGTTTCGTGCGTAACTCGCTGCCGGAGCTGATTAACGAGATGCGGGAATCTGATTTTGTCACCCAGTCCGATCTGCAGGATAAGCGCATCATCGTCACCCTGGCGGACGATTTGCCGGAATTCTATTTTTCAAAACTGCAGATCCGGCTGGTGCTGCTGAATCTGCTGATCAATGCCGCCCAGGCGAGCAATCCCGGCGCGCAAATCGAGCTGAGCGCCGCTTTCTCCGGCGATCGCATCAGCATTGAGGTGAAAGATTATGGCCGAGGGATTGCTGAAGCAGTGGCGGGCAGGATATTTGATGCCCATTTTACCACCAAGCCCTCGGGCAACGGTCTGGGGCTTCTTTCCTGCAAACAGATTGTGGAAAAAAAACATGGTGGCAGCATCACCTTTGTCAGCAAGCCGGATCAGGGCACGACCTTTACCGTTTCTCTGCCGCTTTGCGGGGATGGCCCTGCTGTTCCTCTGCAGCAGACTGTGCGGGTTCATTAATAAATATATTGAAAAGGAGAGGAAGGATGAAAACCGGTCAAAAGAGTTTTTCCGCCATCATTATGCTGTTTTTCCTATTATTGTCCGCTGTTGTTGTCAGTGGCCCGGGCGTGGCCTTTGCCGCCTCAGCCGAAGAGATCAATATCGGGGTGAACGGCACCCTGAAGCGCTTTACGACCGAGATAACCGGTGGTGAAGAATTTCTGCAAAAGGCGGCGGGGGTGCTGGTTTTTCCAAGCGTTATCAAGGCGGGGATCGGCGTTGGCGGCGAGTATGGAGAAGGGGCGCTGCGCATAGGCGGCAAGACGGTGGAGTTTTACAATACAGCCGCCGCCTCCATCGGTTTTCAGCTGGGGGCGCAGTCCAAATCCATCGTGGTGGTTTTTTTAACCCAGCAGGCCCTGCAGGACTTCCGCAGGAGCGAGGGTTGGAAGGCAGGGGTTGACGGATCAGTGGCGCTGGTGAAATGGGGAGTGGGTGAGGACATCAACACCATTGATATCAAGGATCCCATTGTCGGCTTTGTCTTCAGCAATAAGGGCCTGATGTATAATCTGACCATTGAGGGTTCGAAATTCACCAAGATCGCGCGGTAGGAAAATGAAGCAAGCTGCGGAAGATTTCCAAAATGAGGTGGAGACAACGGTCTCCTTTCTGCGGGAGAGGTGCGGCGAGAGGCCTGAGATCATTCTGGTGCTCGGCACCGGTCTGGGCGGCATTGCGGAAAAAATAGAAAACGCCCTCTGTCTGCCCTATGAAATGATCCCGCATTTCCCCAGATCCACGGTTACCAGTCATGCCGGCAATCTGATCTTCGGCATCCTGGGCAACAAAAGGGTGGCTGCGCTGCAGGGGCGATTCCATTACTATGAAGGCTATTCCACCCGGGAGTTGACTTTCCCGGTCAGGGTGCTGTCCCTGCTGGGTGCCCGGCTGCTGCTGGTTACCAATGCCGCGGGCGGCCTCAACCCCGCCTATGCGCCGGGCACACTGATGATCATCAGCGATCATCTTAATTTCATCCCGGATAATCCGTTGCGCGGGCCGAATGTGGATGACTGGGGGCCGCGGTTCCCGGACTGCTCCCGGGTTTATGATCCGGATCTGATCGCTCTGGCCATTGACTGCGCCAGCAGACACAATATCGCCAAGGTGGTGGCCGGCACCTATGTGGCCATTCCCGGGCCGAGCCTGGAGACCCCCGCCGAAACACGGTTTCTCCGCATGTGCGGGGCGGATGCGGTGGGCATGTCCACGGTGCCGGAGGTGATTGTGGCGGTCCATGCGGGGTTGCGGGTGCTCGGCATCTCCATGGTAGCCAATGTCAACGACCCGGATAATTTCCAGCCCATCCGCTTTGAGGAGATTCTGGAACAGGCCGGCCAGGCGGAGGGTACCTTTGTGCAGCTGGTGATGGCTGTGCTCAGAAATCTTTGACCTGCATGGTAATTGGCGGATGATAGGTGACCCCAGGGGCTGCCCGCCGGTGATGATTGCCGGACCCAGTCCTGGCGGATGAGGATATTTTTACAGCGGATGACAGTGTGATGAGTGAGGGAAAAAATAACAGATGTGATGTGCTGCTGCTTGGCACCGTGGTGACCATGGACCGCGATCATACCATTATCGAGGACGGGGCGGTGGCGGTCTGCGGCGCAACCATTGCCGCGGTGGGGCCGGCCCGCGAGCTGCGGCAGCAGTACCAGGCGGCTGAGACGCTCACCCTGCCCAAGGCGCTGATCATGCCGGGGCTGGTCAATGTGCACACCCACGCCGCCATGTCCTGCATGCGGGGGCTGGCCGATGACCTGCCGCTCATGACCTGGCTGCAGGACCATATCTTTCCCGTGGAGGGGAGACTCACCGGCGAGATGGTCTATCACGCCTCGCTGCTTTCCATGGTGGAGATGATCAAATCCGGCACCACCAGTTTCTGCGATATGTATCTTTTTGCCGATGATGTGGCCCGGGCCGCGGACAGAAGCGGCATGCGGGCCTGGGTGGGCGAGGTGCTCTATGATTTCCCCTCGCCCAATTACGGGGAGCTGGCCGCAGGCTTTGCCTATGTGGAGGAGCTGGCGCAGCGCTACCAGGACCATCCCCTGGTCAACATCACCATGGACCCCCATTCCGTTTATACCTGCGCCCCTGACCTGCTGGTAGCGCTCAAGGAAAAGGCGCTGGCCCATGACTGCCCCTACGTCATTCATCTCTCGGAAACAGCAGACGAGGTGGAAACGGTGCGCAAGCGCTATGGGAAAACCCCGGTCAACCATCTGGAGGCCCTGGGGCTGCTTGATGAACGCGTCATAGCCGATCACTGCGTCATGCTGTCAGTCGAGGAGATCGCCCTGCTGGGCCAGCGGCAGGTGAAGGTGGCCCATTGTCCGGAAAGCAACATGAAACTCGCCTCAGGGGTCGCCCCGGTGCCGGAGCTGCTGGCAGCCGGCGTGACGGTGGGGCTCGGCACGGACGGCAGCGCCAGCAACAACAATGTTGACCTGTTTGCCGAAATGGATATGGCGGCCAAGCTGCATAAGGTGCACCGTCTTGATCCCACGGTGATGACCGCCCGGGAAACCCTGCACATGGCCACCATGGGCGGGGCCCGGGTGCTCGGCGCCCACCGGCAGATCGGCAGCCTGGAGCCGGGCAAGATGGCGGACATGATTGTCCTTGATCTTGACCAGCCCCATCTCACCCCCATGTACAATATCGCCTCACACCTGGTTTATGCGGCCAAGGGCAGTGACGTGGTTCATTCGCTGATCAACGGCAAGGTCGTCATGCGTGACGGGCAGCTGACGGCGCTTGATGAGAAACAGATCATCGCCAGGGTCAATGAGATGACCCGCCTGGTGGCCGGTAGGGGCTGATTTTTTTCTTTGCGGTCTGTAATGCTTTGGGTTATGTAGTAACTTATGGTAAATTGTACTTGCAATTAACAGGAGAGGCTCGCTATGTTTGGACTCGGCATGCCGGAATTGATTATCATTCTGGTTATCATAGTAATCATTTTCGGGGCGGGCAAGCTGCCGGAGATCGGCTCAGGCATCGGCAAGGGCATCAAGAACTTCAAGAATGCCACCAAGGATGGAGACGACAAGAAAAAACTGGACGAGGCCGACAAGGATACGAATAAGGATAGTTGAGCAGGTTTTGCATCACCGTCTCCGGTGAATATGATCATCCGCAGACGGTGATTGGCATAATAGTCAGCAAGGAGGTTAAACAATGTTTGGACTGGGAACGCCGGAACTTATTGTCATTCTGGGAATAGCCTTTCTCGTTTTCGGCGGCAAGAAGCTGCCGGAGATCGGGGCCGGACTCGGCAAGGGGATTTCTTCCTTTAAAAGAGGACTCAAGGAGGCGGAAGAAAGTGTCCCTGGTGTCAAAGAGGTGACCGCTCTCAAGGAAGAGGTTGATAAGGTGAAAGATATCGGTAATGTCCTGAAAAAGGCCTGATATATATATTCCCCGATCCGGGGAAGCGTTTTGCCAATAAAGGGGAACAGCGGCGAGCAGCCCGCCTGTTCCCCTTTTCATTTTGTGCCTGCCCAGCAACTTCCCGAAATCTGTTGACCCGGAAATGGGCAAGTTCAGAACTCCTGATGTCGTGACGCAATTTCAATAGGTTATGCCACCATCAGGGATTCTGTCCTGTTACCAGTTTAAGTGTCTAAAATACTTGAAGTACTTAAAGTGCCCTTGTGCCCCCTGAGGGTATAAAGTTAAAGGAGTTATCTGATCAGAAAGTACCGCAACTTTAAGTACTCTATACCCGCAAGGGGCACAAGGGTATTTCAAGTACTTTAGGCACTCTTCTCGAATCGCAATCCTGGTATCAAAGTAAAATCTGCCGAGATCAGGTTATCTGAACTTTCACAATCCGTCTGAGGATTCTTTTTTCTTCTCCCGTTAATCCTTTGGAATATTTGAATTTGTATTCAGGTGCGACAATTTGCCACATTGCCAATGGGTGATGATGCTGTTAGGTAATTGCTATTATTTGACAGGGAGTGATTGCCTATCCTCTTGCAGTTCCAGGGAAATATCAGCACCGGGGATTGTGGCGGAACAGGCGGACCTGATTTTCTGATATCATCAACAGGTAACGGTCTCCCGCCCGTTACCGGAAGGGGAGGTGAACAATGCGGCGTATACTGTTAATCGTTTTGATGGCCGCGGTATTATGCGGTACAGGAACAACCCGAGCCGCTGAACCGGGAGGCCGTGCCGGTTGCCAGGTGTGCGGTATGTATATTGATCAGTATCAGCACACGGCCGCCGAGTTGACCTACAAGGATGGCCGCCACTCTGAAGCCTGCGGCATGGCCTGTCTGCTGCGCATTGTCCAGGACGAGGGCGGCCCGGACTCCTTCACCTCAATCATGGTGCGTGACTGGGAAGGCAGGGCGCTGATTCCGGCAGCTGATGCCACCTATGTCATCGGCAGCAGGCAGATTCCCGACATGATGCCCAGCATCATCGCCTTCCGCAGCAGGGAAGCGGCCCAGAAATTCATCGATGAGCAGGGCGGGGAACTGTTGGATTTTCATCAGGCCCTGAGCGCGGTTTCGCCCATGGGCATGACCATGCCCACCAGAATCAAGGCCGCGGTGCTGCCTCCTAAAGGGGCGTTCGGGGTCGGGCTGGGCTACATGTATATGAAAATGGACGAAATCATGGAAGGATCAAGCAGCAAGGACCCGGAAGATTTTGTCCGGCGGCCCGGCCAGAATATGGCCCCCAAGGAAATGACCACCGAGGCTGAGATGCTGATGCTCAACTTCGGTCTCACCGACAGTCTGGCCCTCGGGATGTCCCTTTCCTATCTGGAAAAGGAAATGCAGATGTACAAGATGGGCGGCAGCCGGGTGCAGACCGATAACAACAGCGGGTTGGGAGATCTGGGATTGTCGCTGCGCTATAATGTCTGGCGGGACAATTACTTCAGCCGATTTGTCACACTGCTGGCCGAAACCACTTTTCCCTCCGGTGATTTTGACACGGAATGGATCGACACCCCTGGCCTGCAGCTCGGCACCGGCGATTACACCTTTACCGGCGGGCTGCTCTATTCCCAGCGGTACAGTAACCTCTGGTTCCATGGTCTGGCCAGTTATACCTATAAGATGGAAAATAATGACGACTACAAGTTCGGAGACGAAACCCGGCTTGGTCTGGCAATGCATTACACCCCCAATTATGATTGGTTGCTGGGGCTTGAGCTTGACACCCTTTTCCAGGGGAAAAATGAGAAAAACGGCGCTGATGTCGGCAATACCGGCGGCTCCCGGAC